>CAVGKZ010000022.1:0-97047 GCA_963630025.1 bacterium | reverse complement strand
GCCTTGCCGCTGTCGAGCGACTCGCGGGCTATGGCTATGCACTCCTCTATAGGCTTCTTGCCACGTTCGAGCACCTGTATGCCGAAGGCGGCGTTGGCCACTACGATGTCCTTCTGCGCCGGCAGGGCGGTGCCGCCAAGCACGTTGTCGAATATCTGCTTGGCCTCCTCCTCGGTGGCTCCGGCCACAAGCTCTTCGGGCTTAGCCGTGTTGAGGCCGATGTCGTGGGGACTGAACACGCGCTCGTAGTCGTTGGTGGTCACTTTGAACTGCCCGGTGAGCGAAATCTCGTCGTAGCCGTCGATGCTGTTCACGATGGCATAGTCGATGCCTATGCGGCGATACACGTTGCTGTAAAGGCGCATCTGGTCGAGGTTGGCCACGCCGAGCAGTTGGCATTGTGGCTTCGAGGGGTTGACGATGGGGCCGAGCAGGTTGAAGCACGTGGGGAACGGCAGAGCCTTGCGTATGGGGCCGACAAACTTCATGGCCTTGGCAAACAGTTGGGCGTGCAGGTAGACGATGCCGCACTCGTTGATGGAGCGGTTCAGACGGTCCAAATCGTCGGTGAAGGCCACGCCGTGGTTGGCTATCACGTTGGACGCTCCGCTGGTGCTTGTGGCCGAGTAGTTGCCGTGCTTGGCCACTTTGTAGCCTGCTCCGGCTATCACGAAGCACGCCGTGGTGGATATGTTGAACGTGTTTTTGCGGTCGCCCCCGGTGCCTACCACGTCGATGTAGCGGTTGCAGTCGAGCGGCACGGGCACTCCCGTCTCCAGTATGCCGTCGCGGAAGCCCAGCAGTTCGTCAACGGTTATGCCGCGCATTTGCAGTGCGGTGAGCAGGGCGGTTATCTGTTCCTGTGGATATTCGCTGCGCGTGATGCCCACAAGTATGTCTTTTGTCTCCTCGCGTGTGAGTTCCTCATGGTTGAGCACGCGGTTGAGTATGTCATTCATCTGTATCATAGTGTAAAAGCTTTTGTTCTTGTTCTTTTTATGAAAGTCGCGCCCTTAGAGCTTCAGAAAGTTGTCCACAATGGTTCGTCCGTCGGGCGTGAGCACGCTCTCGGGGTGGAACTGTATGCCGTGGATGTCAAAATTTTTATGCCTCAATCCCATTATCTGTCCCTCGTCGCTTAGGGCGGTAATCTCAAGGCAGTCGGGCAAGCCGTCGCGCGAAACCACCCACGAGTGGTAGCGTCCCATGGTTATGCGCTGCGGCAAACCGGCGAATATGGGGTCGTTGGCAAGCTGCGCGCCCTCGGTGGCCACGCCGTGGAACACCTCGCTCAGGTTAGTAAGGCTTGCGCCGAACGCCTCGCCTATGGCCTGGTGGCCAAGGCACACACCGAGCATGGGCTTCTTGCCGGCATAGGTCTTTATCACGTCCATGAGCAGTCCGGCCTCGCTGGGTATGCCCGGGCCAGGACTCAGTATCAGCTTGTCATACTGCGCAAGGTCGGCTATGTCGAACTTGTCGTTGCGCAGCACCGTCACCTCCGCCCCAAGCTCCTTCACGAGGTGTGCCAGGTTGTAGGTGAACGAGTCGTAGTTGTCTATTATCGCTATCTTGATCATTTGTTGTTCGTGCTCTCCACTCAAGCAATTAAATTCTTCACTCTTCGTTCTTCACTCTTCACTCAAAAAGTTTCTGCCATGGCAATTGCCCGTCGCAGTGCGCCCAGCTTGTTGTTCACCTCTTGCAGTTCGTAGTCCTCGTTGCTCTTGGCCACTATGCCGCCGCCAGCCTGAAACCACAGTTCGCCGTTGCGCGCCACGAAGGTGCGTATGGTTATGGCCTGGTTGAGTTCGCCGTTCAGACCGATGAAACCTATGCAGCCGCCGTAGGCGCCACGGTTGTGCGGCTCATACTGGCTTATCAGCTGCATCGCCCTCACCTTGGGCGCACCCGAAAGAGTGCCGGCGGGAAACGTGTCGATGAACGCCTTCACGGGGTCGGCGTCGTCGTCGAGCGTGCCGCTTACGCGCGACACGAGGTGTATCACGTGGGAGTAGTACTGCAAGTCCTTGTAGAACTCCACCTTCACTCCGTGGCAGTTGCGGCTAAGGTCGTTGCGCGCCAGGTCAACGAGCATCACGTGCTCGGCGTTTTCCTTGGGGTCGTTGCGCAGGTATTCAGCCCCTTGGCGGTCGGCCTCGGCGTCGCCGGTGCGCTTCGTCGTGCCGGCTATGGGGTCGATGTAAGCCTTGCGCCCCTCTATGCGGCAGTGGGTCTCGGGCGACGAGCCGAATATGCGGAAGCCACCGAAGTCGAAGTAGAACAGATAGGGCGAGGGGTTCACCGAGCGCAGAGTGCGGTAGAGCTTGAAGTCGTCGCCCTCGTAGCGTTGCACGAAGCGGCGCGAGAGCACTATCTGGAACACGTCGCCCCTGAGGCAGTGGCTTATGCCGCGCCTGATGTTGGCCTTGTGCTCCTCGTCGGTGAGTGTCGATGTGGGTTGGCCGACGGCGTGGAAGGGATAGGCGTGGGCGTTGTCCTTGTTCATCAGCTTGGCCAAAGCGTCGATGCAGCTGGCGTCGCCCAGGGTGACGATGGTCATGCGGTTGGTGAAATGGTCGAACACCACGATGTCCCTATACATTATATATAATATGTCGGGCGCGTCGTTGCGCTCCATGGTGGTGTCCTTCACGGCTATGTTCTCGAAGTAGCGCACGGCGTTGAACGAGGTGAAGCCATACAGGCCGCACACCTCGGCCTTGTCGCCCTCCACGTGGAAACGCTTCAGGAAGGCGTTGATGGCCTTGTCAACACTGTATTGCGCGTCGATGGCGTTGCGCTCCACGCTGCCGTCGGGATAGGTGGCCGTGGCCACGCCGTGGGCAACGGCTATCGATGCCAGCGGGTGGATGCCGATGAACGAGCGGCTGCTGTTGGCGTCGTGATAGTCGCAGCACTCCATGAGGGCGCTCTGCGGGTGGATGTCGCGCAGGCGCATATACACGCCCACGGGAGTGTAAAGGTCGGCCAGCGTGGTGCGCGTTTGGGTTGTGTAGTTAAAAGTCTCCATATTCTCCTGCCATTTCCTTGTGTGACAAATAGGTTTCCACGTCCTTGTCTCCGCGTCCGCTCACGGTGAGCACCACGACATCGTCGGGCTTGAAGCTCATCTTGCCGAGTGCGGCTATGGCGTGGGCGCTCTCCAGCGCGGGTATTATTCCCTCCATGCGGGTCAGCTCGTAGGCGGCCTTTACGGCCTCGTCGTCGTTGATGGAGAGCACCGTGGCGCGGTGTTGCTGCGCCAGGTTGGCGTGCATGGGGCCGATGCCGGGGTAGTCGAGTCCGGCCGAAATGCTCTCGGCCTCCATTATCTGTCCGTCGGGGGTCTGCATCACCAGCGTGCGCGAGCCGTGGAGTATGCCCAGCCGTCCGGCGTGTATGGTGGCGGCGGTGTGGCCGCTGTCGGCTCCCAGTCCGCCGGCCTCGGCCAGCACTATCCTCACCCGCTCGTCGTCGATGTAGTGGTATATCGTTCCGGCGGCGTTCGACCCTCCGCCCACGCAGGCCATCAGAATGTCGGGATAGTCGCGGCCTATCTTCTCGGTGAGCTGCTCCTTTATCTCCTTCGATATTATGCTTTGCAGCCTGGCCACCATGTCGGGGTAGGGGTGGGGGCCAACAGTTGAGCCTATTATGTAAAAGGTGTCCTGCGGATGGCAGCACCAGTCGCGTATGGCCTCGTTGGTGGCGTCCTTCAGTGTCTGGTTGCCTGTGGTTACGGGGCGCACCTCGGCGCCAAGCATCCTCATTCGCTCCACGTTGGTGTGCTGCCGCTTCACGTCGAGCGCGCCTTGATACACCACGCAAGGCATGTCCATCAGCGCGCAAACGGTGGCTGTGGCCACGCCGTGCTGTCCCGCTCCGGTCTCGGCTATGATGCGCCGCTTGCCCATCTTCTTGGCCAGCAGTATCTGGCCTATGGTGTTGTTTATCTTGTGGGCGCCGGTGTGGTTGAGGTCTTCGCGCTTCAAGTACAGTTGGCAACCATATTTCTCGCTCATGCGCTTGGCGTAGTAGAGCGGCGAGGGGCGGCCAACGTAGTCGCGCAGCAGCGACATGTATTCCTTCTGGAACTCCTCTGTCTCCATTATCCGTAGGTATTGCTCCTTCAGATTCTCCACCGTGGCGTAGAGTATCTCGGGTATGTAGGCTCCGCCGAACTCCCCGTAGAAGCCTTTCTCGTCAACTTTGAATGTCTTTCCCATATCGTTTTGTCTCCTTGTTCTTATGTTGTCTTGCGGCAGGTTTCATGCCGCCAATATTTGCGTTCTTAAACGGAAAAAGGCTCGTCGCAGTAACGACGAGCCTTTCTTGATATCCTTGAGTTGATATGCACAGCTTCGTATCCCGCGACTATTTCAATCTCGAGCTACGCCACCACCATGCATTCATCAATCTCTTCATATTCTTGCTTTTGTTGTTATTCTGTTTGCAAAGGTATGTCTTTTCTTCTAAAATGCAAACTTTTCTGCTGTTTATTTTATCGTTTGACATGAAAAGAGCGCTTTTCGTGGCATTTGTCCATTGCGCATTGCCACGAAATAACACTCCTTAAAAATGCAGGCATCAGTTACGTCCGAAAATCATATCGATTTTCCCAAAAGATTGCATACATTTTTGGCAAAGATTGTATACATTTTCGGGGAGCGAGGGCGCAGCGCCTACTAAGCTTGTCTTGTTGCCCTTTTGGAGCGAATGGTTTGGCAAATCGTTATATCTCCCATGCACCTCGTTATACGGTATGTAGGTCATCTACGTATTTGTCGCAAAACGCACTGGCTTTTTCTCATTTATACATATTTGGAGTAACTTTGCAAGTGGTCTGCACCGACTGGTCGAAAACGTCGGAATGCGGAAATGGGAAAAACCGGCAAGAAAACGATATGCTATGGGAAAGATAATACTGATAACCGGAGGACAGAGGTCGGGCAAGAGCGCATACGCCGAAAACCTTGCGCTAAGGCTGAGCGACAGTCCGGTGTATGTGGCCACGGCGCACATCTGGGACGAGGAGTTTCGCCAAAGGGTGGAGAGGCACAAGGCACGGCGCGGAAGCCAGTGGACAAACATTGAGGAGGAGCAGCTCTTGAGCCGTCACGACCTCACCGGGCGCGTGGCTGTGATAGACTGCCTCACGCTGTGGTATACCAACTTCTTCTTCAACCGCGACAAGGCCGACGGCGAACAGCCTTCTGTAGACGAGGCTCTCGAAGGGTTGAAGGCAGAGTTCGATAAGTTCACCGACAAGAACGATGCCACATATATCTTCGTCACCAACGAGATTGGCAGTGGCGGAGTGAGCGACAACGCTGTGCAACGCCGCTTCACCGACCTTGAGGGATGGATGAACCAGTATGTTGCCGCACACGCCGACGTCGTGGTGCTTATGGTTTGCGGCATACCGACTGTGATTAAGGGGAGTCTTTAGGATATGAGAACATACAAGATTTCAGCTCCCGACAGGAGCATAGAGGGAGAGATACGCCGCAAGATAGACAATCTGAACAAGCCCAAGGGTTCGCTCGGGCGACTTGAAGACATTGCCTTGCAGGTGTGTCTCGTGCAGCAAACGCTCCGTCCGAGTCTGACCGCACCGTGCCACCTCCTGTTTGGCGGCGACCACGGCATAGAGCGCGAGGGCGTGAGCGTGTCGCCGCGCGAGGTGACATGGCAACAGATGGTCAATTTCTCCCGTGGCGGCGGTGGCGTAAACCTGTTTTGCCGCCAGCACGGGTTCAAGCTGCGCATAGTGGATGTGGGTGTCGACCACGACTTCAGCGGCATTTCTGGCATCACTGACCGCAAGATAGCTCCCGGCACGCAGGACTTCCTACACACTGCGGCCATGAGTCGCGAGGAGATGGACAGGGCTTTGAGCATGGGCGCAGAACAGGTGGACGAGTGCAAAGCCTTGGGCAGCAACGTTATCTGCATAGGCGAGATGGGCATAGGCAACACTTCGCCGTCGAGCGTGTGGATGAACGTGCTTGGCGGAGTGCCGCTCGACAAGTGCATCGGAGCAGGTTCGGGACTCAACTCCACGGGAATGAGCCACAAGGCAGAGGTGTTGGCTCAAGCCGTGGAAAGATTTCTTGCCGCATCAAAGCCGGACAATGAGAACGAAACAGAGTTTGCCATACGCTATTTCGGCGGTTTCGAGATGGTGGCAGCTGTCGGGGCGATGCTGCGCGCAGCGGAATTGCACCTTATTATATTAATAGACGGTTTCATCATGACCGCCTGCGCCCTGGCGGCAACGAAACTGTATCCCGAAACCATGCCCTACATGATATTCGGCCATCAGGGCGACGAGAGCGGCCACAAGCTTCTGCTCGACACGATGGGTGCCAAGCCGCTGCTGAACCTCGGACTAAGACTTGGCGAAGGAACAGGCGCTCTGTGTGCCTATCCCCTGATAGACAGTGCTGTGAGGATGATGAACGAAATGAACAACTTTGAAAATGCGCATATCACTAAATACTTCTAAATGGTACGACAACGTCTGGGCGGCGTTTATCTTCTTCACCCGACTTCCATTTTGGCGGATTTACCAACCGCCCAAGGACAGTTACAAGACGGTGGTGGAGCACTGGCCGCTCGCAGGATGGCTCACGGGCGGTGCAATGGCAGCCACTCTGTATTTCGGCAGCATGATTTTCCCCTTTCATCTTGCCGTAGTCATGGCCATGGCCGTAAGAATACTGATTACCGGAGCGTTGCACGAAGACGGTTTGTGCGACTTCTTCGACGGTTTCGGCGGCGGAGGCACTGACCGCGAAAGGGTGCTCGCCATAATGAAAGACTCGCGCATAGGCACCTACGGCGTGCTCGGCATAGTGCTGTATGAGTTGCTTGTGCTGCTCTGCCTCACGTCTCTCACTCCAGCATTGGCTGCTCTGACGGTGCTTATGGCCGACCCATACGCCAAGATGCTGGCCGGACAGATGATAATGACCATGCCATACGCGCGCACCGAAGCCGAGTCGAAGGCGAAGACGGTGTATCGCAGGATGCCTCTGTCGGCCAGCATCAGTCTGGCAGTGCAGGGACTGCTGCCCTTGGGGCTGTACCTTTGGTTCGTCATGCCGCACGGTTGGCAGACGATAGTGTTCGTCCCGTGCTTTGCCATGTATCTCATATACCTGCTTATTTGGCGCCGTCTGCATGGTTATACGGGCGACTGCTGCGGCGCAATGTTCCTGCTGGTGGAGCTTAGCGTGTATCTTGCCGTGGTCTTTGTCGCCACAAACGCGCAATAAACCTTACAGGATTTGCATTGAGAATCAAGAAGTAACGAATAGGAAATACACTATGGAAGTGGTTTTAGTAAGACACACCCACGTGGGAGTACCCCAAGGCACGTGCTATGGATGGACCGATGTGCCCGTAGCCGACACCTTTTTGGAAGAGGCCGACGCTACGAAGAGCAACCTTGAACAGTACGGACAGTTTGACGAGGTGTACTCCTCGCCGCTGACACGCGCACGCAAACTGGCTGCCCACTGCGGCTATGCCAACCCGACAGTGGACAATCGGCTCAAGGAAATGAACATGGGCGACTGGGAGATGCAGCGGTTTGACGACATCAAAGACACGCGTCTGCAACTGTGGTACGACGATTTCATGCACGTAGCCCCAACCGGCGGCGAGTCGTTTCCGCAACTATACGCCCGTGTTGCGGCGTTTCTCGACGAATTGCGCACAAAAAAACACCACCGTGTGGCGATATTTGCCCACGGCGGCGTGCTCATTTGCGCCGGCATCTACGCCGGCCTGTTCCCCTCCGAAGGCTGCTTCCGGCATCTTGTGGAGTGCGGAGGCATCGAAGTGATACAGCTGTAGGGGAAAGTGAAGAGTGAAGAACGAAGAGTGAAGAATGAAAGTTTGCTTATGCGCATCCCATTCTTCACTCTTCACTCTTCACTCTTTTACGTCTCTATGCTTGCCTATTATTTGGCAGCATTGACTTTGAAGGTCTTGCCGGCGGCTTTTACAATATAGATACCTGCCGACGGAACGGTTACGGTCTTGCTTGTGCCACGGTAAACCAATACACCGCTGGTGCTATACACTTCCGTTACGGCATTGCTAGCAGTTCCAGTTACGGTGATTGCTCCGTTCTTTGCGGAAACTACTGCATTGTTATCCTTTGACACACTGCTGATACCAGTGACGATTTTTGTGAATTCCTTCCATCCATCTGCGGTCTTGTATGCGTTGATATATTTCTCCGGTACGGCCAACTCGCAGGTCTCCTTGTCTATTCCATTGAAGACATAATCGCCGTCGCAGACAGGAGGATTCTCAGCCAAAGATTCGATTCTCGTCAGTCCGCTGCATGAACTAAACGCATAGTCTCCTATGCTTGTCACGGAGCTGGGGAGGGTTATGCTTGTCAGTTCGGAACATTTTTCGAACGCATGTGTTCCAATGCTTTTCACAGGACTGGAGATAGTTACGTTTTCAAGTTCTACACATTCAGAGAACGCATAGTCTCCTATGCTTGTCACAGAACCAGAGATGTCCACATTCTGCAGTCCAGTGCAATAATAAAACGCATATTTTCCAATTGTTGTAACTTCGCCTTTGATGACTAGGTCTTGAGGAGCGGGAGAGAGAGCTTCAAAAGGAGATTCCCAGCAGTTATAGTCTGTCATTGCTCCCTTGCCTTCGATGGTCAGCACGCCCTCATCGTTCATAGACCATGTAACGTTGTCGCCGCATGTGCCCGATTGCTCAGCCCAAAGAGTGGTGGGCACCAGCAGGAACAATGCGGTCATCATTGCGAAAAAGTAAATCTTCTTTGTCATTGTACTTGTGTTTTTTTGTTATTAATAAAGTTTGGTTATTGTATTACCCTGTTTTGTCTTTGTGTGGCAAAGGTAGTAAAAAGGGTGACAGGATTTACCCTCCCCGTGTTATTTTATGCTAATTTGGCAAAAAAGTGTAACTTTGTGGCGTAAATATATATCAACATAAAATCGGAATAACCATGAAGAGAATTAAAACTGCTTTAGGATGGATGGTCTTGACTTTGATCATGGGGGTTGTAACATCCTGTAGCAAAGAAGACAATGCGCCAGACTCACCCGAGCCACAGCCTGTCGCAAAAACAGTAATTCTCGACACCGATATCGCTTCCTCTACGGATGATGTTGTGACGATGGTTGCCCTCTACAATCTGATGGACCAGAGGAAGGTAAATCTGAAAGCAATCATGGTGGACCGTATGGGTGACATAAACCCGAAGTTTGCCGACCTCATGAACACTTATTACGGACACCCAGAAATCCCCATCGGTATGGTACACGACGGTGCGGAAAATCCCAAGGTGTGGGTTGACTATGGCAAGATGGCTGAGCCGGAAACATATACTGACGAGCCTGTGTTCAAACGCACCCTCTCTAATGCGCAAATTGCTGAGCTGCCCGATGCCGCCAAGCTCTACCGCAAGATTTTGAGCCAATGTCCCGACAGTTCCGTCACGATCATTTCCATAGGATTCGCTGCCAACCTCGCTCGTCTGCTGGAGTCGGAGGGCGACGAATACTCTCCGCTCACCGGTGTAGAACTTGTGGCAAAGAAGGTGGCGGCTATCCATCAGCAGGCCGGACACTTCGGAGAGGCTGCCGAGCCTGACTACAACTTCACCCAGGACAAGGACCATGCGTATGTCTATATGGACAAGTGTCCGGTGCCCATGTACTTCTCGCCACAGGAATGCGGCGAGAAGTTTCCTTACAACAACGAAGACCTGCTGGCAGACCTCAAGTCGGTGGGAAAGGAAGACAGTCCGCTGTACCACATCTGCACGCATCATACAGTCAACAAGATTCTACACATGTGGGATGCCGTGACTCTTATGCAAATGTTGCACCCCGACCTTTTCGAATTCAACGGTCCCAGCAACATCTATGTAGATGACAATATGGTGTTGCACAAGGGTGACAGGACTACGAAATCCAACCGCTACTATCTCTTCCCCAAGGACGACGCATCAAGCCAGAAAATCATGGAATATATACGCCAATACGTAAAGGGCAAATAGTAGCCCCGGATTGTTGAAAAGAAAAAGAAAGTTAGACGATATACCTATGATAGCCTAACTTTCTTCCTTTTTTCTGTTATAAAACTACATCTTATATCAAGGCTTCCAAAGAGAAACCAAACTCAGGTACTGGTATACAGACCACGTGTGCTGAGGGTTGACGCTGATGACGTGCACTTTGCCACCTTCCTTCGCCTCGAAGGTAGTAATGCCTTTGTCCGACACCGAGAGCACGCCTTGGTCTGTGCAATCAAAGAATTTGTCAGGTTCCACGGTATGCAAGACGGTCAACGGGTCCCACCAGTATTGCCCCACGTCTCCCTTCTTCCACTCGTCGTAATGGGAATAGATGAGATACATCGGATTTTGCGGATTCCATGCGTAGTCGTTGAGCACCTCGTCATGGTCGGACGGATATTTCATACCTTCCTCCAAGGGAAGGATATGAAGGTCTGTGGGCCAGCCCTCCAACACTTTTTTGGCAAGAGGTATGTCGCCGGCAACATTGTATTCCTTCTCTATAAAACCTTTATTGAATCTGAGCTTTACCTTTGTGAAACTACCAGCCATGACATCCAGCTGCCTCACTTTCTGCTTGATCAGTTCCATGCCGTTGAGTGGAGAATACTCGTCAGCCTCCGAGTCCATCAGCTTTCCCAGATTGGTCAAAGGCCCCATGCAGACAATGGAAACCGAATTGTCGGCAGCCAAACTTAGCCTCTTGCGGTATTCCTTCCACGAAGGCAATCTGTCGGTGAGCGGAATGCCCGTGGCGGGCAGCCAAGGTGTGCCGTCTGCATACACACTGTCCACCAATTGATAATAAGGCATCATTTCGAAGATGGACTCCTCCCCTTCTATCAATCCCACCGGCACATCGTCTGCCTTGTAATAATGCATAAAACAATCCAGGAGTTGCTTGGCTTTCTTCACCTTGATGCCATTCATGACTGCCAGCAGATTCAGCTTCCCCTCCGAACGATATTTGAACAACATTTGCATGGCAAGCGCATCATCCGCACTATTGCCCAGATCGGTATCGATGATGACATTGGGCACACTCCCGCTATAGGGATGCCTGGCAGTTTGGGGGGTGCTGTCTTCTGTCGGGTCGTCATTGCTACAGCCACACAGGAATGTCAGTGTGGCAAAGATGACAAAGAGTGCCCAAATTTTTCCTGTTCCTCTTGAAATTTGGGCGAAACATTTGTTTTGTAACATAACTTATTGTATTGGAAAATTGGTTATCATCTCTTTTTTAACTGCGGCTACCTCTTTCCAATCCACGAGTCCCTTTCCCTCGCTGTCGAGTTCCACGGCGAGGGCGATGACCTTGCGCTTGTCAGCCTTGAAAGGCTCAGCGTATTGGTTGGCGGAGATTTGCTGCTCTGCAGCAGCGAGACCGCCGTTGTTGGAGAGTTTCATTTTCAAGACATAGATGACGCGTGACGTATAGATTACCATGTCTATTCTGCCCGTGGCAATCATCTTCTCCACTTTTATATTCCTGGTGCGAATGTACGATTTTTATCTGAAATAGAGGGCGGAATGAAGAGCATATTTTTAATCTGTCTTGTCCGACTGCCCAGTATTGCCAATTCCTGCCAACTCCCCATACCTCCTGACCAACTCAGCCACGCACTCGCTCTCCGGCATTTTCGACGTGAAACCGTATTCTTGCATCACAAGGCGGTCGTTCTGGCAGTGTATCTTGAGAAGTTCTTCGCCCTCTGCTCCTTGGTGGGGATAGATTGTAATGGTCATAAGAGGGTAAGTGTGGAAGCGCTATTTTGCCAAATAGAGGCTAAAAGAGTGCGATTTGGCAAAATAGTGTCCCTTCGTTTTGCCAAATCGTGTGCTTTTGGTGTCTTTGCGGCAGAATATAGCCTCTTATAGCTGGTTCATCCGACATTTCGAGTGATACGGCAATCATGTAGGGCATATAGCCTAAGCTTAAAAAAGACCATGCGCACAGTTTGTCGAAACCGTACGCATGGCCTTTTTCGTAATCGCTTGTTCTAAGCAGCTGCCGCAGTTACATTTGCTGCATTATCTTTCCTCCCTCTTCCAGAGCCTGCATGTTCAGCGGAATGAGATTGTGGTGGCGTTCGGGAAGAGTCTTGTAGAGAGCCTTCTCCATGCCGCTGTTGCTTATAATGGGGCACACTTTCAGGAATCCGCCCAGCACAATCATGTTGAATATCTTGCTGTTCTTCATCTCAGCCGCCTTGTCCATAGCGTCAATGCGGTACACGGTGATGTCCTTGCGGTCGGTTGGCTTCATTATGCCATAGCCATCGTAAATCAAGATGCCGCCCGGCTTGACTTTCGGAGCAAACTTGTCAAGCGAAGGCTGGTTGAGTACGATGGCCACATCGTAGGTACTGAGTATGGGCGAGGATATCTTCTCGTCGCTGATTATCACGGTGACGTTGGCAGTTCCGCCGCGCTGCTCAGGTCCGTAGGCCGGCATCCACGTCACTTCCTTGTCTTCCATCAGTCCCGAATAGGCGAGAATCTTGCCCATGGAGAGCACTCCCTGACCGCCGAATCCCGATATTATAATCTCTTTCTTCATTGTTTTCTTCTCCTTTTTCGTTGTTGACAAACCCACCTAAATGGTGTCCTTCAGGTCGCCTTTCGGATAGAACGGGAACATATTCTCCTGCATCCACAGGTTTGCCTTGTGCGGCGAGAGCTTCCAACCGCTGTTGCACGTGGACACAATCTCCACCAACGAGCTGCCTTTGCCGTCCATCGAAGCCTGAAAAGCCTTGCGTATGGCCTTCTTGGCCTTGAGGATTGCACCCACAGTCTCAACGCTCTGACGCGTTACGTAGCACGTTCCTTCCAACTGGGCGGCTATTTCTGTTAGCTTGAGCGGGAAGCCGTGCAGCTCAGCCACACGTCCGTAGGGACAAGTGCTGGTCTTCTGACCCATCAGAGTGGTAGGGGCCATCTGGCCTCCGGTCATTCCGTAGATGGCGTTGTTGATGAATATGATGGTGATATGCTCGCCACGGTTGAGTGCATGAATGGTTTCTGCTGTTCCGATGCACGCCAAGTCACCGTCGCCCTGATAGGTAAACACCAGACGGTCGGGCCACAAACGCTTGATACCCGTAGCCACTGCTGGTGCGCGACCGTGGGCTGCTTCCTGCCAGTCGATGTCCAAGTAGCGGTAGGCAAACACGGCGCAACCCACGGGGCTTACGCCTACGGCCTTGTCTTCCATGCCCATTTCTTCGATAACTTCTGCCACAAGTTTGTGAACCACACCGTGACTGCACCCCGGACAGTAGTGCATCGGCACGTCGTTCATCAAGGTAGGCTTCTTATATACCAGATTTTCCGGTGAAATTATATTGTCCATTTGTCTTTGCCTCCTCTACATTAATTTTGTTTTCAGTGCCTCTACTATCTCGTTCGGCTCGGGTACGATACCGCCAAGACGACCGTAGTGCTCCACGGGCACGCTGCCGTTGACAGCCAGCCGCACGTCCTCGACCATCTGGCCGGCGTTTATCTCGGCCACGAGTAGCCCCTTCTTGCCCTTGGCAATGTCGCTTACGGCCTTTGAGGGGAACGGCCAGAGCGTTATCGGACGCATTAGTCCCACCTTGATGCCCTCGCTGCGGGCTATCTCAATGGCCTTTTGGGCTATGCGGGCGGCACTTCCGAAGGCCACTATCACGTAGTCGGCATCTTCGCACTGCATGGTTTCGTAGCGCACCTCGTTCTGTTCTATCTCCCGATACTTGGCCTGCAGGTGCAGATTGTGTGCCTCCATAGCTTCAGGTTTCAGTTCGAGCGAGGTCAGAATATTGGGTTGGCGTCCCTTTTCGCGACCGAACGTCGCCCAAGGACACTCCTTCTTGATATCTTCTTCGGTGCGGCGCGGCTTGTAGGGCGGCATCACCACCTTCTCCATCATCTGTCCGATTACACCATCGCTCAATATCATGGCCGGAATACGGTATTTGAAGGCCAGCGTAAAGGCCAAATCCATGAAGTCGGCCATCTCCTGAACAGAGTTAGGAGCAAGCACTATTATATAGTAGTCGCCGTTTCCGCCTCCGCGAGTGGCCTGAAAATAGTCGCTCTGTGAGGGCTGTATCGTGCCCAAACCGGGACCTCCGCGCTGTACGTTGACAATTACACCGGGTATTTCAGCACCGGCCATATAGGCTATGCCCTCCTGCATGAGTGCCACACCAGGGCTTGACGAGGATGTGAATGCCCTCTTGCCGGCACCGGCAGCACCGTGCACCATGTTGATGGCGGCCACTTCGCTTTCGGCTTGCAGCACAACCATGCCTGTTGTTTCCCAAGGTTTGTCGAGCGAAAGCGTTTCTATAATCTCGCTCTGAGGCGTTATGGGGTAGCCGAAGAATCCGTCGCACCCACAGCGTATGGCAGCCCTGGCTATAGCCTCGTTGCCTTTCATCAATGTCACTTCCTGTTCTGCCATGCTGTCACTCCTCCATCTTTTTGCGGTAAACCGTTATGCAGCCGTCGGGGCACACTATTGCGCATGCCGCACAACCCACGCAAGCGTCGGCGTTGGCCACCTCCACATACGGATAACCGTGTATGTTCACTTTCTTTGCCAAGGCAATCACCTCCTGCGGGCAGGCCACCACACACAGCGAGCAGCCTTTGCACCGGTCAGTGTCAACCACAATGGCACCTCTCATCTTACTCATAAAGCATTCCTTTCTCTATTGGCGGCTCTGCGAGTCGCCTGTGTTCTTGTACCGTCAGGGGTTGTACGCATCCTTGTGATAGAAGTTCAGGATGTCGTCAAGCATCGCCTTTGCTTCCACGGCAGGACTGTTTGCGTCAAGCTCTATGGCGGCTATATAGTTGTTTATGGCCTCTTGCCAGTTGCCTTCCTTGCGACATTCGTTGCCTTTGCGGTAGAGTTCATCGGCCGTCATTACTTGTAGAACTCCTTTTTTCCGGCCGCAAGAGTGTTCTTCATCAGCGAGCAGATGGTCATGGGACCTACGCCTCCGGGCACCGGAGTGATGAATGAGCACTTGGGAGCAACCTCGTCGAACTTCACGTCGCCGTTCAAACGGAAACCGCTCTTGCGTGTTGCGTCAGGCACACGCGTCGTGCCAACGTCAACAATCACTGCACCTTCCTTCACCATGTCGGCCGTTACGAAGTCGGGACGGCCTATTGCAGCGATGATAATGTCGGCCTGGCGGCACTCCTCCTTGAGCGTTTTCGACCTGCTGTGGCACACTGTAACGGTGGCGTCGCCATACTGCTTCTGCATCATCAGCTGCGCCATAGGCTTGCCAACGATGTTGCTGCGACCCAGCACCACGCACTTCTTTCCGCTCGTTTCTATGTTGTAGCGTTTCAGCAAAGTGATTATGCCAAGCGGAGTGGCCGATATGAAGCACGGCAAACCGATGGCCATGCGGCCTACATTGACTGGATGGAAACCGTCAACGTCCTTGCGGTAGTCGATTGCCTCAATGATTTTCTGTTCGTCTATGTGCTTTGGCAACGGCAGTTGCACGATGAAACCGTCAACGTCGGCGTCGTTGTTGAGCTTGTCCACACAGGCGAGCAGTTCTTCCTCGCTCACCGTGTCCTCAAAGCGGATGAGCGAAGACTTGAAACCGCACGCCTCACATGCGATAACCTTGTTCTTGACGTATGTCTCAGAACCGCCGTCGTGACCCACAAGCACCGCAGCGAGGTGCGGGCGCTTGCCTCCTCTGGCCACAATCTGCGCCACCTCTTCGGCTATCTCTTCCTTTATCTTGGCCGCAGTGGCCTTTCCGTCTATCAGTTGCATATTGTTATATAAGTTTAGGTCTATGGTAAAGCTCGCGCCACGGTTACATTCTGGGCATACCCTTCATGTTTTTCATGGCGTTGGCCATCTGCATCATCTTCGAGTTTGACGTGCCTGCCACCAGACGCATCATCTTTCTCATCTGGTCAAACTGCTTCATGAGCCTGTTGACTTCCTGGATGTTGGTGCCCGAACCCTTGGCTATGCGCATACGGCGGCTTTGGTTTATCAGGTCGGGGTTGGCGCGTTCCTTGGGAGTCATGCTGTTTATTATGGCCTCAATGCCCTTGAAGGCGTTGTCGTCTATGTCTATGTCCTTTATGGCCTTGCCCACTCCCGGTATCATAGCAGCCAGGTCCTTGATGTTGCCCATCTTCTTTATCTGCTGTATCTGCGCCATGAAGTCGTTGAAATCGAACTTGTTTTTGCGAATCTTCTTCTCAAGTTCCTTGGCCTTGGCCTCGTCAAACTGTTGCTGGGCGCGCTCCACAAGACTCACGATGTCGCCCATGCCGAGTATTCGGTCGGCCATACGGTCGGGGTGGAACACGTCGATGGCCTCCATCTTCTCGCCTGTTCCGACAAACTTGATGGGCTTTGTCACCACAGTACGTATCGACAAAGCAGCACCACCGCGCGTGTCGCCGTCAAGTTTCGTAAGCACCACGCCGTCGAAGTCGAGTCGGTCGTTGAACTCCTTGGCCGTGTTCACTGCGTCCTGACCCGTCATTGAGTCAACCACGAAGAGCGTTTCGTCGGGGTTGAGCGACTTCTTGAGTGTCTCAATCTCGTTCATCATCTCCTCGTCCACGGCCAGTCGTCCTGCCGTATCGACTATTACTACGTCGTTGCCCTTGGCCTTAGCCTCGCGTATGGCGTTGGCGGCAATCTCCACCACGTTCTTGTTGTCAGGCTCCGTATATACCGGCACGTCGACTGTGGCACCCACAACCTTCAGCTGTTCGATAGCTGCGGGACGGTAAACGTCGCACGCCACGAGCAAAGGCTTCTTGTGGTTGCGTGTCTTGAGCATGTTTGCCAGTTTTCCACTGAACGTTGTCTTACCCGAACCCTGCAGTCCCGACATCAGGATTATGGCCGGACGGCCTTCCAAATGCAGTTCGGAGGCAGTGCCGCCCATGAGTTCAGCCAATTCGTCGTGTACTATCTTCACCATCAACTGGCCGGGCTTTACAGCCGTAAGCACGTTCATTCCGAGAGCTTTCTGCTTCACGGTGTCGGTAAACGACTTGGCTACCTTGTAGTTCACGTCGGCATCGAGGAGCGCACGGCGCACGTCCTTCAGCGTTTCGGCCACATTTATCTCCGTTATCTTGCCTTCGCCCTTCAAAATCTTGAACGAACGCTCCAGTCTCTCGCTTAAATTCTCAAACATTTATTTACTTTGCTATTCCTTGTTTCTACTGTTATCTCTCTATGCAAAGATATGGTTTTATATCAACAAGCGACTAAAAGCCAATTGGGATTTAAAATAATTTAAAACGAATTTTGCGCAAACTGCGCACACCAAATATGGAGTGTGCAATTTTGAACTGCAATGCTATAGAAAACAAGGTGCGTCAACTGGTATATCCCCCACGCCTCCCTCGCTTTTGAAAGGGGGTAGGGCGCCGGAGCAAAGGGGGTTGTGTGCTAAGGAAAATTGCCTGATTTCTACGAGAAACTTGCCAAGTTTCCAAGAGGAAGTTGGCAAGTTTCTGTTTTAAGGTTTGGCCGTTGCGGCGCAGTAAACGTGATTGTTGCGGCGCAGAACTTCGGCTTTTGGATATGTCAGTGCTGTCGCAAATCGCTGGGTTTGCGGCCTGTTTTTATCTTGAATTTGGCTGAAAAATAGTCGGGAGAGTCGAAATTCAGTCGGTAAGCAATCTCCTTTATGCTCATATCCGTGGTGGTGAGCAGTTCCTTTGCCCTTTGCAGTCGAAGTTCCTGCTGATATATGGCCGGGCTGAGTCCTGTATAGAGCTTGAACTGCTTGCGGAAATTGGAGTAGCTCACGCCCAATTCCTCGGCAATCTGCTGGATGGTCAGATTGCTCTCAAGCCCTTCGCGTATGCGGAGACGGCCTTTGTTGATCATGTCCACGTGTGCGTTGTCCTTACCCAACACGATGTTGCGCTCAAGCGAGTACATCAGTCCCACGAGGTTGTTGACCATTCCTGCCAGAAGCTGCTGCGAATAGGCTTTTTCCTCCACCGCAGCGGCGTAAGCCTCCTTGAACAGATGCACCACCTCGCTCGAAAAACCTACGTGATAGATGGGCTTTTCGGGAGTGAGGAAACCGGCTGAGACGCGGTCGTCCATGTTTTTGCCCTTGAAACCGATCCAGTAACCTTTCCATCCCGTTTCGGGCAGAGGGTGATAGGAATGCCATTCGCCCGGGAAAAGCAGGAAGAGGTCTCCCTCCTCAATGGATGTTTCCTCCTGGTGGGTACTGCGAAACACTCCCTTGCCCTCCAGGTTGTAGAGCAGCTGATACTCATTGAGCACACGGCCACGCTCTGTTTCAAAATAGTAGCCGTCGGCGTGACCTCGTGTAGGATACGGGTCGCCGGGTCCAATCTCCTCATATCCAACTGTGCTGACCGTCAGTCCCCACTTCAAGTCTCGGTTGTTGGCAACAAGATATTTGCTTATTTGCATGCTTAAAAGTCAAGGATAACCATAAAGTATTTGCGCAAAGTTACAGAAAAGCAGCTGAAAAACAAAGCTTTAATGCCAATTATTGCGGTTTTAGCCCCTTGCGGCAGATACTTGCTGGGAGATTAAGACTATTTAAGAGGCCAAATCAGGCAATATGCGAGGCCGGACAGAACCATACCGGAGACAGTTTGAGACCTATCGAAAGGCTGTCTAAGACCTTTCGATAGGCATTCGAAGACCATTCGATAGCCTATATAGCTCCGCCTCAGCCCATGTTTCTTCTTATGGTGAAGTCGAAGCGCAGTCCGCCTTCTGGCTGGTTGGCCACAGAGATGGCACCGCCGTGGAATTGTACGGCGTTTTTCACTATGGCAAGCCCGAGTCCTGTGCCTCCCATCTTGCGGCTTCTGCCCTTGTCCACACGGTAGAACCGCTCAAACAGTCGGGGCAGATGCTGGGCTGGTACACCGTTGCCATTGTCGCAGAACATGAAGTGCCACGTGTCGCCTTCGCCCTCACAAGCTGTCAATGTGGCGGTTGTTCCCTCGCCGGCGTAGGCTATGGCGTTGTCAATGAGGTTGCGGAAGATGCTGTAAAGAAGCGACTGGTTGCCGCGCACGGGCAGACTGTCGGGCAAACGGTTGACGAACGTCATATTCTTGCGGCGGAAATCGAGAGCTGTCTCCTTGGATATCTGGTCTACAATCCGAGCAATGTCCACCGTTTCCAGACTGTTCAGCTCCGGTGCGTCGTCGAGACGGTTGAGTGTGGAGATGTCGCTAAGCAGGCTGGTGAGCCGTTGACTTTGGGCGAAACAGCGGTCAAGGAACTGTTTGCGCTGCCCCTCGTCAAGCTGGGGATTGGTGAGTATGGTTTCCAGATAGCCCTGTATGCTGGCCACGGGAGTCTTTAGTTCGTGCGCAATGTTCTGCGTTAGTTGGCGTTTCAGCACGTTCTGCTCCTCCTTGGTCTTCTGCAGACGCTTGTAAATCTTGATGATATGCTCCGAAATCTCGCCCAACTCGTCGGCAGGAAAGCCCACAAGGTCTTCGGTGTCGAGGCTTTCGTTGCGGTCGGCCCGCTGCGCAAATATCCTGAGCTTAGTCACATTTGAGTCGAGACGCTGTATGAAACGGTAGAGAACGCCCGTGAGCAGAACCACTACAGCCAGGGCAAACCAAAGGAAGTGCTGGTCGGCGCGCAGGGAGTTGGCCAGTCCGCTGTCGTAGGGCAAGGCACTGCGTATGACCACGCCGCCGCCTTCGGGAAAGTATGTGGCCGAATAGAAGAAGTCGCCGCCCACACTCTCGCTGCTACGGCTTATGTCGTAGCCCCTGCCAGTGGCCAGTGCTTCGCGTATCTCCTTGCGCAGTATGTGGTTATGGATGTGATTGTAATCCTTGCGCTTGTTGTCGTAGAACACATTGCCTCGCTTGTCTGTCATGGTGATGCGCACATGAGTGAGCTGATGGCTGCGCAGGAAGTCTCCAACGGACTTCTCGCTCCGGCCGTCGCGCAGAATGTGCTCATAGAGCTGCGAGTTGTAGGTTTGTAGGCGGAAGTTTAGCGTGTCTATCTTGTACTCCTTTTCGCGTATCTGCTGAAAAACGATGAACAGAACAGCAAACACGAGAAATATGGCGAGCACGCTCCAGAACATCCTGCGGCCGAGTGCGGTCTTGTTCATAGGCTTTTCCTTTTACTATATTAGGTGGGTTCTATAAATTAGCGTTGCTGGATTTTGAGACTATTTTCGAGTACATATCGTCAGCGAGTAAGGGAGCAATGCGAGCATTACGACCGAACGAGGTGGCGATATGAACCGAAAAGAGTCCAAAAGACGGCAAAACGTAACCCATGTTGTTTTGTTGTTTGTTACGGTGGTAATTTATAGAACCCACCTATAAGGCGTATGGCAAAAAGTCTTCGGCAGACGCGATAGCCGAAGCTGACGGTTAGGCTAAGCGTCGAAGAAATAGCCGAAGCCCAACCGCGTCACGATGCACTTGGAGAAGCGTCCTATCTTTTTGCGGAGACGAGTGATGTTCACGTCAACGGTGCGGTCGAGCACGAGCACGTCCGACGGCCAGATGCGGTCGATGAGTTCCTGACGGGAGAAGACGCGCCCCTTTTCGGCAAGCAGAGTGTGCAGGATTTCAAACTCAGTCTTGGTGAATGGCACCGCTTCGCCGTCGATGCTCACCGTCTTGCTGCTGAGATTGAGTTCCAGTCCCTGGTATCTGAGCACGGTGTGCTCCTCTTCCGACGACGAGTCCATCGTGCGACGCAACACCGCTCTCACCCTTACCAGCACCTCACGTATGGAGAACGGCTTTGAGATGTAGTCGTCTGCACCGAGGTTGAAGCCCGTCACGGTGTCGTTTTCCGTGTCGCGCGCCGTGAGGAAGATTATCGGTAGAGCCTTGGTTGCGCCGTCGCCCTTCAGTTTTCGGGCGAAAGCGAAACCGGACATTCCGTCCATCATCACGTCGAGCAGCAGCAGATTGAACGACGGCAGGTCGAGCGTCATGGCTTCCTCGGCAGAGTTTGCGGTCTCAACGGTGTATCCTTCGGTTTCAAGATTGAACTTGAGAATTTCGCAGAGGTCGTTTTCATCGTCCACCACGAGTATCTTGCAGTCTTTGTTTGCCATTATGAAGTTGTTTATCCTTTCTCTTCGGTTGCAAAAGTAGACAATCCTTTCTACATAACAAGTTCAAAGTTGTTACATTTCGGTTACACGTACAGAACCGCAAATGTAACTCCGAAGGCATCGGGCGCAGCGTTTCACTCGTGGTGATACGGCTCGCCCTGTATGATGGTGCACGCTCTGTAGAGCTGTTCGGCAAAGATGAGCCGAACCATCTGGTGGGAGAATGTCATGCGCGACAGTGACAGCAGCTCGTTGGCGCGCGAATAGACCTGCTGAGAGAAACCGTAGGGACCGCCAATGACAAACACCAGCCGTCGTGCCGTTTGCCTCTTGTGCTCCAACCACCGTGCCAGTTCCACGCTGCGAGGCTCTTTGCCGTGCTCGTCGAGCAGGACAACTGTGTCGGAAGGCTGCAACTGGTCCATAATCAGCCGTCCCTCCATCTCTTTCTGCTGCTCCTGCGAGAGGTTCTTGGTGGATTTCAGTTCGGGAATGGTCACTACGCTCATGGGCATGTAGTGGTTGATGCGCCCAACATAGTCGTCTATCCCGGCGGCAAAGAGCTTTCCGTTGGTCTTGCCCACGAGTATCAGTACGGTTTTCATCTATTTGTATTCATTTTCCCGTTTGGGATTCATCGGAAACCAGCCTTTCTTCACCCGGTTGCGCTGCTCGAAAAGTTCGCCGATTGACCACAGAAGTGACGCTCCGACAACACCGAGGAGCGACGAACCTATCACATTCTCAACGAAAAGCGCACCCACAATGGCCGCAAGGCCGCAGACAAGAAACAGCCACCAAAGGCGTGTGCCTGTGTAATACTCCGTCTTTATCACAAGAGGGTGGCACATCCCTATTATGAGGAATGTGCTCACCGCTATTATTATACCTGTAAAAAACATCGTGTCTTTACTTCTTCACCGGAGGAAACGCCTTGACCAGACGCTTATACTCCTTGTTGGTTATCTGCATTGTGGTGCCGTGACGTGGCGTAAAGTCGCCCGATGTCTGCGTGTCCTGCACGAATGTGAACGTGTCGAGGTCTGTGCTCTTCGCGAACTGGTAGTGATGGTCGCGGTAGCAGTCGTACATGAGGCACCAGCCGCCGCTGATGAGCGGGAACACTCCTGCGCCCTCAACGTCGCTCTTGGTCACTTCGCAGAAACCGGGGCGCAGTTTCCATGTCTCAGGAGCATGGAGATCGGTGAAAGTGTACTTCTTTATGCCCTTGTGCTTGCGGTCTTGCTCTGTCTTGAAGAACAGATGGTATGTGCCGTTCTCGTCCTGTACGATGTCAGTATCAATGCTTGGCTCCTTGAAGTCGAACAGTACTTCGGGTGCCGATTCCAAATCGGAGAAGTCGGCGTTGGCGTAGCAGTAGAACACCTTGTCGTAGGGGATGGTGCCGTCGTTGGTGAGCAGCGAGAAGTACACCATGTACTTGCCGGCAGACTTGTCGTAGATGGTCTGAGGTGCCCACACGCGGGTCACGTTGGCAAAGTTTGTTCCCTTGAAACGCTCGGGGAAGTGCACCGTGTGGTGGGTCCAGTGGATGAGGTCGCTCGACTTCAGCAGCACTATGCCTCGGTTGCTTGTCCATCCGAGCGAGCAGCGCATGTCGGTGACCACCATGTAGTACTGTCCGTCCTCGCCGCGCAGTATGTGCGGGTCGCGCACACCCTTGGACAAGGCGATTGTGTCGCTGCCGATAATCGGCTGGCCTCCGTTGAGCGGAGTGTAGTTGAAGCCGTCGTCACTCACCGCGAAGCACACCTGCTCCTTCTCGGGAGCGTTGCCCGTAAAGTAGGCAAACAGGTAGTGTTTCATCGTCTGCTTCTTCTTTGCTGCCGCATCGGTAGAGGCAAACAGCGCAGTGGCGAGCAGTGCCAAGCCTAATAGCATTGTCTTCTTGTTCATAATAAGTAGTTTTATTGTGGTTATTTGTTATTGTTGTTCTGTCGTTTTTTTGCCGTTACGCAATTCAGTCCGCACCGTCAGTGTTCCATCGTGGCGTGAAAACCGTCGAGGTTGGCGTATTTGCGGCGCATCATCCGGTCATACACATTGCGCAGCCAGAGGTTGTGAGTTAGCGTGAAAGCAAGTCCAACGGCGCACATGATGCCATAGCCGATGGTGGTTCCGAAGAGCCAAGTGAGTGCCAGGGCAAGCACAACGGGGAAGATGAACGCCGAAAGATTGACCGTCAGTTGCAGGGGAGACGCTGAATTGCCCTTGCCGGTGACGCTCTGCGTGAGCGGTTGCGCCTGTCTGTTGTACACGGCGAGCTGAAACAGAAGAAAATATTCCGTGCCCGACGTGGTGAGAATGTAGGCCGCAATCATCAGTAGCGGATATTTCCCGGTGACGATGGCCGGAGTGAGCATGAGCAACGGCAGCAGCAGCACCGCGCAATAGAAGTAGTATTTGGCGCGAAGCAGTTGGAACAGACTGTCTCGCTGCGTCATCAGCAGGTCTATATAGTTGCCCTCAACGCCCATGACCCACACCAGGTTGAGCGCACCGAACAGCACGAAGCAGTAGAGGCACCACATGTTGCGCATCACGTCGCCGTCGTAGGCATCGGTGAAGACGGTCACAATGCTGAGCAGCGACACGCTTATGAATCCCGAAATGTAGCGTTGGCGCACCGTCTTGTTGCGTATGGCGCTCCTGACTTCCAGTTTCAAGTATTCACCCGTGCACCCCAACTGCTCCAACACGCCGAGATGCAGCCGCCGTTCTGCCACCGTGTCTCGGCCGCCAGCCACTTCTGCGGCGGCACCGCGCAACAGAGCAGTGCGGTTGGCCACGAACAAGACAATGGAAACGGCTACATAGACTGTCACGGCTGCGGGCGTGAGGCAGTAGTCGGCGCAGAAGTCCATTACCGCCTGTATGTTTCCGTCCAATGCGGCGAGCAGCAAGACGTCGGCTGCGCCATAGGCAACGATTGGAACAAGCCAGCAGGCCGCACGGCGACTGGCAAGTGTGCGAATCAAGAGATACCACTGGCTGTTGACAACCACCAGGAACATACCAACAAGAAACAGGGCTGCGGACAAGAAGAAACTAAGTCCGCCACAGCAACAGACTATTGCGCAGGGCAGAAAGAGGAATATCCACAGTCCAGTGACCGTTCCCACCAACGAGCGGACGAGGAAACAGTCGACCACAGCGGTCTTTTTCACCGGCAAAAGCACATACGGCTTGACCACAACCGCCGGAGTTTGCTGCAAACCGAGCCTCAGCAGGAAGTCGAACGACAGCATGAGCGGCACGAAAGCGAGCACAATGCCGTAGCGTCCGCCCGTTGCGGTGAGGCCAAGCGTGGTTCCCACGGCCACGAAGTACAGCGCAAGCAAGAGAAACCCCACGAGCTGCACCGCCCGTCCGGCTGTATTGTGCACCGAAACAGGGCTGCGGCGTGCGCACAGCCACATGTTGCGGAACAGAATCATGTGCATACGTAGGGGAGAAAGAGTCATCGCAGGTCTATTACCTCGGCTGACGGGAAGTCGCGCGAGTTGAAACGGAACGTGTTGTCGCCCAGGTTGGTCTTCTTGAAGTTGGTGACGGTTATCGTGGTCCACACCTTTCCTTGCAGCATGCGTATCTGAGAGGGCACGTAAGTCTTCTTGTTTACGGTGATGTACATCTCCTTTATCTGCTTGTTGCCCTTGGCCTTGAGGCGTATCTGATAGTCATTGCCCTTGGAGGTCATGGTGTTGGTGTAGCCCGACTTATACATATATATAAAGTTGTACGGGTTTATGGCCTGAAGCTCGCTCTCCGAAGGATTGTTGACGTTCACCTCGTTGTTGCTTTTCAGATATGTCCACTGCGTACGTCCGTCAAACCACACCTTGGCCATGGAGGTTGAGGTGTGAAACTTGCGCCCCTTTATGTATATAGTGCCGCACGTGCTGCCGTATTGTCCGTTCTTGGCGGAGAAACGTGCCGTCACTCCGCTCTTGTTGCTAAGCGTAGCCGCCGTTTTGTCGAGCACCTCGCGTGCCGTCTGCGCCGTTGCCGTGTGGCAAACCGCCGTCAGCAGCGCAAAAAACAGATATAACAGTCTCCTCATCTTGTCTATTTGCAAATTTATACGTTGACGTTTTTGTCTAATAACCGCTTGCGCTTGCCATCCAAGCCAAGCCGCTTGGCTGCAAAGATAATCCTTTTTATTCACCGAAGCAAGCCGCCGTGTTTCTATACATACAATAATGTATTGGAGTTATCTCCTAAGGTTGGCCAGCAGATTGTTCAGGCTTACCTCGTCCTGTATGAGTACATCGCGCGGCTTGCTGCCTATTGCAGGACCTACGATGCCCACCTTCTCCATCTGGTCCATGAGCTTGCCGGCGCGGTTGTAGCCTATGGAGAACTTGCGCTGTATGGAACTGGTGCTGCCCGACTGGTTGAGCACTATCATGCGCGCCACTTCCTCGAACATGGAGTCGAAGTGCATCAGGTCCATGTCGGCCGAGCTGCCACCGCTGCCGCCGTCGTAGTCGGAGTCTGGCTCGGGCAGTTCAAACGGTGTGAGATAGCCTTGTTGCTGCGAGATGAACTGGTTGATGCGCTCCACCTCGGGCGTGTCGACGAAGGCACACTGCACACGCACCGGCTCGTTGCCGTTGAGGAAGAGCATGTCGCCTCGGCCTATCAGCTGGTTGGCACCCGAACGGTCGAGAATGGTCTTCGAGTCGATCATGGCACTTACCTTGAATGCGATACGTCCGGGGAAGTTTGCCTTGATGTTACCCGTGATGATGGATGTGGTGGGTCGCTGAGTGGCTATCACCATGTGTATGCCCACGGCGCGGGCGAGCTGCGCTATACGGGCTATAGGCATCTCTATCTCCTTGCCGGCCGTCATTATCAGGTCGCCGAACTCGTCTATCACCACCACGATGTAGGGCATGTAGCGGTGGCCGTGCTCGGGATTGAGCTGACGGGCTATGAACTTCTTGTTGTATTCCTTGATGTTGCGCGTGCCAGCCATCTTCAGCAGGTCGTAGCGGGTGTCCATTTCCTTGCACAGACTGTTGAGTGTGCGCACCACTTTGGTCACATCCGTGATGATAGGCTCCGCATCGTCGTCGGGAACCTTGGCCAGGAAGTGGTTGGCGATGGAGCTGTAGATGCTGAACTCCACCTTCTTGGGGTCTATCAGCACTATCTTCAGTTCTGCGGGGTGCTTCTTGTAGAGCAGCGAAGTGATTATGGCGTTCAGACCTACCGACTTTCCCTGTCCGGTGGCACCGGCCACGAGCAGGTGAGGTATCTTGGCGAGGTCGAACATGAACACTTCGTTGGTGATGGTCTTGCCTATGGCGCAGGGAAGCTCCATTGCCGTCTCCTGAAACTTCTTGGAGTTGAGTATGCTCTCCATAGATACGATATTGGCCTTGGCGTTCGGCACCTCTATACCTATGGTTCCCTTGCCCGGAATGGGCGCAATGATACGTATGCCCAGTGCCGAGAGGCTCAGGGCGATGTCGTCTTCGAGGTTTCTAATCTTGGATATGCGCACTCCCTGGGCAGGCGTGATTTCATACAGAGTGATTGTGGGTCCGACGGTGGCCTTGATGGAGCTGATTTCCACGCCGAAGTTGTGCAGCACCTCCACAATGCGGTTCTTGTTGGCCGTCTGCTCGGCCATGTCGATGTAGGGCTTGCCGTCGTTCTCATACTTCTTGAGCAGGTCCAGCGTGGGGTAGTGGTAGTTCTCAAGGTCGCGCTTGGGGTCGTATGGCGACTGATAGCTGTCGCCCACCTGAACCTTCACGAGGTCGGTGCCGTCGGCTTTCTCCTCGTCCTTGGGCACTTCCACGGTCATCTCGCCGCTGTCAGCCGCAGGTTCTCCGCTCGTTGCCACGGGCACAACCACCTTTTCTTTGCTCTCCGCAGGACGTTTGCCATCGTCAAACGTCACCACTTGTGTCGTGGGGTCGTCAAACGTGTCGGGGTCTTCCACGATGTTCAGCTTGCCGGTCTTTGCCGTTGACTGCGCCGCAGCGTTCTGACTGTATTCGCCATTGCCGCCAACGCCCACGTTGAACGGTATCTTCTTGATGAAGAACGTGGGGTTGAGCAATTTGCGAATCAAGTATATCGTTTCGGCACTCACGAACGTGAGGAACACTATTGCGCCGACTATGAGCACCACCGTCAGTCCGGGCGCCCCCACAAGGTTCTCTATGTAGCGCGCGATGTAGACTCCGTGGTCGCCGCCGGGGTTGTAGCCGCAGTCGTCAAACAGGGGTGCGAAGAACTTGGCAAGGGTTATCGACGACCACTCCATCACGATGGCCGTGCCGAAAAACCACTTGAGCAGGTTCACCTCGTAGGCTCGCATGAGTTTCATGGCCACGAGAAGGAGGAAAAGCAGCATCAGAAAGGCCGGAAAACCGAAGCAGCGCTTCACGAAGAAGTAGGCCGCGCGCGCTCCGACAGAGCCGCAGCTGTTGTGATATTCACCGTTGGCATTCAGCATTTCGCCGGCTCTCGGCGTCTCGATGATGCTCTGGTCGGCATCGCCCGTTGAGAAAAACGAGACAAACGACCACATGAGATACACCGTGACGGCCAATATGATAATGCCAAGGATGAATTTCAGCTTCTCGTTGTAGAATATATTTCTAAAGCCCAACGCCCCTGCCAGTGAGGGTGTGTTGTTGGCTTTCTTTTTCTTTACCATCTTCTATTTCTTTACGTTTTGCAAAAGTAGCCTAAAAATGTCACAATTTGCCATAAACCTTGTCTTTTTTGCGCTTCCAAAACGCAACTTTGAGCGTGCCGGAAATGTGCTTTTGTGGCGGTTTTGTATTGCATTGATTATCAAACTGATGTGGATGCGCTCAAAAAAGCGCCCACTTTCGATGCGTAACTCGGCCACTTTTGACCCGTAAACCGTCCATTTACGATGCGTAACTCGGCCACTTTCTGGCGGCAACTGCCGCAGCACTGCTAAAAAGGCCTCAAGGTTGACTGTTCCGATTGGCGCATTGGCGCAGCCGTTGTCCGAACTTTTTTGCGTAAACGTAACGTATGCCCAACGTTTTTTGCTTACCTTTGCAAATGCTAAACTGCACTTTTGCAGTCAAGGAGCGCACTTTGCGCCGGATGCCGCATCTGTTTTGTGCGTGAGAGCATCCGCCAATCGCTCCGTCTCTTTATACAACGATGAAGAAAACCATATACAACAAATACGCCAAGCAACTGATTGGACAGTTGCCCACAGTCGTTTTTGAGGGCAGAATAGTAGTGGTGTTGTCAGCCGATGAGGCCGACAGAGCCGTTGACTATCTGTTGGCGCAGCCCATACTGGGCATCGACACCGAGACACGCCCGGCATTCAAGAAGGGAGTACACTACAAGGTGTCGCTACTGCAGGTGTCTTCCCACGACGTGTGCTTCCTCTTCAGACTGAAACACACGGGGATGTGTCCGTCAATCATACGGCTTCTGGAGGACACAACCGTGCCCAAGGTGGGGCTTTCGCTCCACGACGACCTGCTCATGCTGCATCATGTGGCGGCTTTCAAGCCCGGACTGTTCATAGACCTGCAAAACCACGTGAAGGAAATCGGCATAGAGGACATGAGTCTGCAGAAGCTCTACGCCAACTTCTTCGGGCAGAAGATAAGCAAGGCTCAACGGCTCACCAACTGGGACGCGGACATACTGACCGAGAAGCAGAAACTATATGCGGCTACAGACGCGTGGACGTGCATAATGCTCTATGAGGAACTGCAGCGGCTGAAGACCACTGGCGACTACGAACTGGTAACGGTAGAGGAGGAGAATGAACATGTTAAAGCAGATATATCTTAAGAAAGGCAAAGAGGAAAGCCTGCTCCGCTTTCATCCGTGGGTGTTTTCCGGAGCAATACAGCGTGCCGACGAAGGACTGGAAGAGGGCGACATCGTACGCGTACTTACAGCCAAGGGCGACTTTATAGCCGTGGGACACTATCAGATAGGTTCCATTGCCGTGCGCGTATTGTCGTTTCAAGACGAGGAGATTGACCGCGCTTTCTGGCGGAAAAGGCTGGAGGCCGCTCTCCGCATGCGCATTGCCATAGGCATAGCCGACAACAGGATGAACAACACCTACCGACTGGTGCACGGCGAGGGCGACAACCTGCCCGGACTCGTGATTGACGTGTACGGACAGACGGCGGTGATGCAGGCTCACAGTGTGGGTATGCACGTGTGCCGTAAGGCCATAGCCGAGGAACTGATGACGGTGATGGACGGACGGGTGGCCAACGTGTTCTATAAGAGTGAGACCACGCTGCCCTTCAAGGCCGAACTGGGACAGGAAAACGGATTCATCTGCGGCGGAAGCAAGGACGACGTGGCAATGGAAAACGGACTGAAGTTTCACGTGGATTGGCTGAAGGGACAGAAAACGGGCTTCTTCGTTGACCAGAGGGAGAACCGTTCGCTGCTTGAAAGGTACGCTCAGGGCAAACGGGTGCTCAACATGTTCTGCTACACTGGCGGCTTCTCGTTCTACGCAATGCGCGGAAACGCCGAAGTGGTGCACTCGGTTGACAGTTCGGCCAAGGCGGTCGAACTGACCAAGGCCAACGTCGAACTGAACTTCCCGGGCGACCCGAGGCACACGGCCTACTGCGAGGATGCTTTCAAATATCTCGACAGTGCCGACTCTTCCTACAACCTCATCATACTCGACCCGCCGGCTTTCGCCAAGCACCGGGCTGCCTTGAGAAACGCTCTCAAGGGCTACACCCGACTGAACGCCAAGGCTTTGGAGAAGATACAGCCGGGCGGTATACTCTTCACGTTCTCGTGCAGTCAGGTGGTGACCAAGGACGATTTCCGCAACGCGGTGTTCACGGCTGCCACATGGGCCAAGCGCAACGTACGGATACTGCATCAGTTGCACCAACCTGCCGACCATCCCATAAACATCTACCATCCCGAAGGTGAATATCTCAAAGGACTGGTGCTGTATGTTGAGTAAGATATTGGGCACTGACTGCCGCGACGTATGATGGAAAAGACTGTTTCGGAATATATCAGCCGTCACAATATGCTCCGCAAGGAGAGCGGTTGTCTCGTGGCACTGAGCGGCGGAGCCGACAGTGTGGCGTTGTTGCTGGTGCTGAAACGGCTGGGCTATCGCACAGAGGCGGCTCACTGCAACTTCCATCTGCGCGGCAAGGAGTCTGACAGGGACGAACTCTTCGTGCGCGACCTTTGCTCCCGCCTTGACATTCCCCTGCATTTGGTGCATTTCGACACCCGCTCGTATGCTGAATTGCATAAGGTCAGCATCGAAATGGCGGCGCGCGATTTGCGCTATTCTTACTTCATGCGGCTTTTGGACGACCTCGATTTGGACGTCGTCTGTGTGGCTCACCACCGCGAGGACAGCGTTGAGACCATGCTTATCAACCTTCTGCGGGGCACGGGCATACACGGTCTTTGTGGCATACGACCAATTAACGGACGGATAGTGCGACCTCTGCTGTGCGTAAGTCGCAAGGACATTGAGAACTACTTGGCCAGTCTTGGCCAGGACTACGTGACCGACAGCACAAATCTGGAGGCCGACGTGGTGAGAAACAAGATTCGCCTCAACATAATGCCGCAGCTTAGGGACATCAACCCGAGTGCCGACATGAGCATATTCGCCACTGCGGAGCGCATAAGCGAGGCGGTGAAGGTGTATGACAGAGCCGTTGCGGACGGTGCGGAAGTCGTGGCGAAGTTTGGAAGAGACGGGGCAACAGTCAGCACGGCAAGGCTTTTGGAGCAAGTGTCGCCCGAAAGCATACTATATGACATACTGAAACGCTACGGATTTCAACCGCAAGCAATAGCCCAAGTGTATGCCAATCTGTCAGCACCAACGGGAAAAACGTTTCAATCCGGCACACACGACTTGCTTTTCGACCGTGGAAACATACTCATAGAACGGCATTGGGATGCGCCAAAGCCCATGAAGATACCCATAGAGGGGCTTTTCCGCATAGACAACAAGACTTCTTTGAGGGTCGAAACGGTCAGTGCAGATGGTGGTTTCAAGCCAAGCCGTTCGCCAATGGCGGCCACATTGGACATGAAAGAAGTGAAGTTTCCGCTCACGCTGCGCCCTTACGCCACCGGCGACAGGTTTGTTCCGTTCGGCATGAAGGGCTTTAAACTCGTCAGTGACTACCTCACCGACCGCAAAAAGACTCTGTTTGAAAAGCGCAAACAGATGGTTGTGGCCGACGCAAACGGCAATATTCTATGGTTGATTGGCGAAAGAACGGACAACAGATTCCGTATTTCTGAAACCACAACACAGGTTCTCAAACTCTCTTTTGCCGAGGTTGAGGAATAAAAAATAACTGTTTTGAGCCGCAAAAACGGTTCAAGACACTCACATACCGCGTGCCTTGAACACCCTTTCCTTGGCTTCATTAATCTCCTGGAACTTCTTTTCGGCAGCCTTACGGATGTCTTCTCCGAGCGTAGCCACACGGTCTGGATGGTGCTGGAGGGCGAGACGGCGGTAGGCACGGCGCACTTCGTCGTCGGAGGCGGACGGCGAAACGCCCAAAACCTTATAGGCATCGTCAAGAGAGTCGCCTTTCAGATTGAGCATAGAGTCTATATCCGCACGTGAAAGTCCCATCCATAAGGCGCAATCGGCCAGGGCGTTGACCTCCTCCTGCGGTACTGCACCGTCGGCTTGGGCTATTATGACGAGCAGGTTGAGCAGTTGAAGTCGTTGGGAGTAGTCAAGGTTGGCTGAAATCTGTGCGCAGCAGTCCCTAACAGTGGTCTTGAAGGCGTAAGGACCTTGCCTTTTCTGCTCGTCAAACAGGCGTTTCAGTATGTCTTCGCCTTGAGCTACGGCTCCTTCTCCGAAGTTCTGGCGAAGGAAACGGCGCACTATCTCCATCTCGGAGTGCATCACACGGCCGTCGGCCTTGATGATATACGATGCAAGTACGAGCAGTGCGAACAGGAAACTGTTGCGCTGTCCTTCGTAGGGCGGATTCTCGTCGCGTCCGCCAGCGTAGTTGAACGTTCCGGAGTTGGCCTCTGTGTTGACGGAATCAATGCCGTAGTCAAACAAAGCCCCTATGGCTATGCCCGCCAAAGCGCCAAGCGGCCCTCCTGTAATCCATCCGAGAAAGCCTCCAATCCATTTGCCTGCTGCCATGTTTTTCAGCGTTTATGTGTTGTGAATGTATGCTTATGACACGGCAAACACCGTGCCGATAAGCGTAAAGCTACTGTTTATAATGTGTAATGCGGCGGTTTCTATTTTATGTCTTGCCGTAAGTTGTTGCGTATCTTGTCGAGATACGCTCTCATTGCCTTTGAGTCCTTATTGTCAATGATGCCTATCAGCTCGCGCAACTGCTCGTCTATGCGTCTCACTTGGTCGCCCGTGTAGGGGTTGAAGAGTATTTCCTGAAGCAGATAGTCGTCTTCGCCGAGCACTCCTTTGGCTATCTGCATGTGGCGCTTGAACGTTGTGCCGGGCGCATCCTGATGCTTCATTACCGCCGCAAACACGAATGTGCTCACGAAAGGTATGCTCAGAGAGTAGGCAACGGTGCGGTCGTGCTCGTCAAACGTATATTCATAGATGTTCAAACCAAGCTGATGGTACAGGTCTTTGAAGAAGATACGTCCCATATAGTCACCTTCGCTTATTATAATGGCGTTCTCTTCGCTGAGCTGATTGAGGTTTGCGAAGGTGGGACCGAACATGGGATGGGTGCTGACGTATGGATGTCCGCACTGCATATAGTAGTCTTTCAACCCGGTTTTCACCGAGGCAATGTCGCTCACGATGCAGTCTGACGGCAAGAACGGCATTATCTCCTTAAACGCGGAGATGGTGTATTTCACCGTAACGGCATTGATTACAAGTTCGGGCTTGAACTCTTTCACTTCGTCAAGCGTGGTCATACGCTGACAATTATACGTAAACCGCATACGCTTAGCGTCCTTTTCGTATACGGCAGTCTCGTGGTTAAAACTCAGCAAGTCAAGGAAAAAGCTCCCCATCTTGCCTGCTCCCATCACTAAAATCCTCATCTTCTCAGTTGTTTTTCCTGTGTTTCGTGGGTTTAGACCTTGCGCTAATCGTCCATATTCTTTGCGCTAAAGGCCTAAACTCGGCGTTGCGCGCCAGCGAAGTCAGCGGCTTCGCTGGCGCAACACGCTTTATTTGTTGATAATTTCCATCTGTTGGCGCACTGATTCCTCGTGGATGTTCTCGAACACCTTGGCCACAAACTCAGCGTCCATGCCGCAGAGAGCACCTTGGGCACCGCGCTTTTCAAGTATTTCGTTGTAGCGTGCGGCCTGCAAAATGGTCATGTTGTGCTCCTTTTTGTACTGGCCTATCTCACGGCAAACGCGCATACGCTTGGCGAGAAGCTCCATGAGCTGGTTGTCAAGTTCGTCAATCTGACTGCGCAACTGGTTAATTCCTTCTGTGGTATACGACTCGTCGCGCACTACAAGCAGACCGAGTATGTAGTCCAGAACGTCGGGTGTCACCTGCTGTTTGGCATCGCTCCACGCCTTGTCCGGGTCGCAGTGGCTCTCAACTATCAGGCCTTCGAAGCCCAAGTCCATGGCCTGTTGGCACAGAGGGGCAATCAGTTCGCGCCGACCGCCTATATGGCTCGGGTCACAGATGATGGGAAGGTCGGGAATACGGCGGTGCAGCTCGATAGGTATCTGCCACATGGGCAGGTTGCGGTAGATTTTCTTGTCGTAACTGGAGAAACCACGGTGGATAGCGCCCAATCGCTTGATACCAGCCTGATTGATACGCTCCAAAGCTCCTACCCACAGTTCAAGATCCGGGTTGACTGGGTTCTTCACAAACACGGGTACGTCAACGCCACGCAGCGAGTCGGCCAATGCCTGCATGGCAAATGGGTTGGCAGATGTGCGTGCTCCGACCCACAGAATGTCTATTCCGTACTTCAAAGCCAGTTCCACGTGCTCGGGAGTAGCCACTTCGGTTGCCACAAGCATACCTGTTTCTTCGCGCACTTGCTTCATCCACGGCAGCGCAGCCTCGCCGTTGCCCTCGAAACCGCCCGGTTTGGTGCGCGGTTTCCACACTCCTGCGCGGAACATGTGGCAGCCTTTACCGGCCAGTTGGCGCGCTGTTGCCATCACTTGTTCCTCTGTTTCGGCCGAACACGGGCCTGCTATGACGAAAGGACGTTCGTTGTCACTCGGTAGGTTAAGGGGTTGCAGTTCTAATTCCATTTCCATATCGTTGCTATTTTTATGATTTCACGTTGTTATAGGTGTGACTTCACGTTGTTATATATATGATTCTACATTATTATATATGTCTGTTGAATGTCGTTAGTATGCCGTTCCAAGGACTTTACTCCCTGTCATTTCCAGCCTCCTACTTCGGTTATTCGGTCGAGAGCAAGCCGGAGCTTGTCTTCTTTTGCGCACAGCGATATGCGTATGTACCGCTTTCCGTTTGAGCCAAAGATGAATCCGGGAGTGATAAACACGCGAGCTTCGTGCAGCACACGTTCGGTCAGTTCCTCCGCATCGGCGTATTTATCGGGTATACTGCCCCAAAGGAACATTCCGACTTGGCTCTTGTCGTACTTGCAACCGAGTTCTTCCATGATGCTTTCGGCATACTTCCGGCGTGCAAGATAGGTGTCTATGTTGGCCGTATGGTGCCATTCGCCAGTGTTGTTGTAGGCTTCGGCTGCCGCAAGTTGTATTCCACGGAACGTACCGCTATCGATGTTGCTCTTTACTTTGAGTATCCAGCTTATGAACTCGGCGTTTGACGCACACATACCGATGCGCCAGCCCGGCATATTGTGACTTTTCGACATCGAATTGAACTCGATGCAGCAGTCTTTTGCACCAGGCACTTGGAGCAACGACAACGGACGCTCGTTGAGAATGAGCGAGTAAGGATTGTCATTGACCACGACTATGCCGTGGCGACGGGCGAAATCCACGAGTTTTTCGTAGGTTTCCATACGTGCGTCTCCCCCTGTCGGCATGTTTGGATAGTTGGTCCACATCAGTTTCACGCGGCTCAGGTCCATCTGTTCCAGCTCGGCAAAGTCGGGTTGCCAACCGTTGTTGCCGTCAAGGTTGTAGTTCACCACCTTTGCACCGAGTATTTTGCTCAGCGAAGTGTAGGTTGGGTAGCCGGGATTGGGCACAAGCACCTCGTCGCCGGGGTTGACAAAGGCCAGAGTGACGTGGAGTATACCCTCCTTGGAGCCTATCAGCGGTTGGATTTCCGTGCGGTAGTCGAGGTCAACGCCATACCAACGCTTGTAGAATCCCGCCATTGCCTTGCGCAGTTCGGGTGTTCCCACTGTGGGTTGATAGCCGTGAGCGTCCGGTTGGCGCGCCACTTCACACAGCTTCTCCACCGTTTCCGGCGACGGAGGCATGTCGGGACTGCCTATGGCAAGGCTGATTATGTCGCGTCCCTCAGCATTCAGCTGCGCCACTTCCTTCAGTTTGCGACTGAAATAGTATTCACTCACCAGTGCCAGGCGGTCGGCCGGCTGTATGCCTTTATGCTGTTTGTTTTCCATTAGCGTATTCTCCAAGTATCTTCAGTTCCTTTGTCAGTGGCATTATGGCATCGATGCTCTGCCGGTAGCGCGTAATGTTGTCGTAAGTAACATCCACATAAAACATGTATTCCCACTCGTGTCCGATGACGGGAAGCGACTGTATCTTTGTCAGGTTTATGCGGTAGAACGACAGAATGCTAAGCACCTGCGAGAGCGAACCCTCCTCGTGGGGAAGCGAAAACACCAGACTCGACTTGTCGGTGTGCTCCATGTTGCGGAGGAAATCGGCCTTGCGAGGGTCGCACACTACGAGAAAGCGGGTGTAGTTGTGCTTGTTGTCCTCTATATGGTCCTCAAGTATCTTCAGTCCATAGAGCTTTGCGGCAGCGGAACTGCATATTGCAGCCCATCCCTTGAGTCCCTTTTCGGCTATCATCTGCGCCGCTCCCGCTGTGTCTTCAGCCTCCACCGCCTTGATGCCCGTGTGCTTTGCGAGGAAATCACGGCACTGCATGAGAGCCACGGGATGGGAATGAACCTCGGAAACGGTGTCCCAGTCGTCGGCGGGCAGACAGCAGATGCAGTGTGAGATGTGCAGTTTGTGTTCGCCGACGACTGTCGTGCCTGAAGCGCGAAGCAGTTCGTAGTTGTGGAGCAGGCTTCCCGCAATGGTGTTCTCGATGGCTACCATGGCTATCATCGTTGGATCCTTGCGCACATTGGCGAAAACGTCCTCGAAAGTGGGGCAGCACACTATCTGCAGTTGCTCTCCCTCGAAGTATTGGTGGGCGGCTATGTCGTGGAAACAGCCCGTCATGCCTTGTATGGCTATTCGTTTCATGCTTGTTCTGTTGTCTCTTTGTCAATCGTATCTTACTGAAAATCCCGCCTCATGTGGTGATGAAGCGGGATTTTGAAGTAGATATTTTGTTGTTTAACTATCTTTTTTCATAAGTTGAACTCTACACGCAACTTCCCGCTTCGCACTGCCATGCAAAGTAAAAATAGAAGCTGTAAAAGTAAGAGTTGCTACTTGTCATGTTCTTGTCTCTTGTTTTATTTGTTTGCAAAAGTACGCCTTTTGGTTGAAATATGCAAGTAAAATGAGTGTTTTTCTTCGTTTTGTCACACAGAAAGGCGGCAGACAAGCACTTTCACTTGTCTGCCGCCATGTCTTCGGGCGTGTTGCCCGCGCCTTATTTTGCGTAAGCCACGCTTCTTGTCTCGCGGATTACGGTTATCTTCACCTGACCCGGATAGGTCATTTCGTTCTGTATCTTGTTGGCTATCTCGCTCGACAGAGCCTCGCTTTCGCTGTCGTCCATCTTGTCGGCACCGACAATTACGCGCAGCTCGCGACCGGCCTGGATGGCGTAGGTCTTGGTCACGCCGGGGTAGCTCATGGCGATGGCCTCAAGGTCGTTCAATCTCTTGATGTAAGCCTCCACAATTTCCCTACGCGCCCCCGGCCTTGCACCGCTGATAGCGTCGCACACCTGCACAATCGGAGCGAGCAGTGTGTTCATCTCGCACTCGTCGTGGTGGGCGGCAATGGCGTTGCAGATGTCCGGTTTTTCCTTGTATTTCTCAGCTATCTTGGCTCCATACAGTGCGTGAGGCAGTTCGCTCTCCTCGTCGGGCACCTTTCCGATGTCGTGCAACAGACCGGCTCTCTTGGCCTTCTTGGGGTTCAAACCAAGCTCTGACGCCATGACGGCACACAGATTGGCTGTTTCGCGGGCGTGTTGGAGCAGGTTCTGGCCGTATGAGCTGCGGTATTTCATCTTTCCGATGATGCGCACAAGTTCCGGATGCAGACCGTGTATGCCAAGGTCTATGGTGGTGCGCTTGCCTGTCTCTATCACCTCGTTCTCCAGTTGCTTCTTCACCTTCTGCACAACCTCCTCGATGCGTGCTGGGTGTATGCGTCCGTCGGACACGAGCTGGTGGAGAGCCAAACGGCAAATCTCACGGCGAATGGGGTCGAACGCGCTTATGACGATAGCTTCGGGCGTGTCGTCCACCACAATCTCCACGCCAGTGGCAGCCTCAAGGGCACGTATGTTGCGGCCTTCGCGGCCGATGATTCGGCCTTTCACCTCGTCATTGTCTATGTGGAACACACTCACGCTGTTCTCGATAGCCGTTTCGGTGGCCACGCGCTGTATGGTCTGTATCACTATCTTGCGTGCCTGGTTGTTGGCGTTGAGCTTTGCCTCGTCCATAATCTCGTTGATGTAGCTCTGGGCATCGGTCTTCGCCTCGTCCTTCATGGCCTCCACGAGACGCTGCTTGGCATCCTCGGCGCTCAGTCCAGACACTTCTTCAAGCTTGGCACGTTCCTGCATCTGCAGTTTCTCCAGCTCTTCGTGGCGCATCTGCAACAGCTTCTTCTCGTTGTCTATGCGTGTCTGCTGCCCGTCGAGGTCGTTCTTGCGGCGTCCCAGTTCCTCCTGCTTCTGAGTGAGGGCGAGTTCGCGCTGCTTGATTTTGTTTTCGCTTTGCTGTATGTGCTGGTTGCGTGTCTGTATTTCTTTCTCCAGCTCGCTCTTTTTGTTCAGGAACTTCTCCTTCACCTCCAAGAGTTTTTTCTCTTTCATCACGTCCGCCTCCTTGTTTGCGGCCGCTATCATCTCGTTGTATTTCCCTTTTAATATATATCGGAAAACGAGATAACCACCGATGCCCCCTAACACGAGAGCAATCAATGCCACTACGATTGTCGTCATATAATAATTTGAAGTTTATAAAATGGTTGATATTCTCATTTCTTTTCGCCGAGTGCGTCCTCGATTTCGTCGGTCAGGCTTTTGAGAATATCGTCATAGGGGGTTGTGTCGTTGCGCGTAGCTTCCTTCTGGTAGCGCAAGGCTATGTCTATAAGCACCATGAGGGCGATTTTGTGTTCGCTCATGTGCATTTTATACATCTGCGCATACATATTGTAGCGTTCGGTTATCAACTTCGCCGCCTCGCGATAATATTGCTCCTCGCTGCGGTCGATGTTGACGTCCATCTCCTCGTCGTAAACGTGCAGACGTATATGTAGTTTCCCGTTGTTCTCTTCAGCCATTCGTCCTTATCCTTCCTTTTGTTCTGTCAAGACGGTGATGCACTTGTTGACGTCTCGGATAAGCCGCGCCAGCCGGTCTTTGGCCGATGCTATGTCGCCGCTTGAAATTCCAATCATCCTTGCCGTCTTAAGGGAGTCGTACTCGTGGGTCTTCTCTTCGAGCCGCCTTTTCAGCTCCGCAATGTCCTTCTCCTGCTTGTCGACCATACCGTACAGCTCGTTGTTCTCCTTCTCCAACTGCTGGAACCGGAGTATCATCTGCCGCACTCGCGCCTGAAACGTTGCAAGAGTTTTCTCTTTGGAGTTCATAGGACGACTCTTTTAATCTTTATCTGCGGTCGCGGTCAGCCGAAGCCGACATAAAACCGTTCCACAAAGGTAAGTTTTTTTTGCGAGAAAGTTCTTCGAGGTGATTTCTTATTAATGTTTTTTAAGGGTGATTCTGTAAATTAGCTTTGGCGGATTGCGGGGCTATTTTGGGGGACAATCTGTTTGTGAGTGAAAGAGTATAGCGAGCTATACGGCTGAACGAACAGGTAGATTGGCCCGAAAAGAGACCGCAAGATGACAAAACGTAAATCACCCAACATTAAATAAAATTACGGTGGTAATTTATAGAACTACCCTTAATAACATACTGGCCGCATTTTCGGCTAATTCCGACCTCTTTCGCAGCTCTTTTGGACGCCCTCCAGAAACACAATGGGAATAAGGGTTTCAGAAAGTCGGCCATTTAGCTATAATAACTCGGCCACTTTTGCATCGTAAATGGCCGAGTTACGGTGCAAAAGTGGCCGAGTTATTTGCGGTATATGACGCAGAGGCTATTTCGAAGCGGTTTTCCCTGTGTCGTCACCCTTGGTTCTGGGCTCCTTTTTGGCCAGCATCACCACGTTGAAAACGAAGTCTGTTGTCCATGTCTGCGAGAATCCCAAACGGCGGGAGCACTCCCTCACGGTGACAACTGCCTTCATCACGCCCGGCTCGGTGTAGTCGTTCTTGTGGTAAATGTCGTCCACGGTCTTGGCGGTCATCGTGTAGAGAGCCTTTTTCATGAACGACGGCAGGCGCAACTTGAACTTCATCAGGTTGCCGACGAGCATCATGAGGTCTTGAGTTAGGGTCTGGAACTGCAACAGATAGGGCTGCACGTCCTGTATCTTGCGGCAATGGCGGCGCACACTCTGGTCTATTTCCTTGTAAAAGTTGTCTTCGATGCCGTATATCTCCTTGAGCATCTTGCGGCAGCGTGCCCTTTCGCCCACTCCGAGCTTGTTGTTGGCTGTGGGAACGTGCAGCGTGGTCTTGAACACGCGCAGGTCGGGAAGTGCGGCAAGGTTGGTTATGCCCACTTCAGCGGCTATTGCGGCCTGGAAATACACTCGTATGAGGGTCATGAAGTCTTCCATTCCCCCTGTCTTCTGTTCGTTTGCGGACTTCCGCCCTACAAGTTTTGATAGTATACCCATGTTGTTGTTTGTTGCGGCGGCATTTTTTTTATAATCCGCCTTGAGGTTTGTTTGGAGGCCGCCGCTTACAAATCAGTGGCGCAGTATGTGTTTGTAAACCACGTGATTGGGTGTGTCAGCCTCAGTGTTAATGCGTGCAAAGGTACGTATTTTTTCAGTACAATGGAATGTTTTTCCACATTAAATCAGTGTGTAACAAGGAAAAAACGCTACCTTTGCAGCACATAATCAATGTCATAAGAACAAGCAACCATGAAAGGTATTGTTTTGGCGGGTGGCAGTGGGACAAGACTGTACCCCATTACTAAAGGTATAAGCAAGCAGCTTATACCCATATTCGACAAGCCAATGATATATTATCCCGTGTCTGTGCTCATGCTGGCAGGCATACGGGAAATACTTATCATAAGTACTCCACACGACCTCCCGGGATTCCGTCGTCTGCTTGGCGACGGCAGCGACCTCGGGGTGAAGTTTGAATATGCCGAACAGCCGTCGCCCGACGGACTGGCGCAGGCTTTCATCATCGGCGAAGAGTTTATCGGCAACGACAGCGTGTGCCTTGTACTCGGCGACAACATCTTCTATGGCAGCGGATTTACCGGACTGCTGAAGGAAAGTGTAGAGAGTGCAGAGAAGAACAACCTGGCCACGGTGTTCGGATATTACGTCAACGACCCGGAACGCTACGGCGTGGCTGAGTTTGACGCCGACGGCAACTGTCTGAGCATCGAGGAGAAGCCGCAGGAACCAAAGTCCAACTATGCCGTTGTGGGACTCTACTTCTATCCCAACAGCGTTGTCGACATAGCAAAGCACATAAAGCCGAGTGCGCGCGGCGAACTGGAGATAACAACCGTCAACCAGGTGTATCTTGAGCGCAGGCAACTCAAGGTGAAGCCGCTGCAGAGGGGCTTCGCATGGCTCGACACCGGCACTCACGACAGTCTGAGCGAGGCCAGCACATTCATCGAAGTGATAGAGAAACGGCAGGGACTGAAGGTGGCTTGCCTTGAAGAGATAGCCTACAAGCAGGGCTGGATAACCAAGGAGCAGGTTCACGAACTGGCAAAGCCCATGCTGAAAAACGGCTACGGACAGTATCTCATGTCTATATGACACGACATTGACGGCAGCACAGCCAAGGTATTCAATACCTATTATGTTATAGATGTGTCCCGAAAGGGGATGAAACAATAAGCGAAAATAAAGGGAAGACTATATAAATATGGAAAGAATGGATATACCAAAGTCGCAGAACAACTTTGATACAACCGAACAGCAGGAGAAAGAATCGTCGTTTGATTTCAGGCAAATTTATTCGATGGTCCTGCTGAACTGGCAGTGGTTCGCACTGTCTTTGTTCATCTTCTTGTGCGGAGCGATGATATACTTGCGCTACAAAAGCCCTGTGTATCAGGTTTCGGTCAAGATGCTGATCAAGGACGAGCAGCGCAACACGTCCAGGGGCGGACAAATGCTGAGCAACATGAAGGATCTCGGCTTCATCTCCAACAGCGAGGGCATCGACAACGAGGTTGAGATACTGCAAAGCCAGCTCTTGTCGTGCGAAGCCGTGCGTGACCTCAAGCTGTATGTGGAGTACAAAAAAGAGGGACGCATGAAAAACCGTCTCATCTATGCAGTGCAGCCCGTCAACGTAGACATTGATCCAGTCTCGCTCGACAAGATGGACAAGACGCTGCTGCCCATAAAGCTGAAGATAGAACAGGTTGGCCGCACTTACGAGGTGGAAGGCATGGCCTATCGGCGCGACAAGGAGACAGAAAAGGTTTACAAATGCCCGTTCAAGGCAACGATAAAATCTCTTCCGTCCACGGTTAAGACTGCCGCCGGTACGCTTACGTTCACCCGGAACGCCAATCCGGATGTAGTTCCGTTCCTCAAGAAACGGGCAATGTTCGTCACTGTGACACCGCCAAAGATTGTCGGCGCAGGGTATGTCAACGCAATGACGATAGAACCCACATCGAAAAACACGTCTATAGCACAGATTACGCTCAAAGACAAGAGCAAGGAACGCGGCGAAGACTTCCTCCGCCAGCTGGCCATGTGCTACAACAGACAGGCCAATGCCGACAAGAACGAGATAGCGGAAAAGACCGAGGCATTCATCAATGGCCGCCTTGAGAAGATCAACTCGGAGTTGGGGGCTACGGAAAGTGAACTTGAGAGCTACAAACGCCGCAACAACGTGACGCAGTTGAAGCTTGACGCAACCGAAACCTTGACCCAGATGAGCACTTACTCCACAAAACTGTCGGAGGCAAACGCTCAGATCAAGTTGCTCGATTATCTGCGCGAGTATGTTGACGACCCGAAAAACAAGTATCAGGTGATACCTTCCAACGTGGGACTGCAGGACCCTTCGTCAACAAGTCTTATAAATACGTTCAACCAGAACGTGCTTAACCGCAACCGTTTGCTCCGTTCGGCTTCCGAAATATCGCCGCAAGTGCAGACTCTTACGGGTACTCTCGACGAACTGCAGGCCAGCATACGCACTGCTCTCGCACAGGCTCGCCGCGCAAAGGACATAGAGAAACAGAGCATCGAGTCGCAATATGACAAGTATCAGGACAAGGTGACGAGCGCACCAGAGCAGGAAAGGGTGCTCACTCAGATAGGACGTCAGCAGGAAGTGAAGTCCGGACTGTATCTCATGCTGCTTGAGAAGCGCGAGGAGAACTCCATTTCGCTCGCTGCAACGGCCGACAAGGGCAAGCTGATTGACAATCCCGCCTATGGAGGAAAAGTTAGTCCTAAGGGGGCAATCATAATGCTGATAGCCTTGGTGCTTGGCATCGGTCTCCCGCTTGGCATCCTTTACCTGCTGCAGATGCTTCGCTACAAGATTGAAACCCGCGACGACGTGGAGAAACTGACCAGTTTGCCGATTGTGGCCGAGGTGGCTGTGGCCAACGAAAGCGCCAAGAGTTCGGCCGGCATCGTCGTCCACGAGAACAAGAATGAGCAGACCGACGAGATATTCCGCCTGATGCGCACCAACATACAGTTCCTTTTGGGCGAGGGACAACAGTGCATTCTGTTCACGTCTTCCACGTCAGGTGAGGGAAAAACGTTCAATGCAGCCAACCTTGCCGTAAGTTTCGCCTTGCTTGGAAAGAAGGTTGTGCTCATGGGACTTGACATCCGCAAGCCGGCATTGGGCAAACTGTTCGGCTTGTCAGACCGCAGCAGAGGCATAAGTTCGCTGCTTGCAAAGGCAACACTCACGCCGGAAGTCATAGACAGCCAGATACAAAAGTCAGGGGCAAACGACAATCTCGATCTGCTGCTTGTCGGTTCTACGCCTCCCAACCCGACCGAATTGCTCGCACGCGAGAACCTGAAAACGGTGATAGACTATCTCAAGGGCAAGTACGACTACGTCATAATGGACACCGCTCCTGTTGGTCTGGTGACCGACACCTTGCAGGTTGGCCGAATGGCAGACGTTTCTGTCTTCGTGTGCCGCGCCGAGTACACGCCGAAGAGTTGCTTCGGATATGTCAACGAATTGTCCCGCGACAAGAAGCTACCCAACATGTGCATCCTTATCAACGGCATCGATATGTCGAAGAAGAAGTACGGCTACTACTACGGTTACGGCAAGTACGGCAAATACGGACGCTATGGCCGCTACGGCAGCTACGGGCGTTACGGCAGTTATGGCTCCTATGGCAACTATTCAGACAGCCATTACGGCAACGCAAACGACACATCCATAAAGAAATAGAACGACAGGAAGCATGGTTATTGCAGTAGATTTTGACGGAACAATCGTTGAACACCGTTATCCGGAAATAGGCGAAGAACGACCTTTCGCCACAGACACGCTGAAGATGCTCATCAACGACCATCACAGATTGATACTATGGAGCGTGCGTGAGGGCAAGCTTCTCGACGACGCAGTGGAATGGTGTCGCCAGCGTGGCGTTGAGTTTTGGGCGGTAAACCGCGACTATCCCGAAGAGACGGCAGACAACAACCAGCACTTCAGCCGCAAGCTCAAAGCCGATATGTTTATAGACGACCGCAACATCGGCGGACTGCCCGACTGGGGAACCATCTACCGCATGATATCTGAGCGGCGCACATGGGATCATTTGCTTGACGAGGCCGAACACGGAAGCCGTATGTACTACAGAGACACACCGACTGGTGTGAAGAAAAAGAAGAAGTGGTGGCAGATATAATTCTTGCTGAAGCTGACTTGCTGAAGCTGACTTGGTTCACTGCAGAGTCCGACCAGGCTTTCTGAAGAAACGAAATTAATCCTCATCGGAAACAAGTTTAATCTTCATCGTAGACAGGTTTGATTCTCATCGGAAATCGATTTGATCCTCGGCGGAGACAGTTTGATTCTTAGCAGAAGCAATCTAAGAACTGCGCAAACATCGCTTGTCGCCACATAAATCGCAGCGATAAGACCTAAGCGAATATAGGCGAAGAGCCGAAAACTGACAGACCAATACGTGTGGTTGCTGCGGTTTTCGGCTCTTCGCCTATTCTCTTTGTATTATATATCGGGTCAGTCCGAAAACGGGTCGCTGCTCCATATAAACGAGGCTATGCCAAGTACTGTTCCTTATATGGGCAGGCCTTGTCTACGCATTTAACGGAAGAACCAAATTTAGACTGTGTCACTTGAAATGTCGGATTAGCAATAAAAAATCCCCATCACCTTTGGTAGGCAATGGGGACTTCTATTGATGTTTTTAGGAATGTGCGTTAAGCACAGACTCCTTATTATTTTGTTACGTCGGTGAATGTAGCTACACGGTTGAAGTCTACCTCATCGAAGAGTTCGTCGGTAGCACCCATGCCTTCAGTCGTCAGACGTGAAGCAGAAATCTTGTAACGCTTAACGAGAGCGTTCTTAACTGCGTTTGCACGAGCCTCGGAAATCTTCTGGTTGATTTCCTTGCTACCCTCGGGAGAAGCGTAACCCTTGATGAGAACCTTTGCGTCCTTGTGGTTCTTCATGTAGTTTGCAATCATTGCGATGCTTGCATACTGAGCGTTGTCGATAGTGCTCTTGCCCTGGCCGAAGATAACGGTAGGCTGCAGCACGTTCTTGTTCTCGTTTACAACAACAGTTGCTTCCTTGCTCTTCTCTGCTGCCAGCTGCGACTGCAGGTCGGCGATAGTCTTGTTGTTGTTGTCGATTGTGCGGTCCTTGTTGGTGTTGTCTGCGCGCAGGTCGTTAATCTTAGCGTTGAGAGCGTCAATCTCTGCCTGGTTGCGAGTGTCGGCAAACTTGAAGTTGTGTGTGCCGTTGCTGTTGCCGAACTTGTAGTTGAGACCTACGAGAACGCCGAAAGTTGAGTTGTTGATGTTGGCCTGTATCTTGCTTTCGCCAGCTGCGAGAATGTATGTGAGGTTAGGCTCCACGTAGAGCTGCCATGCTTTGGCTGAACCAAGGTTGAAGGCGAAGTCAATACCAACCTTGCCAGTGAATGAGTCGCTGGTGGGAGTGGAGTTGCTTGCAGTGTGGTAGGCGTGTCCCCAACCAAGACCGTAGATTGCGCTAATCTCGAATGCACGGGGAGTGCCTTTGTATCCGCCGAACCAGTTGCTGAAGTTTGTGGTTCCGAGCAATGATACGTTCGTGCGCTTGACAAACGTTCCAAGAGGACGGAACTCGCTGCCCTTGTTGTCGAAGAAAGCCTCTCCCTCAACGGCGAGACCGAATACTGGAGTGAAGTTGCGTCCGATACGAATACCGAAAGAGGGATTCAGGTTCTTGAATACTGCTGTGTGTGTGGTCTTGAAGTCAACTCCGGCGTTGATTCCTACATACCAGTTGTCCAGTGTTTTGCTCTCTTCGAGTGCCTGGGCGTTGACGTTCTGTGCTGCGAATGCAGCCGCTGCCATCATCAAGTAAATCTTCTTCATAAGTGATATTATTAAATTTGGTGATTTATTGCCATCCTAAAAAGCGGCTGCAAAGTAAGTCATTTTTCATCAAACAATCGAATTGATTACAAAAAAAGACACTTTTTGTTTTTGACTATTAGATATTTTTAAGAATTTAACCTATTGAAATGCAACAAATCAGCTATACTTATGTCATAGGCGTCTGTCAACAGGAGGACTATAGTCTATATATAATAATGTATGGAACATAGGCAAATTGTTCTGCTGTGCAGCGTTCTTCGCTTTCAGCCTTTGTCAATGTTCGTCGTCTACTATGGCCGAGGTGACGCCTTTCAGTCCTTTGCGGTACAGATACTTTGATATGGTGCCGTTGAGTATTACCCTTTTGTTGTGCAGTTCCGGGTTGTCCACAAGATTGAGTCCGCTCCGCAGTTGCGGCCATTCCGTCAGACAAACGGGCATTATCTCCGTCGGCACGATGCTGTCCGCACCAATCGTGTCGTCGGCTATTATGATTGCCGTGCTGCCTTCGAAAGGGTAGGTGTAGTCGATGTTCTTGATGTTTTTGGTACACGACGCTACGATGTAGCCGCCCACGCAAACGTCTTCGCCGTAGTCCTTGTCGAGCGCAGTTTTTACGGTGATAAAGTCCGGAATGCTGTCGCCGTCCGTATCGCCGTCAGTCGTGTCCTTCTGTGTCTTGTTTGTGCCGCTTCCCGCGTTTTCAAACACGTATTCCTTGCCGCAACTGACTATGGCCGCGGCAAATAACATGGCTGTGACGAGTGCTTTCATCCCTGTGAAAGAAATGTGTTTTACAAGAAACAATTGATGTGGACGGTAGCGGAAAATGTGTATTCTGTGCACGACGAGCACTGAAAAACGTGTAAAACTTCACGCTTTCCGCACTTCGAGGATACAGATGTGCTCTGTAAATCGGCGCGCCCTATTTGTTTTGTCGCTCTTCTTGCTGAGGCATACACTCTTCGTTAGGACAGCCGCAAATGGGACATGAACGTTCGTATGATGCATATAAAGAACCACACTCCGGGCAGATTATCATATTCATAAGCCTTGTTTTTCCACAAAGATAGGAATAAAAATGGACAAATAAAGCAAATTCGGAAAAACAATCCCGAATATTTGCTTTTTTAGCATTAAAGTTTTATATTTGCCACCGATAAGTATTCATCCGCTTTGTTGATGTACCTTATCTACAATTCGAGGTTGGCAGCGTCCTGCGCCAACCTCTTTTGTATTTAGTAATGTTCAAAGAATAACTTCCACAAGTCACATTACTTAGTAATCAAGTTTCAGTTCTGCGGTTCTGCCTCAAACGAGAGTTCCTGTTTGTCCTTCTCCTTGCCGATGTTTATGGTTGAGCCTTCGTCAAACTCGCCGTTTATGATGCGTTCGCACAGTCCGTCTTCTATATAGTTCTGGATGGAACGCTTCAGCGGACGAGCACCGAACTGCACGTCGTAGCCCTTGGATGCCACGAATGCCTTGGCCTCTTCGCTGATGTTTACGTGATAGCCCAATGCCTCCACGCGCTTGAAGAGCTTTGACAGTTCTATGTCTACTATCTTCTTTATGGCTGTCAAGTCCAGCTGGTCGAAGGTGACTATCTCGTCAAGACGGTTAAGGAACTCCGGAGAGAACTGCTGGCTCAATGCCTTCTGTATTATGCCGCGTGCATACTCCTTGTCCTTGTCGTTGAGGGCAATGCCCGTTCCTGCGCTTGCCGCATTGAAGCCTACGCCTCTTGAAAAGTCTTTCAGTTGCTTGGTGCCGGCGTTGCTCGTCATGATAATCACCGTGTTGCGGAAGTCCACCATCCGGCCGTTGCCGTCGGTCAGTCTGCCCTCGTCCAACACTTGCAAGAGCAGATTGAACACGTTGCCGTGAGCCTTTTCTATCTCGTCGAGCAACACTATCGAATAGGGATGGCGACGCACGCGCTCAGTCAGCTGACCTCCTTCCTCGTAGCCTACATATCCCGGAGGTGCACCGATGAGCCGCGACACATTGAAACTCTCGGTGTATTCGCTCATGTCGATGCGAATGAGCGAGTCGGCAGAACCGAACATAAACTCCGCAAGCTTCTTTGTGAGATATGTCTTGCCCACACCTGTGGGACCCAAGAACATGAACACGCCTATGGGGTGGTTGGGGTCTTTCAGGCCTACACGGTTGCGCATGATGGCTTTGACAATCTTTTCTATGGCCAAATCCTGTCCTATCACCGCCGATTTCAGTTCCGCACCCATGCCTTTCAGACGTATGCCTTCGGCTTCTGCCATCCGTTGCACCGGCACTCCGCTCATTATCGACACCACTTCGGCCACTTCCTTCTCCGTGACAGTCTGTCGCTCGTCGGTTTCGCCGCTGCTCCACTTTCGGTTCAGCTCAGCCAGCTCCGTTTCCAGTTCGGTTTGTCTGTCGCGGTAGGCGGCTGCCAACTCGAAGTTCTGGCTCTTCACGGCACTCTGTTTCTTCTCTTTTATGAAGTCAATCTCACGTTCCTTCTCAGTGATTTCCTGCGGCACGCGCACGTTGCCTATATGCACCTTTGAACCAACCTCGTCGAGGGCGTCAATGGCCTTGTCGGGAAACTGCCGGTCGGTGATGTACCGTCCTGTCAGCCTTACGCACGCCTTCAGAGCGTCGTCGGTGTAGTTCACGTGATGGTGATGCTCGTATCTGTCCTTGATGTTTTGCAGTATCTGCAGCGTCTCCTCCGCTGTTGACGGCTCCACCAGCACCTTTTGGAAACGGCGTTCGAGCGCGCCGTCTTTCTCTATACTGTTGCGGAATTCGTCGAGCGTGGTGGCACCGATGCACTGTATGGTGCCGCGAGCCAGTGCCGGCTTCATCATGTTGGCGGCATCCATGCTGCCTGGAGTGGAACCTGCACCGACAAGAGTGTGAATCTCGTCGATGAAAACGATGATTTCCGGATTGGACTCCAGTTCCTTTATCAACGCTCTCAGCCGCTCTTCAAACTGGCCTCTGTACTTTGTCCCGGCCACGATGGCTGACATGTCGAGACTAATCAGCCGGCGGTTGAACAACACGGGTGATGTGTGGCGACTGGCTATCATCTGCGCCAGTCCCTCCACGATGGCACTTTTGCCCACACCGGGGTCGCCAATCAGTATCGGATTGTTCTTCTTCCTGCGTCCGAGTATCTCCACCACGCGGGCTATTTCGCGCTCACGCCCCACCACTGGGTCGAGCTTTCCCTCGGCAGCGGCCTTTGTCAAGTCCACGCCGAAGTTGTCGAGCACCGGGGTCTTGCCTGCGGGTTTCTGCGTCTGCGTAGGGCGACTCCTGTGTAGGCTGTCCTGGCTGCTGCCGTCATGGCCACCCGCCGCCTCAAACATGTCGTCGCCGTCCTCGTCGGGAAGGTCTATGCCGTCCTGCGGTTCGTTCCGTTGTTGTAGCAGAGAAACGGTGCTTTCATATCCCATGTCGTTGCTCTCCAGAATCTGCTTTGCGCCGTTGTTCACGCTGTCGTGCAGTATGGCGAGCAACAAGTGCTGCTCGTCAACCCTCTGTGTGTGCTGCATCCTGGCCTCCAGCACGGCAAGCCTTAGTATGTTGCTTGCCTTCTCGTTGAGCACGAGTTCACCCGAGTCGGCCGGAGATGTTATATCGTCGTTTTTCACCTTGGCCTCCAGTTCGGTCTTTACCGCCTTGGTGTTCACTCCAAGTCGTTTGAACACATTGACCACAGGCCCGTCCTTCAGTCGAAGAAGAGCCAGAAGCAAGTGCTCCGGCCCCACGCTGCTGCTCGCCAGGCGGGCGGCTTCCTCGCGGCTAAAGGCAAGTATCTCTGAAACTTTTGGCGAAAACTGGCTTGTCATATAGTTTTGTTTCCTTTCTTTCTGTCAGGGTTTTGGCACAATATCGTGCCCATTTTGGTTTGCAAATATATAGGTTTTATTGCAAATAGTATGCCAACGCCTCATATTTTTGCCGAGTTGCTAAGGTTGGGATGATGATGAAATGTGAATGAAAGGCGAGGAAAAGTACTTGCGCTAAGGGGACGGCGAGGACGCACGTCCCTACTAAGCCTTCCCTCTGCTCAGCATTTTTTATGGTGTTCGTGAAGAGTCTTGTCTTCTTGAGAAAATACCTAAAACAGAGCTTGAAAAAGATTGCATACATTTTCGCCAAAAATATATGCAGTCTTTGCCGAAAATGTATGCAATCTTTGGCAAAGACCGATATAGTCGCTTTTTTGAACGACATTTTTCATGTTTTCGGCAAGGATGTTTCCTTTAAGGGTGGTTCTATAAATTAGCTTTGGCAGATTGTGAGTCTATTTTCGTGGACAATGTGTCTGTGAGTGAAGGAGTATAGCGAGCTATACGACTGAACGAACAGACAGATTGGATCGAAAAGAGACCATAAGATGACAAAACGTAAATCACCCAACATTAAACAAAATTACGGAGGTAATTTATAGAATCACCCTTTAATCTTTTTACCGTCACAGAAAAATCAGCATACGCAATCTGCAAAAAAAAGAGGTACGCCGATTTCGCCGTACCTCTTTTGTAAATGTAGCCATTCGAATCCTAATAATTGCAGTCATTCAATGGATCGTTCTCTGCTTATTGATGCTGTTCGCGCAGAAGATCGTTGACGGTCTTTACTGGATTGAACGTCGACAGAGGCACTTCCACAAACACCGTGTTCCAGTCGCTCATGGCACCGTTCCACAGTCCAGGCAGCTCCAGGGCTTTCAGTTCCTTGCCGTTCTTGCTCTTGCTGCTTATGAAACCTGTTGACTTGTCTACATACTTGGGCAGGTCAAACGGCTGTCCCTTATAGTCCTTGACGGCACAAACGAGGTCAACGGGGTTGAAGTGCGTGCCGTTGGTGAACATCTTCACATACTCCTCATTGCCCTTGTCTATCTGGCTGCTCTCAAGAATCTGCAAGCTGACCGTTCCGTCCTGGTTGTAGGTGAGGAACGGACCGCCACCAGGCTCACCCACATTGCGCACAACACCGCACACGCGCATCGGGCGGTTGAGCTTCTTGCGCAGGTATATCACCAGTTCTGCATCTTCCAGATGCTTTATGTCGGCCTTGCGGCAGCACAGCTCGTGCTGAACGAAACGTATCATCTCCTCCAGTTGCGCATGCGAGTAGGAACCGGTGTCGAGCAGACGGAGATATTCAAACGCCCTGGCTTGCAAGCCTACGAGCACTCCGGCGATGACCTGCTTGTATTCCACCGTGTCTTTCTTTAGACGGTCGGGCACCACATTGTCTATGTTCTTTATGAATATGATGTCGGCGTTGATTTCGTTGAGGTTCTCTATCAGTGCGCCGTGGCCTCCCGGACGGAACAGCAGGCTGCCGTCGGCGTTGCGGAACGGAGTGTTGTCGGGGTTGGCTGCAATGGTGTCGGTGCTGGGCTTTTGCTCCGAGAACGTCACGTCGTAGTCTATGCCGAAGTGCTTGGCATACTTGTCGAGCTTCTCTTCCACCTTCTTGCGGAACAGAGGCATGTGCTCGTGGCTCACGGTGAAGTGAACATTGGCCTTGCCGCCGCTTGCTGCATAGAGTGCGCCCTCTACAAGATGTTCCTCCATCGGCGTGCGCGCACCGTCGTCATACTTGTGAAACAGCAATAGTCCCTTGGGCAGTTGGCCGTAGTTGAGACCGCGCTCTTCAAGCAGATTGGCCACAACGGCCTTGTAGTTGCCGCCGTCCACGAGCTCGGCAATCGTCTTGCCTTCGTTCTTCTTGCAGGTTTCGTTGAGTGCATCGTAGAAAGCGAACTTCTCTATGCTGCTGAAAAACTTCTTCTCAAAGTCTGTCGTGGGCGTTGTATAGTCGGCTGAAAGAAAGGCAAACAAGTCTTTGAACATACGGCTTGCCGCACCGGAAGCCGGCACAAACTTGACAACCGCATGGCCGTCGGCCTTGTATTGTTCCCAAGTCTGCTCATATTTCTTTCGTTCGTCGTCTGTCGGAGCCATCACTCCGTGGTCTATTCCTGCGGCGGCTTCGAGCTTGAGAAATGGGAAACCGCTCTTGAACTGTTCGAGTTGGGAGTTGATTTGTTCTTCCGTCATGCCTTTTCCGGCAATCTGCTTTAGGTCTTCTTTTGATAACATAACCATTGTTTTTGTGGGTTAAAGATGCAACAAATTTACAGTATTTGCCGAAACAATCCAACAATGTGGATGGAAAATTGTTCTCTGACGGGTGGTTCTGTAAATTAGCTTCGGCCGATTGTGGGCGTATTTAGCCGCTCTCGTGATAGCTTGTAGGAGTCCTTCGGAATCTGTCGGGCGGGCTTGCGCGCCGCAAAAGGATGCGTTGCGCAGGGTGACGGACGGAAACGATTGCGAATAATAGTTTTGCGCAAAACTGTTGTTCCTCAACTTTTTGCAGTAACTTTGCACCCGCTAAGCCGCATTCGGATGACTTAAGAATATAGTTCTCTTGCCGCTCGTTTGCACTGGCTTTGCAAACGACACCCTATACCACCAAAATGCAGAAATAAAATGGCCGAAAAGTTTACATTCACACCCGAAGAAACTGAAGAGACACTGGCTATCTACGCGAAGCTGAAGGCCGAAATAGCATCGTCGTTGCATCCCGACGACGATGAAAAGATACGCAGACACATAAAGAAGTCGCTTGAGCAGAACCAGATACACCGCGACGCGTTCGGACTGAACCCCATACTCATGGGATTCCGCACGGCACTCATTGTCGTAGAGGAAATCGGACTGAAGCGCGATGCCGTCATTGCCATACTGCTTCACCCCAGCGTGGCCGACGGCTATTGCACTATCGACGATGTGAGGGAACAGTTTGGAGCGTCGGTGGCACGGATACTCCACGGACTGAGGCGCATAGCCGACCTGTATGCTAAGAACCCGGTGGTGGAGAGCGAGAACTTCCGCAACCTGCTGTTGTCGTTCGCCGAAGACATGAGGGTGATTCTCATCATGATTGCCGACAGGGTGAACCTGATGAGGCAGATTCGCGACAACGCAAGTGCCGACAAGAACAGGGTGGCTGAGGAGGCCGCCTATCTCTACGCGCCGCTTGCCCACAAGCTGGGATTGTACAAGCTGAAGAGCGAGCTGGAAGACCTCTCGCTGAAATACCGCGAGCACGACGTCTACTACATGATTAAGGAGAAGCTCAACGCCACGAAAGCGGCGCGCGACGCCTACATAGAGAGCTTCATCGGGCCTATCGCGGAGAAGTTGACTGCCGCAGGACTGCACTTCCACATGAAGGGACGCACCAAGAGCATACACTCCATCTGGCAGAAGATGAAGAAGCAGAAGTGCGGCTTTGAGGGCATCTACGACCTGTTTGCCATACGCATCATCATCGACTCGCCCCTGGACAAGGAGAAGATGCAGTGCTGGCAAGCCTACTCGATAGTGACCGACATGTATCAGCCCAACCCCAAGCGCCTGCGCGACTGGCTGTCTGTGCCCAAGAGCAACGGCTACGAGAGTCTGCACATAACGGTGTTGGGGCCTGAAAAGAAGTGGGTGGAGGTGCAGATACGCACGGAGCGGATGGACGAAGTGGCCGAACGCGGCGTGGCGGCTCACTGGCGATACAAGGGCGTTAAGGGCGAGACCGGGCTGGACGAGTGGCTCAACAACATTCGCAACATACTGGAGACGAGCGACGATGCCCAGATGATGGACCAGTTCAAGATGGATTTGTATGAGGACGAGGTGTTTGTCTTCACTCCCAAGGGCGACCTTTTCAAGTTTCCCAAAGGTGCAACCGTGCTCGATTTTGCCTATCACATTCACTCAAAGATAGGCAACGGATGCACCGGGGCAAGAATCAACGGCAAGGTGGTGACCTTCCGGGAACCTCTGCACAGCGGCGACCAGGTGGAGATAATGACTTCGAGCGTGCAAAAGCCCAAGCAGGAGTGGCTCAACATTGTGCAAACGTCAAGAGCGAAAGCCAAGATAAGGCTCGCTCTGAAGGAGACGCAGGTCAAGGAAGGACTCTTCGCAAAGGAAATGATTGAGCGGAAGTTCAAGAACCGCAAGATAGAACAGGAAGAGCACATCATGGCCAAGCTGATAAAGAAGCTCGGCTTCAAGGAAACGAGTGATTTCTACCGCAAGATTGCCGATGGGGCACTTGATGTCAATACGGTTATTGACAAGTATCTTGAGCTTAAATCGCGAGAAGATGGCGTCACCGAAAATCAGGCGCGTAGCGCCGAGGAGTTCAGCCTTCGGAATGATAACGAGGAAACTGCGCAAAAGGGCAATGACGATGTGCTTGTCATCGACCGCAACCTTAAAGGCGTTGAATATCAACTGGCTCACTGCTGCCATCCCATATACGGAGATGCCGTGTTTGGCTTCGTAAGCGTTAACGGCGGCATAAAGATTCACCGTGAGGACTGTCCCAATGCCCCAGAACTGCGCCGCCGATTCGGCTATAGAGTGGTGAAGGCACGGTGGAGCGGCAAGGGGGCTTCGCAGTATTCAATCACTCTGCGTGTCATAGGCAACGACGACATTGGCATCGTGAACAATCTGACAAGCATCATCAGCAAGGACGAGAAACTGACTCTCAGGAGCATCAGCATAGACAGTCACGATGGTCTCTTCAGCGGCAACCTCGTTGTGCAGCTTGAAGACGTGTCGCGTCTGAAGTCGCTTATCCGTAAGCTTGAAACAGTAAAGGGCGTAAAAAACGTGGAGCGCATTTAGTCTTTCCTTTTTATAATCGGTCTTTTGGGCAGACTTGAAGTTATGGGTTTGCCTGTATCGGTGCGGCCGTTTATGAAGGAAAAGGGCATAATAAAAGTCGGCTGTCATCCCGACAGCCGACTTTCTAAAACAAACTACTTAAAAACTAATCTACTAAAACAAATCAAAAAATATCGTGCAGAGAACCTTCATCCCGTGTTCTTGTTGATGAAAGGTTGTCTCTCTTCTTCTTTTCAACGGTGCAAAGATAAGCGTTAAATGAATAGCTGCAAAATATTTTTAGCACATTTTTTAGGATAAAAATCAAAATATGGGTAATAATAATCGTGCGTCCCGTTTCTCTTTGATGTGGCAACCGTTTCTCTTTGCTATAGCAATCTTCTTTGTCGTCTTCCTTTCGGACGGGCGAATACGGAAAAAGCGCATGACAAGAGCCATGCGCTTTCATTCGCTTTTATAGTTGGAAACGTTCTTGTTCCTACATTGGAGCGGCTTACATCATGCCGCCCATGCCTGCGCCGCCGCCCATCGGCATAGCGGGCTTCTCCTCGGGTTTGTCCACGATGAGACATTCTGTCGTGAGGAACATGCCGGCGATAGAGGCTGCGTTCTCAAGGGCAACGCGTGAAACCTTGGCGGGATCTATCACGCCAGCCTTGCGCATGTCCTCATATTCTCCAGTGCGGGCGTTGTAGCCGAAGTCGCCTTTGCCCTCGCGCACCTTCTGAACTACCACGGCGCCCTCGCCACCAGCGTTGGCTACTATCTGGCGCAGCGGCTCCTCGATGGCGCGCTTCACGATGTTGATACCCGTCTGCTCGTCGGGGCAGTCGCCCTTCAGGTCGGTAAGCGTGTCGAGAGCGCGGATGTAGGTTGTGCCACCTCCGGCAACAACACCTTCCTCGTTGGCTGCGCGTGTGGCGCACAGAGCATCGTCAACGCGGTCTTTCTTTTCCTTCATCTCAACCTCGCTGTTGGCACCAACATACAGGACGGCTACGCCACCTGAAATCTTTGCCAAGCGCTCCTGGAGCTTCTCCTTGTCGTAAGAGCTTGTGCTGTTTGCAATCTCGTTCTTTATCTGAGCCTTGCGGTCGGCAATGCACTGCTTGTCGCCGGCACCGTTGACGATGGTGGTGTTGTCCTTTGTTACAGTCACCTTGTCGCACGTTCCGAGCATCTCAAGCGTAGCCTGCTCCAGCTTCAGACCCTTCTCCTCGCTGATTACAGTGCCGCCTGTCAGTATGGCGATGTCCTCAAGCATGGCCTTGCGGCGGTCGCCGAAGCCAGGAGCCTTGACTGCGCAAATCTTCAATCCGCCGCGCAGACGGTTTACAACGAGCGTTGTCAGAGCCTCTGAGTCAACGTCCTCGGCTATCACGAGCAGCGAGCGTCCGCTTTCGGCTGCGGGTTGCAGGATGGGGAGGAAGTCCTTGATGTTGCTTATCTTCTTGTCGTAGATGAGTATGTATGGGTTCTCCATCACGCACTCCATCTTGTCGGCGTCGGTAACGAAGTAGCCGCTGAGGTAGCCACGGTCGAACTGCATGCCCTCAACCACGTTGATGTATGTGTCGCGGCTCTTGCTTTCCTCGATGGTAATCACTCCGTCCTTGCTCACCTTCTTCATTGCGTCGGCGATGAGCTTGCCTATTTCGGGGTCGTTGTTGGCCGAAACGGTGGCCACTTGCTCTATCTTGGCGTAGTTGTCCTCAACCTTCTCGGCGTGAGTCTTGATGTAGTCCACCACGGCTGCCACAGCCTTGTCGATACCACGCTTCAAGTCCATGGGGTTAGCTCCGGCGGTCACGTTCTTCAAACCTACGTTCACGATGCTCTGTGCGAGGATTGTTGCGGTAGTTGTTCCGTCGCCTGCGTCGTCGCCAGTCTTGCTTGCCACGCTCTTCACCAGCTGTGCGCCGGTGTTCTCAAAGTGGTTCTCAAGTTCCACTTCCTTGGCTACGGTCACGCCGTCCTTGGTTATCTGGGGTGCGCCAAACTTCTTCTCGATAATCACGTTGCGTCCCTTCGGGCCGAGTGTCACCTTCACTGCGTTGGCCAGTTGGTCAACACCATTCTTCAGAAGTTCGCGTGCGTCTACGTTATACTTTATTTCTTTTGCCATGGTTTGTTGCCTTTCTATTCTTTAGTTGTTCTTTTTATCCAATCACTGCGAGTACATCGCTCTGGCGCATCATCAGGTATTTTGTTCCCTCATATTCCAGTTCTGTGCCAGAATACTTGCCATAGAGAACTTCGTCGCCCTCTTTGAGCACCATTTCCTCGTCCTTTGTTCCCTTGCCAGTGGCTACAACTTTGCCGCGCAATGGTTTTTCCTTGGCTGTGTCAGGAATGATAATGCCTCCAATCTTCTCCTCTGCGGGTGCCGGGAGAATCAGTACTCTGTCTGCTAATGGTTTGATGTTCATAACTCTTCTATGATTTTAATGATTATACATTTAGTGTTTGCGAGTGCTGTGTTGCCGCTGCGCTCACCCTAATGAATACGAAAACTGTGCCAAAACGCCACGGGTGACATTTTGGCACAGTCTGTTTGTCTCTTTGTCGCAGCCGTTTCCGATGGCTGTCCTGTGGCATTATTCGTCGAACGGCTTGAATATTCCGCGCTCTTCGCGCTCCTTTATCAGTTTGTCGAGCTTCTGCTTTCGCATCGGCATGAGCCACTTGCGCGCATATATATTAGGTATGGCCACGCCCATGGCTATGCACATTGTGACGATTGACGCCCTCACTCCGTTGTGTACGGCCTCGGTCACTTCGCCCACAATGCCGTGCATCTGTATCAAGGCGAACAGGAAGCGGTACATCAATACGCCTGGCACCATCGGTATGACGCTCGGTATGGCGAGGCAGTGGTGGGGCGTGTGGAACACGTGCGTGCCCTTTACCCATATTATACTTATGAGAAGCGAACCAATGAGCGAACCCATTGTCAGTCCCATGTCCAGACCTATGTTGTTGTTGCTCGGTCCCAGGTTGACAAAGTTGCGCGTGCATACAGCAATCATTCCGCCAATGGCCACCACCCAGAGCAACCGCTTTTCAATGTTGAATATCATGGAGAAGCCCATGGCCGATATGGCAGCCGCAATGGAATAGCTGATGTAGCTGTTGTGGGGCGTCATGCTTAGGTTCTTTGCGAAGTTGTCAACGCCGCAGATGGTGATGGCCAAGGCTATGCCAAACGACATTGCCGCCACCATGAGGAATGTGTTTACTGCTCGGTTGATGCCCATGCTGATGTGGTTCTCTATCATATCGGCCACGAAGTTTATCATCGGCACGCCCGGCACGATAAACAAGGCACAGGCCATAAGCGGATGCCACGGTGTGTCGGTGTGCAGCAGCGGCACGAGCCAATCGGGCATCATTGCCTCAACAGCAGGAGTTGAAATGAATGTTGAGAGCCATGCCAGCATGGTGGAGAAGCATGCCGCAGCGGCTATGTTGACATATCCGTTGGAGCCAAGAGCGTTGAGCCATGCCCTGAAGCGGAAGCCTAAGATGGCGGCAAGGGATGCGTAGAAGAACGCCACCCAGTCGCATCCGAACTGTATGCAGAAGCCGCCACAGGCGAAACCGGCGCCGATGGCCACCTGCCACGGCGTGTAGTTGCGTGGGCGGGTGCGAATCTTCTCCAGCTCCTCCTCGTAACGCTCCAGTGAGTAGTCTTCACGAATGGCTCGCCATGACAGTTTGCTCACTGCCGATATGGCAGTCATGTTGATGCCGTGGTTGTCGCAGCGTTGGAATTTGCAGAAAGAATGTTCCTCGTCGCTAAGGTTTACTTGCAGCATATTATAGCTAATGTATATGTGCAAGTGCTTTTCAGGCAGTCCGAGATAGGCCGCCGTGCGCTTCAGATTGCGCAGCGTTCGGCTTGTGTCGGCTGCGCTCTCTATCAGTATCTTGCCTGTGCGCATCAGCAAGTCGAGCTTGTGTCTTATTATCCTTTCCTTTTCGCGCTTCTTGTTGTCGTCCATGATGGAGTGTCCGTTACTTTCGGCTTGTTAAGTAAATGGTTGATTGTCTGTTTTGAAAACGGGCGCAAAGTTACTCAAAACGGTTGTTATCTGCAAGAATATGCAGACTTAAGTTTTTCGGATTGGGCGATGTATAGTGTCTATACAACTATGCCGTTACGCAAAATGATTTCATATACAATATATATAGTAGAACAAAGCGCACGGGAGACACAAGGCCTCGCTGTTGCTGTACGCTATAAAAAGGCAGACAAGACAATCTTATTACCCTCAGCACTGTTGGAAGGCTTAGTAGGTGCTGCGTCCACGCTCACCCGACTTAGCCAAGGGGACGGGGACGCACGTCCCTACTAAGCCTTCCAAATGTGCCGAGGGAGTAGGCGCATGAGAGAGCTGATTGCGCGTTTGGAATACATGGTTGTCGCACCCACGATTGATAGATACGGCATTTACGGGTCGTAAATGCCGCATCTAAGAGTGCTAAATGCCGCATTTACGGATGCTAAATGCCGCATCTACGAATGCGGGTTGACAATGTGGTTGATTCTATAAAATTATTGCCGCAACAAACAATGAGACACAATATTGTAGGACTCACTATAGGCCGCAAAGTCAGACGCGGCCTGGCTCAAATTGCTTTCCCCACTCTCTTATAGTCCCTCTTCTTCTTTGAGTATTCTGAAGAGTATGGCATGTTCCAGGGCCAGCGGCTTGTTGTGCTCGAAGAACACGGTGCCTGCCACGGGAGCCTTCACCTCTTCTGTCACCGTGCCCTCGTAGGGGTCGATGATGCGTGCCAACGGCTGTCCCTCCTGCACCTGTGCGCCCACGGGCACGAGGCGGCTGAGGATGCCAGCCCTGTGTGCCGTGACATTGAGCAGTTCGGCCTCGTCGAGAACCACCGACGAGTAGGCCACGCTCTTGTCGCGGTAGGTGATGATACCCTCCTTGGCCAGGAAGCGCAGTATGGCCTCTATGGTTTGCTGGCTCGACGCATCCTCAACATGGTTGGTCTGACCAGCATAGAGCGAGAATGCCTTGCATCCCCATATCTGCCAGTTGTAGTTGAGCAGCGTGGTGTCGTAGGGCAGGGGGTTGCGTATGGTGACGAAAGGCAGTCCGAAGTGTGACGCGGTCTCCACATCCTCATATCCCGTCTTGAGCATGCGCACGTGCGGCACAAAGTCGCCCGGCATGTAGAAACTTGCCAGCTGCATACCGTATTCGTAGTCCTTTATCTTCTCGAAGAGGGCAGCGGCTATGCGCTGTGTAGTCTCTCCCTTGTCGTATCCCGGGAACATGCGGTTGATGTCTGTGCCGTCCATGGCCCAGAAGCGTTTGCTCACGTTCATGGAGAAGGGGTTGCACGAGGGTATGACGAGAATGCCTTTCCCGTCGGTTATCCTTCCCTTGCGCTCCAGTTCCTTGAGCACACTCACCATCTTGGCGCAGATATACTGCTGCTGTATCTCGTCGCCGCGCATGGCTCCCACGATGGCTACCGTCTTGCCGTCGCCGCCAAAGCGGTAACCGTCTATGCAGAAGTCGTCGCGATAGGGCGACTTCATCTCAAACAATGTATCTTTTTTCATTCGGATTCTTCACTTTTCACTCTTCCCTCTTCACTTTTCATTCTGATTCTTCACTCTTCTCTCTTCCCTCTTCCCTTTCAAAGATTCTTGCCATGAGCGAACCCTCATACACGATGGGGTAGGCGCGTATGGTAAAGAGGAAACCATCTACAGGCGACACCACCCTGCTGAGCACGGTGCCCGTGAGAGGCTCCACTATCTGGCCTATCTCCTCTCCCGTCTTCACGTTCATGCCCGAGCGCAGTTCGGTGATGAACACGCCCGAAGCCTCTGCATTGAGGAAAGCCACACGGTTGCCCTTGCACACCATTGGCTCGGAAAGTTTGTCGTGGTCAACGTCTCCCTTCCACATGCCCATGCTGCGCATGAGGTTCAGTATGCCCTCGCACAGGCGGAAGCACATCTTGTGGTTGATGCGCTGTCCCACACCCATCTCCACGACGAGACACTTGGTGCCGGTAGAGTTGAGCGAATGGGCAAGCGTAGCCTCCAACACGGTGGCAGCATCGTGTACCCAGATGAAATCTATGCCCAGCCTTTGCGCCAGAGGCACAAGCTCCTGTTCGTTAAGCACATTGATGCGCACCTGCGGCGTCTCCCTCAGATACAGGTTGCTTGAGTGTATGTCCATCACGAGGTCTGCCCCCTTGAGGTCTTCCACGATGGTGTAGGCAGCCTGTTCCACCATGGTGCCTTTGACGTCGCCGGGGAAGATGCGGTTCATGTCCAGGTCGAAGTTGGGTATGCCACGCTGTATGGTGTCGATGCCGAGCGGATTGAGTGCCGGGTATATTTCCACGGTACCGTCGAGCATATCCTTTTTCTCCTGAAGGAGCTTTGCCATGAGGAAGCACACCATCTGCCCCTCCAGTTCGTCGCCGTGCGTGCCTGTCACGATGCACAGTCTCTTCTTGCCGTCACCGTGGCTTATGACGTTTTTCTTGACCATGTACCGCTCGTTTATGGGCAGTTCGGTCGACACGATAGTCTTTATCATATTTTGTATCTTTTCCTTTTATTGTGCTGTTGTCTTATATATATGGTTTTTGTCTCCGGGTGGATTATATTTCCTTCAGCATGACGTGTATCTGTGTCTGCTGCAGTGCCCCTCCTGCATAGATGCCCCTGCTCACGGGGCAGTCGGAGGCGTCGCGGCCGTGTGCCAGCTTGAGGTAGCCGTAGTCTATGGCACGGCCGTGAGTGGGGTCGAAAGCCTTCCATGTGTATCCGTCGAACACCTCTACCCATGCGTGGGTCTCTCCTTCTCCTTCCATGAAACCGCACACGTATCTTGCCGCCATTCCCCTGCTGCGGCACAGGCTTATCATGAGGTGGGCATAGTCCTGACACACTCCCTTGAGATGCCCGGCCACTTCCGATGCCGGTGTGTCCATGCCTGTAACACCCGGCGTATAAGCCATGACAGCGTGCACCCTATGGCAGATGTCGAGGGCGGTATTCTGTTCCGTCTGTTGCAGCAGTTGTTCAGTCTGCTGCTCGGTGAGGGATGTGAGATGTGTCGGTTGGCGGTAGACGGACATGGGGACAGTGTCGGGGGCTACTGCATATTCAGCCATGTTTACAATGCCTGTGCTGACGTATACCAGAGAGGTGTGCGGTTCTCGGCTGCCGCCATACACAATGCGGTTGCCCAACTGGTCGGTGCCTCGCCTCACGTTGAGCGAGGGTGACACCACGAGGTGTTCTTCCTCCACGTTAAGGTATGAGCCAGCCATGGGCAGGCACCGCAGCAGGAGCGAGTGGTTGGTCACTGGCTCTGAGAAACTGACAGCTGTCTGATAGCAGTAGATGTATCTCTTCATACCCTTACGAGCTGGTTGATGTACTTGATGAGCTTGTACTTGTAGTCGGTATCGTCAAGACAGAACTCGCTCTCGGTGATGAGTTGGTCGAGCTGTGCCATGATGTGGTCGTCGAGAATGTCCTCCATGCCGTCGGCATAGCGTTTCATCGACCCATAGGCGAGGGCTATGCGCCTGAAGGGATAGCCGAAACGGATGAGAATGTCGAGGTTCTCCACATGGCGTCCCAGCATCATGATGTTCAAGGCACGGTGGTTTTGCACGCGCTGCTCTGCCGAGCCCCAGAAGGCGAGCGACCAGTCGATGATGCTCTGCAGTTGCGAGAGGTTCTTCTCGTTCAGTTGTTTGCACCGTTTCATCAGTGCCACACTCATTTCGAGATAGCTCAGCGTTTCCGACATGATGTCCTCGCGCAGGAGTATGGCGTTGTCCATGGCATACTTCTGTGCGGAGAACACACTGCTGGGGTTGTTATCGTCGTAGAGCATGCCGAGGGTAAACTCCTCCGTGGTGGAGTAGTTGCCCTGTGCGTCGAGCCTTGTCCAGAAGGCGCGGTAGTCGTCCGGCTTGCCGTCTATCATCTTGTCGTAGCACTTGTTCATTTGGTGCAACGTAAGGTATACTCTCATCTCGTATCGGCCCAACCAATATAGTCTGTTGGCCTTGGCAGCCGAAATAATGTCGCTCTTTACCATAATATAATTGTTGTTACCCTTCGATTATTAATTATGCATTATACATTCTTCATTCTTCCATGACCCATGTGTCCTTGAATCCGCCACCCTGCGAGGAGTTGACGACAAAGGAGTCGGGGTTGCGCGAGAAGCGTGTCAGTCCACTCTTCCATACCCGTGTGGTGTCGCGTGCGCTCACCACGAAGGCGCGCAGGTCGGCCTTGCGCCAAACCAGTTTGCCGTCTTCCAGCAGTTCGAGGTCCTTGAAGTCAACCACCTCCTGTGCTATCCATCGTCTTGGGAACTTGATGATGAGCTGCTTCAGCTCCTCCAGCTTGTCGTCGCTCAGGTCGCTGCCGAACACCACGCCGTATCCGCCAGCCTCGCTCACGTCCTTGATGACCAGCTTGCGGATGTTCTGCAGCACATAGTCGTAGTCTTCCTTGAAATAAGGCAGATAGGTGGGCGCATTCTGCAGGATGGGTTCTTCGTCGAGGTAGTATTTCACCATCTTGGGCACAAAATAGTATATGCCCTTGTCGTCTGCCACACCGTTGCCAATGCCGTTGATGAGCGCCACATTGCCAGCCTTGTATGCCTGCATCACGTTTGGTATGCCAAGCAGCGAAGAGGGCTCAAACATCATTGGGTCCATATACTCGTCGCTCACACGGCGGTAGATGCAGCCCACGCGCGTCTTCTCCTTGTACATGCCGGCATAGTACACCTTGTCGTCCTCCACGAAGAGGTCGCCAGGATAGGCCAGTGTGGCGCCCGTCTTCTCTGCAAGATAAGAGTGCTCGAAGAAAGCCGAGTTGTAGCGTCCCGGCGTGAGGATGACGGCGATGCCCCGTCCGGCGTTCATGTCGTCCATCATGTCGCGCAGCAGGTCGGCATAGTCGCGGTTGTCTGCCACGGCATTGCTGGAAAAGGTGCGTGGCGACACCTTGCGCGTTATCGTTCTGGCTATCATGGGGTAGCTGGCTCCCGAGGGTATGCGCAGGTTGTCTTCAAGCACATACCACTTGTTGTCCTTTCCCTCCACAAGGTCAATGCCTGCAATGTGCGCATACACCTTGCCTTCGGGACTGATTCCTTCACACTCGGGCATGTAGCCTTTTGACGAGTAGACAAACTCTTCTGGCACGACACCGTCCTTCACGATGCGTTTGTCGTGATAAATGTCCCAGAGGAACATGTTGAGAGCCTTCACCCTCTGTTGCAGTCCTCGCTCCAAGTAGTCCCAGTCGGACTTGCTGATGATGCGCGGCACAGAGTCGAACGGAAAGAGTTGTTCCTTGAATACACCTTTTTTATATACGCCGAAACGCACTCCGAAACGTTCCATCCACTTGTTTACCGTGTCCCTGCTGTCTGTCAAATCTTTGATGTTTACATTCATATACTGTACCTGTTTTTCTTTTCGTTGATAATTATATTCTCTCTTGTCACCTTACATATTGCTCATTGCAGGGCTTGCATTATATCATAATGTCATATGGTTTGTGCAAAGGTAATACAAATTGTCGATAATAAAAGCAAGTAAGTGTGATTTTGTCTACGATAAAGATGTTTATAATTGCATTTTGTCAAAGAGACGGTCTGAACGCTTTCGTTTTGCTATGATTTATGGCTCTCTGGCGGTAAAAAAATAAGGGACAGACCTTTTTTACGGTCTGTCCCTTGTATTAGCGATGCGTTTATGACGATTACTCCTCGTCGCCTTCGTGCTCCTTTATCAGTTGCTGCTGGATGTCGGCCGGCACGAGTTCGTAGCTTGCAAACTTGGTTGTGAACGAAGCGCGGCCACCGGTGATGGAGCTTAGAGCTATGCTATAGCTCGACAATTCCTTGAGAGGTATCTTTGCCTGCAACTTCTGGTAGCCGGCCTCGCTGTCCATGCCCATGATGAGCGCGCGGCGGCCTTGCAGGTCGCTCATCACGTCGCCCATGAAGTCGGCTGGTACATACACCTCAAGGTCGTATATCGGTTCGAGAATCTTAGGTCCAGCCTCCTTGAACGCCGCTGAGAAGGCGTTGCGGGCGGCCAACATGAACGACAGCTCATTGGAGTCTACAGGGTGCATCTTGCCGTCGTACACAATCACTCGCACGTCTCTGGCGTAGCTACCCGTGAGAGGGCCGCTCTCCATCTTCTCCATTATGCCCTTCAGTATGGCCGGCATGAAGCGTGCGTCTATGGCACCTCCGACAACGGAGTTGATGAATACCAGTTTGCCGCCCCATTCGAGGTCTATCTCTTCCTTGCCTTTCATGGTCACGCGATACTCCTGTCCGCCGAACTTAAACACAGTCGGGTCGGGCATACCCTCGGCATATGGCTCCACAATGAGGTGAACCTCGCCAAACTGTCCGGCTCCTCCCGACTGCTTCTTGTGGCGGTAGTCGGCGCGTGCCGCCTTGGTTATGGTCTCGCGATACGGTATCTTCGGTTCGCCGTATGTCACTTGCAATTTCTCGTTGTTCTCCAGTCGCCACTTCAGTGTGCGCAGATGGAACTCTCCCTGCCCGTGTACGATAATCTGGCGCAGCTCCTTGCTCTGCTCAACCACCCACGTGGGGTCTTCCTGACGCATTTTTACCAATGCGGCCATGAGCTTTTCGGTGTCCTGCTCATTGACTGCCTTGATGGAACGAGAGTATTTGGAGTTTGGATACTTGATGAAATCATATCGGTAGTCGCAGTCCTTGCTGTTGAGGGTGTTGCCGGTCTTTACGTCCTTCAGTTTCACTGTGCATCCGATGTCGCCGGCGTGCATCTCGTCAATGGGCAATCTGTTGGCACCTGCGCACACGAACATCTGCGCCAAGCGTTCCTTTGAACCGCGGTCGGCGTTGGACAAATCGGCACCAGCCTTTACTGTTCCGCTCATCACCTTGAAGTATTGCACCTCGCCGATGTGCGGTTCCACTCCGGTTTTGAAGAAATATAAGGATGTAGGACCGTTGCTGTCTGCCGGCACCTCCTCGCCTCTCGTGTTGTGAACCTTCGGCATCTCGCTAACGAAAGGTACGACATTGCCCAGAAACTCCATCAATCGGCGCACGCCCATGTCCTTGCCCGCGCATACGCAGAACACAGGGAAGATGCTTCTTGTCACCAGTCCCTTGCGGATACCCTCGCGCAGTTCGTCCTCCGACAGTGCCTCTTCCTCGAAGAACTTCTCCATCAGTCCTTCGTCGTTTTCCGCCGCAGCTTCCACAAGCGTCTTGTGCAGTGCGCTTGCCTTTTCCATTTCCTCCGCCGGAATGTCCTCGATGATGGGTGCTCCGCCCTCGGGTTTCCACGAATACTTCTTCATCAGGAGCACGTCGATGAGCGAGTTGAAGCCCGGCCCTGTCTCTATGGGGTATTGTATCTGCACGCATTTCGGGCCGTAGATGTCCTTCATGCTTGCCATTATCATGTCGAAGTCGCACTTGTCGCTGTCCAGTTGGTTTACGAGGAATATCACTGGCTTCTTCAGCTTTTCCGTGTAGCGGAAGTTGTTTTGCGTTCCCACTTCAGGGCCATACTGTCCGTTGATGAGCAGTACGGCCTGGTCGGTAACGTTGAGTGCCGTGATGGCACCGCCAACGAAGTCGTCCGAACCCGGACAGTCAATGATATTCAGTTTCTTGCCGTTCCATTCCACATGAAAAACGGTTGAGAACACCGAGTAGCCATACTCCTGCTCAACGGGGAAATAGTCGCTCACGGTATTCTTGGCGGCCACAGACCCGCGCCTTTTGATTACTCCAGCTTCATAAAGCATTGATTCGGCAAGTGTGGTCTTGCCGCTACCCGCACTGCCAAGCAAGGCAATGTTTTTGATTTCGTTTGTCTGGTAAACTTTCATTTGGTCAATAGATTTTAGGTTTGTAGTATCTTTCAAGCCCTCAGCTTGAACTGTTATTCGGCCTCTAAGTTATGCGTTTTCCTTCGTAACGGCAAACTCACGGGGCGAAAACCTTTAAGGTGTTAAGCAATATTAGTATTTTTGCATCAAAATTCTCACTATGGCCGGTCTTTATGTCCACATCCCTTTTTGTGCAAGCCGCTGCATCTACTGCGGTTTCTATTCCACAACGCTTTCCGGCTTCCATTCCGTCTATGTCGAAGCTCTGTTGAAGGAACTTTCTCTCCGGTGCGGTTCCGACTGCAAACCGTGGCATACTGTATATATAGGTGGAGGCACTCCGAGTCAACTGTCGCCTGCATTGCTGCAAAAACTGTTTGCCGGAATAGACTGTTCGGCTGCTGTGGAAGTGACTGTGGAGTGCAATCCCGACGATGTCACGCCCGACTATGCCGCCTTGCTGACCTCATTGCCGGTGAATAGGGTAAGTCTCGGTGTGCAAACCTTCGACGATGGTCGCCTCAAGTTTCTTCGCCGCCGTCACAATGCAGCCGAAGCCCGTGCGGCGGTTGACAATCTGCGGCGTGCCGGAATAGACAATATCAGTATAGACCTTATGTTCGGTTTCCCCGACGAAACCGTTTCCGATTGGCAATCCGACATTGCTGAGGCTCTAAGCCTGGGCGTTGACCACATCTCGGCCTACAGTCTGATGTATGAAGAGGGCACACCGCTCTACCGAATGAGGCAGAATGACAGTGTGAAAGAGACTGACGAGGAGACGAGCCGCATCATGTTCTATGAACTGTCCGACCGACTTGCAGTTGCCGGTTACGAGCACTATGAAATCAGCAACTTCGCTTTGCCCGGCCGTCGCTCGCTCCACAACAGCAGCTATTGGCGCGGTGTGCCGTATGTAGGTATCGGTGCCGCCGCCCATTCCTACGACTTGCATCGTCGCAGTTGGAATATTGCCGACGTGAAGGCTTATGTGGAGGCTGTAAACAATGGCGTACTGCCGTCGGAAGGCGAGGCGCTCGACAGCGACACACGATACAACGACACGGTGATGCTGTCGCTCAGAACCAAGGAAGGCATCGACCTTGGATGTCTGGAACGCGACTTTGGCAAGTTTCGTCTTGATTATTGCCTTGCCAACGCCGCGCGCTACATCGCCGACGGACTGCTCCTTCGCGACTCCAACTGGCTCCGTCTCTCCCGCGAGGGTCTGTTCGTAAGCGACATGGTGATGAGCGATTTGATGATTGTCTGACGGTTTCTTTCAACCCCCAAAAAACGGCAAACCGTAGGCCATAATATTTTTGTTGTCTGTTGCGGTGGCGATTTATATAGCCCGCCTATACAGAAAAAGCCCCGTAGCTTCACAGTTACAGGGCTTTAATTGTGTTAACCTAATGATAAGTAATAACGTTCTTTATATGTAGTCAGTAGTTGTTTCGTTGCTTATCTCGGCAGATTGAACACCTTGGACATCTCTGCCATCTGTTCCTGAGTCATGCCTGTCGGCTCAAAGCCCATGCACTTTGCGTCGATATAAATCTTTGCGCTCTTCGACAACACGTCTATCTGGTCGAAAGCATCCCTCACGTCGAGTCCCTTGGCAAACACACCGTGCTTCTCCCACATAACCACATCGTAGTCTTCAAGCTCTTTCATGGTGTTTTCTGCCAGTATGTTTGAACCCGGCAATTCGTATTTCACCACGCCCAGACCCAGCGGACAGAATGCCTTAGTCTCGGGAATCATGCTCCAAAGGATGTTGGTGAGCACGTCTTTGCCCATGAATTTCGGGTTGTGGCTCATGGCTATAAGCTCGATAGGATGAGTGTGTACGGTTGCCTTGTAGGGAGAACCTGTCTCGACGAGGCGGTTGTGTACGGCCAAGTGCGAAGGCAGTTCGCTTGTGGGGTTCACTGCGTTGTCTGCAATGATGACATAGCTTGCACAGTCGTCAAGTATGCGTATCACACTGCCGTTCTCCATAGGCCAACGTGCCAAGTCGCGCATGCGCTTGCCCGTTCCCTTGCAGAAGAAATAGCCGCCTTTCAGGTGTGGCAGCGTGATTCCTATCTGCTTAACCTCGCTTATGGGGGCGAGGTTGCGTATCTCGTCGTCCACAAAATCGGTGATGTTCACTGTGATGTTGCCGCCGTTGCGCTCAGCCCATCCGTTTTGCCACAGATAACCAGCCACTTCGGCTATTTTCTCCACTTCCTTTTGTAAGGCCGGACGGCCTTCCAGTATACTGCTCATGTCGTTTGTTGTTATGATTTGTTGTTGTTATGCGTGTCGCACGCTCGCTGTCACGTAGCCTTGCGACGACTCTTTCCATACAGTGCAAAGGTACGGATTAAATGCTTGAGTTTGACAGTGTAATTTGATTTTTAGGCTAAAATAAATGGTCTTTCTCGGTTGATGGAGCTGGACATATTACCAATAAGACGTTATCAGACTATACATGAAGAACTTTTAGGACGACGAAACACGCCAATGGCGGCTTGCTTCCCATGCGTATGTGTTCCATATTTTAGGGTTGCATGGTAGGCAAGCCGTCCTTGGCGTGTTGTCAGAAAGGAAAAGGTGGAGGCGCGATAATCCCCCTTGAAAGGAAGGGCTTAGCGCATTTTGGTGAAAGGTTTAGCGCACAATCTTCCTCACCGTGCCGTCGGCGTTGCGCACGATAATCAAGCCACGGCTGCTGTTGTTGGCTGTGCGTCCGTCGATGGTGTAGAGTTGGCTTTGCTGTTGGCCGCCGTTGGTGTGCGTGTGGCTGATTGACGCCTGCGCGTTTGTCAGGTTGATGCGGTCGGCGTTCACTATGGTGCCGTCATGGGTGTTGACTATCATGGCCACCACCTGCACGTTGTCGGCGTTGAGCACGGCGTCGGGCAGTTGGAACGTGGTGGTGTGAACATATTCCTTGCCAGCCTCGATGTATTCGGGCAGACTGCCGCTGATGCCTTCGGGCGCGCCTATCGTGCCACGCGCCACGTGCTCGAAGTGGTAGTCGGTGACATACTCGTCGAGGTTCTCGTAGCCGTCCATGGGCGTTGTGCCTCCTGCATAGGAGTTGTGTTGGCGATAGCGTGCGTCGTCAGGCTCATACACGTCGTTCTCGATTATGGCATAGGCTATGCGGTATAGACCGCCCAGGGCAGCCGAGTTGAAAACCGTGCGCGACGTGGCAGTGTACTCACCGCCGACGCCTGATGGTTCAATGCCCAGTCCTACGGCGGCCTTGATGGGTTGGGCGGTGATGTAGTCGTACAGCTCGTTCCACAGGTCTATGCCCGTGCCCATGGTGTAGTCGCGGCAGGTTACGGAGCATGGGTAGCCCACCGTGCCGGCCTTGGCGGCCAAGGAGTAGATGTAGGAGAGGTATTCGCTGGCACTGAGGAAGTCGCCACTGTGAATGGCAATGCCGATGAACGTGTTGGGATGCTTCTGGAGCATGCTCTTCATGTTGACGGTTCCGCGCACGCAGTAGCCACACCAGCTGCCTGTAAGCTCCTCAACCACCATCTTTTGGCTGCATGATTGCAATGTGCGCTCCGCATAAGAACTGTCGCCGTCGTGCTCAGCCCACACGCTGACGGTGGCTTCGGTGCCAAGCGCAACAGCGCTGTCGGGGTCGAACTCGAATGAGCAAGTTGCACCAGGGGCAATCTCCGTGTCGGCGAAGGTTTTTGTGCGGTTGCTGTCGCCATACTTGTAGCCCACGGTGAAGCCCTTAACGGTAGTCTCAAGGTCGGTTGTCACAGTGCCTTTCACGGTAACTTTGTCGGTTGGCTTCACCACATAGGGCATGTCAAGTTCCACGCGGGCGGCCTTGGGCTTGCCTGCAAATATGTCGTCGAGGTAGAGCACAGAGCAGTCGGTGGAGTTGTTGACGAAGGCTATGCGCACCGTCTGTCCAACATACTTGGCGAGACTGACATGGTGGCGTGTCCACGTTGATGCCTCGGCATTGACGGAGAAGAGTGGGGCAGATGTGTCGAAGTCGGCCACAGACTGTCCGTCGCCCGTGGTGACATACACCGCATAGCCGTCGCTGTATCGGCTGTCGGTGGCCTTGGCGCGCCACGCCACTACGGCATCCGCCGTCTCTACGGTTATCGGGGGCAGTATGAGCCAGTCGCTCGATGTGCCGCTCTTCTCATACCACGATGTGCTCGCGGCCACGAAGTTCTGCTCCTTCTCCACATAGTAGGCCACCCAGGGCGTGCCTACGCTGAAGCCATATTTGACTATGTCGGACGACGGTGTGTTGCCGTCGGCGTCGATGAGCGTGAAGTCCGACGGTATGCCTCCGTCGAAACCGCAGCGTATCTCGCTGGCAGCATTTTGCGCCGCGCCATCGGCAAAGGCCAGGCAGCACAGTGCGAATGATAATGTAGCTTTGATGTGCATTGTTGTGTCTGTTTTTGGAAAAACACCAAGAGGCCACGGCTTTTGTGCATGGCCATGGCCCCTATGGGTGTGTTATGTTATAGATTACTTGTTGACTGATACCTTGCGTATCTTGTCGCCGTTTTTAATGATGTATATTCCCTTGCCGGCGATGGTCTGCACCCTGCGTCCCGACAGGTCGAATATCTCGGTTGCGCCTTCGGCCTCAGCGTTGGCGGTTGCCGTGCGTATGCCGTCGGTCTCGAAGAACTTCACCTCCTGGTCGGCTGAACGGTCGGAGCTGTACATGGTGCCGCAGCGTGTAACGTAAGACACGAGGTTGTAGGCGTATGAGTAGTCCTTGTTAGGCTCCAGTCCGTTTATGCGGAACGATGTGGAACCGTCGGTTATCTCTGTCTCCGAGAGGCAGGTGTACAGTTGGTCGCCCTTCTTCACATCTTGCGTCACCGTTACGCGGTCGAGCAGGAACTGTGAGTAGCTGCTTGCGTAGAACATCAGGTTGCTGAAGCGAGTGCCGCCGTAGAGGTTGACCGTGGCGGTGTATGTGCCGGCAGTGTCACACTTGACGGCCTCGTAAGTTGTGTTGTCGCCCTGCACGTAGAGTGTCGTTCCGTCTTCAAGGGTCTTGAAGGTCACAGTTACCGCATAGTCGCCGCCATTGTTGTTGAGGCTGATTTCGGGCGAGATGATCTCGAACGACGAGTAGTAGTCGGATGTGCATCCAACCATGCCGTTGCACAGAATGGTGCCGTTGCCAATCCATCCGGCATTGTCGGTGTAGTCGCCAAGGTCGGTGTAGCTGTAGTTCTCAAGCGACTTGAGGTTGTCCGCAGTGCCCTCGGTGCTCTTGTTGAAGTTCTCGTCGAACACTACATACTGTTCCTTGTCTTCGGGCACGTTGTACACCTCATAGCTGCGCAGCACATAGGCTTCGGCGTTGGGAGCCGCTTCCCAGTTGGCGGTGAACGCGCCGCGCTTGTTCACGTCGGTTGCCTCAAGCACGTGGGGCGCTGCCACACCATAGGCGTAGGTGTCTGCGCTGACGACTGACGATCGTCCGTCGGAGGTCACGCCCTGTACGGTGAAGTGGTACTCGTTGTTGGTGTCAAGGTTGTCAAACGTCATGCTGGTTTCGGCCGTCGTCGCGTTTTCCACCACGAGCGAAGTCTCCACCTTTGGCGAGGTTACTACCACAATGTCGTCTATCGCCATCACTGTTGAGTCGCCGTAATATGTGTCATTTTCAAAGTTTTCGCCATAAATACGCAGTTTGGTGTAGTTGCTTGGCGCGAAACTGCTGATGTCGGAGAGCTTCACGGTCTTCCAGTTAACTGTATCAGTTGAGCTAACAACAAAGTTTTTCCAACTCTTGCCGTTGTAGAATTCAATGGTCAGTCGGGCATAGGCATCTTCACTACGCTTTATGGACTTTGCGGCAAAGCTTAAATCCTGAATGTAGCTGCCGGGAAGCTCGAAGAAGAGAGTGTCGTTGTCGCTTGCCACCTTGAGCGACTTCTCGCCCTCGAATGCGTCGTCGGTGATCCATGGCGAGGCAGCCTCGTCGGCAAACTGTCCGCTCCAACCCTCGCCGAGTCCAGTGAACGATCCGTCGGCGTTGACAGTGGCGTCCTCAAAGTCGTTGGAGCTTACGAAATTCTTGTCGCTCGTCTTCTTGTTCTCATAGAGATTCACAACGTAAGAGTCTGCTCCTGTGGCCTTGTCCCATGATGCTGTGAAACCTGTATAAGTGAAATGGTTTGCACCAAGACCCGTGGGCGTGGAAACATAGTTGGCGTCGCGCTCAATGGAGATGCTGTCAACGATGAGTGCGCCTTTATTGTACATCATGCCGTTCAGCTGGATGAAGCAGTCGCTGCCTGCATAGGGGTTTATTATGTCAAGTTCGACATCCTGCCAACCGTCTTCGGGCTTCAATCGGTACAGGTTCAACTGGCTTCCGATGGGGTCGTATGGATAAATCCAATCGCCTGCAGCCACGCTCATGAAGAACATTACGTTGGCCTTGATTGCCTTGCAGCGCAGCTTTATGCGCAACTTGCCCTGCATCACCATTGGCGATGTGTTGAACAGTCCGCCCATGTTGGGGTAGGCGAGGGCTATGTTGCCTCCGGCCTGGTATAGTCCCAGTCCGCTCCAGCCTGGTGTGTGGAACATGCTGTCGGGCAGCACGTAGCTCCCGTCGTTGAAATATGTTGTCGGATACATTATGGAGTCGGGTGCGTCTTCGGTGCCTTTGCTCCACATGGAGAAGTCTTCAGAGAGCAGAGTCTCCCACTTCTCGTCGGCTTCAGCCTTGCGTTGCGCCTTGCGCATCTGCTGCAATTGGCCAACCTCTATAGGCTGTGCCGTCTTCATCTTTTCCACGGTGCGGTCGGCTATTGTCTTCATGTCGGCCTTTGAGTGCTTGGCCGCAGGTGCCGACTGTGTCAGTGTGGCGGTTGCCATGCGCCTGCCGTCATTGGCGGCAAAGGCTGTTGTTTGCGCGGCTGCCATAACCAATGCTGCCGCAAACGTCAATGTGCGTGTCGTGTTGCTCATACGCTTTCTGTTTAGTTCGTAACTCTGTTTTCGATGCCGCAAAGTTACTTGTGTGGCATTTCGTGGGCAAAAAAAACGGGAATAAGTATGTTCTTATTCCCGAATTGACACAAAAACGTATGCTTTTGGTGACTTTTTGTTAGGTTGTTGTGCGTATGTAGCGACTATTCGTCGTGCATTTTGTCTGTACTGATACGTTTGTATTCCGACGGAGTCAGTCCCGTTACGCGCTTGAATACCGTTACGAAGTTGCTGCGCGACTTGAAGCCAAGGCCGCTGGCTATGGCTTCGATGGTGACATTGCCGTAGCTGTCGGTGTCCGACAGTCGGGCGCAAGCCTGTTGTACGCGCTTCTCGCCAAGCAGAGTGTTGAAGTTCTTGCCGTAGGCTTCGTTTATCACTTGCGACACATACTTAGAGTTTGACTCCACAAGCCGCGCGAGCCTGTCAACGGAAAAGTCGGTGACTGATATCTCATCGACATTGTCGAGCATGGCGTTGATGCGGCTTAGCAGTTGCTGTTTGGCATAGTCGTCGAGTGTGCTGCCTTGGTATTTCTGTTCCGGTTGTGTCTCAGGTTGCGTCTCTGGTGTGTCGTTGTGGCGCAGTTCGGCTATATGCCGCTCATACTCCGCTATCTTGCGCTCGTAGATATCGCTGCGGCGGCGTTCGTTTTCGCCCATGCGCATCACCTCCTCGTTGCGGCGAAACAGGTCGCGGTTGCTGCGCTGCAGCCGGTTGTTCTTCAGCTTCAGCAGTATCGCCATGACAAGCACGATGGCTGCGCCGAAGCCGACAATGAACAATACGAGCGTCATTGTCTGCCTCCGGTTTTCCGACTCGCGCATCTTGTCGGCTATCTTGCCTATCTCGAAGGTAGACTTCATGTCGCGTATGCGTCCATACTGCTGGCTGCGAAACAGCGAGTCTGACAGTTGCAAGCTGCGAGTGTGCCACTGCATGGCCTCGCTGGCATTGCCCAACTTCGTGTAGTAGTCTGACAGGTGGTTGCAGGCTTCGGCTTGCAGGTCGAGGGCTTGTCCGCGCGACTCGCGCTCCACCTCGCGCGTTATCCGCACAGCTTCGGCGTGATTGCCCGTCTTGGTGTATATTAGCGCCATGATGTTCATGGAACCAAGCCGATAGCGTTCGGGCGTTAGTTTGGTGTCTATTTGATCAAGCGACTTGCGCAGCCATTCTATGGCCCCGTTGTAGTCGCCATGTGCCACACACTCGGTGGCGTTGCAAACGCTGTGGGTGTAGTTGAGCATTGGCATTGGCGGTATCTTCAGTTCGCGCAGAGTCTTCACCTCTTTCATCACGCTTTTGGCATCGTTGGCGGCAACGGCAAGGTTGGCCAGATTGCAGAACGAGGTGAGCAGTATGTCCATGTCCTTTACCTTCACGCTGGCGTGGAAGGCTTTGCGGTATAGTTCGGCCGAAGCTTTGTAGTCGTTGTAGTTGATGTAGATGTTACCCATGTTGAGATATATGCATGGGTATATCGTTGAGTCGTTGGCCTCGTCGGATATCTCCTGCGCCTTAAGCAGGCAGGTGTACGACGACGAGTAGTCGTTGCGGTAGTAGAAGTATATGTAGCCGGCGTTGTTGTATGCCCCGGCACAGACGCTCTTGTCGCTGTCGGGCATGTCGCTGCGGTATTTCTCTGCCGACATGGCGTAGTACATGAGCGCACTGTCCATGCGCTCCTGATTGAGACACTCGTCGCCGCGCTGCTTCAGTTCGCGCACTGGCGCAGCCTTCCATTCGCTGTATATCTTGTCGTAGTTGACCGAAGCGCAGATGCTCGCAACCACGGCAGTGACAAGCAGCGTAACGGTCAAACCCAAAATCTTCTTCATCCTGTATCTGTGAGGGTACGTAACGCGAAAGGCTGATGACGGCAGAATACACGCATTCCAACTGCAAACCACCGTGTGGCATGTGGAGACAATGTCCACAACGACTGTTTTTCATACCGTACTGATGCCGTGGAACCCGCTGCGCCTACCTCTTCGCAATCACTAATGATGTGCAAAAATACGATTTTTCTTCGGATTTGTAAGTTGTGGGGCGCAATTTTCGTGGTGTTCGTTACACTTGTGCGGCATCTTCGAAGACGATGTTTCTCCACAGAGGCACCCCACGTTCCGCTTTGCTACACATGGGGTTACTGAGATGCAGCCTCATCGAGGCTATGCTAAGTGCAGTTCCTTGTTTATATGGAGTAGTGCAACCTGGTTTTCGGACTGACTTGATATGTTGTGCGGAAAGAGTCTAAAAAAACGATAAGGGAATCTTTGTGCAATGATTCCCTTATCGCTGTATTTAATGTTTTGAGCCTTACGCAGGCCAAACAAAACTGTCAATATTCGTCCTCGTTGAAGAGGAAGTCCTCCTTGGTCGGGTAGTCGGGCCAAATGTCCTCGATGCTTTCATACACGTCGCCTTCGTCCTCAATCTCTTGCAGGTTTTCAAGCACTTCCAGTGGCGCCCCTGAACGGATTGCGTAGTCAATCAGTTCATCCTTGGTGGCGGGCCATGGTGCGTCTTCCAGCTTTGAAGCTAATTCAAGTGTCCAATACATAGTAGTTTATTTTTATATTGTGGCCGCAAAAGTAATACATTTATTCTTATTCACAAGGTTTGAGCCAAGTTTTTTCCGGTTGGTTGTCCATGAAATTAAGTTTTTTTGCTAAAACGAACAGGTAGTCAGACAGTCGGTTGACGTAGCGCATGATGTCTTCGCCCACGACTTCCGTTTCTGCCAGTGCGGCTATGCGCCGTTCGGCTCTGCGGCACACCGTTCGGCACACGTGGGCAGTAGCGGCCTTGACCGTGCCGCCCGGCAACACGAAACCTAACTTCTCTGGAAGTTCCGCCAGTATGCTGTCAATCTCCTTTTCGAGCGCCTCCGTCTCTCCTTCGGGCAACTTTCCCGACGTGTAGAGCGGCGTTTGCGACTGGTCGGTGGCCAGATGTGTGCAAACGCAGAACAAGTTGTTCTGTATGTTCTGCACAAACGCTTTTTCATGTCCCTCGCCGAGCAGTGCTGCAAGCAGTCCCAACTGTGCGCTAAGCTCGTCCACGGTGCCGTAAGCCTCCAGTCTTGCAGAGCTTTTCCGTATCTTCACGCCTCCCACAAGACTGGTTGTGCCTTTGTCGCCCGTACGTGTGTAAACCTTGGTTATGCGTTTCATAATGGTTAAGGTTGGTTTATTGGTGGTCTGTAGAACCGCCCTTGTGTGTCTGTGTCAAAAGTTTATTGTGTAATTCTCCTTGTAGCGCTTCTTGTCGAAGAACACTATGCCGGCGTAATACAGGTCGAACGTCACTCCGGTGCGCTCGTCTTTTTCTACCTTGCGCCACAGTCTGCGCTCCTTGCGTCCTCGCTTTATGTCCTCAAGCACCAGCACCGAATGTTGTCCGGCGTGCGCCACAGCCTCTTCGTAAGTCCGACTGCAGTCGCCACGGAGCTTTATCCGCATCAGGTCGACCGTATCTGTGCCGTCAAATGAGCCGCTTATGTGTGACTCTCTGCACCCCTTCGCCATGTAGACAGTGCTCGGTGCGCTCTCGTTCTCGCCGAAATTCACCACCGTTTCGGGTTTTCGGCTTTCGGCCAACCGGAAATACAGTCGGCACAGCTTCCGCTCCAGTCCTTTCGTTTTGGGCAACTCCCGGTCAAGGAGTTCGTAGGCCGGACGGTGCGTGTGGCTGTTTATGACCTCCCGGACAAACCGGAAGTCGGACGGAGACTGCACCCCGAAGCCCTGGCAGCGGTGTATGCGGCTCAGCCAGATGAGCCATCTGAAGATTCTTGTCACGTATACATAACGCTGTCGGCGGTGCAAATATTGTACTTGCTGTGACCTTTTGCAATTCGCATCATAGTAATTTTACGACCCGCTTAAAAGCAAAAGCGTGAAAGGTGCTATACCTCTCACGCTTCGAATGTGTCGGGATGACTGGACTCGAACCAGCGACCTCACGCCCCCCAGACGCGTGCGCTAACCAACTGCGCTACATCCCGCTGCAAACCTTTCTATCGGATTGCGGCTGCAAAAGTACACACATTTTGCGAGAACCGCAAACTTTTCTGCCTGTTTTTTGCGTTTCGTCGTTCTGAGCTGTATGTTTTTGCCCATGAAGTTGGTCATTTCTTGATGCTCCGAAAGGAAGTTTTGAAAGGCAAAAATGGGTATTTTTAAGTTGCTGACGGACAATGGTTTGAAAAAGTGGCCGAGTTATGCCTCGTAAATGGGCGGTTTACGGGTCGTAAACGGGCCATTTACGGATGCTAAATGGCCGGGTTATGTGTGGCAAGTGACACGGACGGATGACGATAGGGTAGGGATGGGACGCTTGTGCGGTGAAACAATGTAAGACAAACTAAACATTTATAAAAGTCGGTATGATGGGAAAATAATGCTATCTTTGCATAATGCAATCCTTGCGTCCAATAGGGACCGTTGCCCATAGCCCGGGGCAAACGCCTACGACAAACCTATAAACTACAGAAACTAATATACTGAACAATGAGAAAAACCAGACCATTCATGCGCTTGCTGATGCTTTGCGCAGTCGTATTGTCGCTGAGCAGTTTCAAAGTGGCAGACTATGACTCTATCAAGGTGGCTGCTCCGTTTGACATGCCGGCCATCGCCATCTACAACTTTCCCCACAACGACTTCAGCATAGCCGACTATGGAGCCAAGAAGAGCGGCTCTGACACCGAGGCAAACTGCATCGCCGCCAACACAAAGGCGTTCGCAAAGGCCATGAAGGCTTGCAACGAGGCTGGAGGAGGCCGCGTGGTGGTGCCCGAAGGAGTGTGGCCGTCGGGGCCGATACACTTTCTGAGCAACTGCAACCTGTATCTTTCCGAGGGCAGCAAGGTGGTGTTCTCGTCCAATCCTGCCGACTATCTGCCCGCAGTGGAGGTGAGTTGGGAGGGCATGGAGTGCATGAACTACTCGCCACTGGTCTATGCCTACAAGTGTACCAACGTGGGCATAAGCGGCAAGGGTACGCTAACGCCTGACATGAAGGTGTGGAAAACGTGGTTCTCACGCCCGAAGGCGCACATGAACGCTCTGGCGCAGCTCTATGACTGGGCCACTTTCAACAAGCCGGTGGCTGAGAGGAAGATGGCGGAGGGCGACAACCACCTGCGCCCGCACCTGATTCACTTCAACCAGTGCCGCAACGTGTTGCTCGAAGACTTCAGGATACGCCAGTCACCCTTTTGGACCATCCATCTCTACCGCTGTGTTGACTGTGTGGCGCGCGGCCTTGACGTGTATGCTCACGGCCATAACAACGACGGAATAGACCTCGAAATGACCCGCAACGTGCTCATCGAGAACTGCCTGTTCGACCAGGGTGACGACGGAGTGGTGATAAAGTCGGGGCGCAACCACGATGCCTGGCGCATCGGACAACCGACGGAGAATGTGGTGGTGCGCAACTGCCGTATGCGCAACGCCCACGGTCTGCTCGTTGTGGGCAGCGAGATTTCGGGCGGAATACGCAATGTCTATATGCACGACTGCGCCATGGACGACCGCGTGAAGACGCTCTTCTACCTGAAGACCAACCGCCGCAGGGGTGCGTTTATCAAGAATATCTATATGGAACGCGTGAGTGCCAACAGTATGGAGCGTGCCTTTGCCATCGACACCGACGTGCTCTACCAGTGGAAAGACCTCGTGCCTACCTACAAAGATTCCGTTACGCAGATACGCGACATATACATGAAGGACGTGAAGTGCCAGGTGGCCGACGGCGTGTATCAGATAAACGGCGACAAGGACCTGCCTGTGGAGAACGTAAACATAGAGAACCTGAGCGTGGACACGGTGCGCAAATACACCACAAAGGCGGTCAACGTGAATGGACTGCACGTGAAAAACGTGCGATGGGACAATTTTCTCGGCGAGAAGAAGGGCAAGTAAGGCCTGGTTCTGAAGCACCTGCTGTCAATGACAGGGCTTTTCTCGTGCGCGCGTACATTTTATATATCATACTTAGTAGGCGCTGCGTCCTCGCTCGCCCGAGAATATTTGCTGGGCTTTTGCCTTGAGGGACGCTGCGAGGGACGTAGCGCCTACTAAGTTTGTCTTCTGTTATATTGTTACGGTGGGGAATTTTTAGAATCCACCTTAACAGAATAACCCGAAATTTGTGGTGGTAATTTGTCCGAACCGATTATAATGTTTAATTTTGTGTGCCGGATAATGCCGACAATACCAATGATTTTCCCATTATGATATATACAGTAACAGCCCCAAAGACGCTCGACGCTCAAGTGGCTCTGCCCGCTTCAAAGAGCATAAGCAACCGTGCGCTGATAATAAGTGCGCTTGCGGGAAGTGCAACTCTGCCGCAGAATCTCTCCGACTGCGACGATACGGAGGTGACGGTGGCCGCACTGCGCGACAATCCCGACGTGATTGACATCAAGGCCGCCGGCACAGCCATGCGCTTCCTTACGGCCTATCTCGCCGTAACGCCAGGCTGTCACACCATAACAGGCACGGAGCGGATGAAACACCGCCCGATAAAGGTGCTCGTGGACGCCCTGCGCTATCTCGGAGCCGACATCACTTACGTGGGCGAAGAGGGCTTTCCGCCCCTGCGCATCAATGGACGGACACTCGAAGGAGGCCACTTGTCCATGCCGGGCAACGTCAGTTCGCAGTATATCTCGGCGCTGCTCATGATAGCACCTGTGCTGAAAAACGGCCTCACGCTCCACCTTGAGGGCGAAATCATATCGCGACCGTATATAGACCTGACGCTTTCACTCATGGCAGCCTACGGTGCCGATGCGGAATGGAGCGACATGGACACCATAACCGTGCGTCCAAAACCATACGTTGTGCGCCCGTACCTGATAGAAAACGACTGGAGTGCAGCCTCGTATTGGTATGAGATGATGGCCATCTGCGGCACTCCAGACTGTCGTGTGGCTCTCGACGGACTTGCCGATGGCAGCAGGCAGGGCGATTCGTCGGTGCGCTACATCTTCAGTCTGCTTGGCGTGAACACAACTTTTGCTGTTCCGAAGTCGGACGCACCCACATCGGTCACACTAAGGTGTACCGGACGTAGACTGCCACGGCTGGAATACGACTTTGTGAACTCGCCCGATCTGGCGCAAACGTTCGTAGTGTGCTGTGTGGCCATGGACATAAAGTTCCGCTTCACGGGTTTGCAGACCCTGAAGATAAAGGAGACCGACCGCATAGAGGCTCTCAAGACCGAGCTGCGCAAGTTTGGCTATGTCATAAACGACGTTGACGGCCGCGAACTGGTGTGGGATGGCGAGCGTTGTGAGCCTGACGCCAACCCGGTGGTCAGCACCTACGATGACCACCGCATGGCTTTGGCCTTTGCTCCGCTGGCCTTCAAACTGGGCCAGGTGCGCATAGAGCATCCACAAGTGGTCACAAAATCCTATCCTTCCTACTGGGACGACCTGCGCAAGGCGGGCTTCACGGTGGAGGAGAGCGAAGCCTGAACGTAACAAACTTCTGCGGATATGGTCACGGTATGTATCATTGCCCTCGTCGTACTGCTCGTTCTGGCTTTGGCAGCACGGCGTTTCCTCGGAGCGAACAGTGTTGCTGCGCCTGCGGACTCCTGCTCTTCATGTACTTCGGGCGGCGGTAAGTGCGCCCACGAGTGTATGGTTGAGGCGGCAGTGAAGCCGGTTGAATACTACGACGACGAGGACTTGGACGCCTATCAAGGTCGCCCTTCTGACGGATACACCGACGCTGAGGCCGAAGAGTTCCGCTATGTGCTCTACACCATGCGCCCCGACGAGGCCGAAGGTTGGAGCCGCAGTCTCTCGGCCAGGGCGATAAACGTGCCAGACCAGCTGAAGGACGAACTGATGATGCTCATTGCCGACAATAGGTCGGACTCCTGAACTGCGCTGGCTGTGGCGTTGAGGCCGCATATCCGCAAACTTTCCAATCGAAAATGTCCATATTAGAATATTCTTTCTTCCAGAATGCCTTGCTCGGAAGCCTGCTTGCCAGTGTGCTGTGCGGCTTTGTGGGCACGTATATCGTGGCGCGCCGGCTCGTGTTCATCAGTGGCGGCATCACCCACGCATCGTTCGGCGGCATTGGTCTGGGCGTGCTCTTCGGCGTGAACCCCATACTCTCGGCCATGGTGTTTGCCGTTGGCAGTGCCTGCGGCGTGCAGTGGCTGTCGCAGCGAGGGCGCATACGCGAAGATTCGGCCATAGCCGTGTCGTGGACTCTGGGCATGAGCGTGGGCATAATCTGCTGTTTTCTTACGCCGGGCTTCATGCCTGACCTGTCAGCCTATCTGTTTGGCAACATTCTCACGATAGGTTCTGCCGACCTGTGGCTGCTTGGAGTGCTGGCCGTGGCGGTGGCTGCGCTGTTCTCGCTGCTCATGCGCACCATAGTCAGCGTGGCTTTCGACCCCGTATTCGCCCGTTCGCAGCATCTGCCGGTGACGCTTGTGGAGTATATGATGATGGCTATCACGGCCATGACCATCGTTTCCACTCTGCGCATGGTGGGCATAGTGCTCGCGATGGGGCTGCTCACGATACCTCAGATGACCGCTAACCTCTTCACATACGACTTCCGGCGCATGATAGGGCTAAGCGTCGTGTTCGGGTTCCTGTACTGCGTGGCTGGTCTGGCGGTGTCTTTCTGGCTCAATGTGCCGTCGGGAGCATCGATAATCTTCGTCTCCATAATCATTTATGCTGCGCTGAAAACAATAAAAGCGGTGGTTTACAAGTTAAAGAAGTGTGGGGAAGTGCAATAAGATACATATTATAATGGTGCTTTTCGCCGTGGTCGCATTGGCCGTGGCGGGCTGCTCCACGCAAAAAAACACCGGCCGCACCCGCTGGTGGCACTCTTTCAACGCCCGTTACAACACGTTCTACAACGGCAACCAAGCGTTTATAGACGGTTCGCTGGAGAAAGAGAAAGGCAACAAAGACAACTTTACGGAGCTGATACCGATGTACACCGTGGGCAACAAGGCAAGCCGCGACATCGGCAAGGCCAATTTTGACCGCGCGATAGAGAAGTGCGAGAAAGCCATAAAGCAGCACAGCATAAAGAAGCGGCCTGAATGGACGAAGAACAGGCGCAAGACGGCCAAGGACATTGAGTGGCTCTCGCGCAGGGAGTACAACCCGTTTCTGTGGAAGGCGTGGCTCTTGATGGGCAAGTCGCAGTTTCAGAAAGGGCAGTTCGACGAGGCGGCGGCCACATTCTCCTACATGTCGAGGCTGTATGCCACGCAGCCGGCCATCAACGGCATAGCCCGTGCTTGGCTGGCCAAGAGCTATTGTGAGCTTGGCTGGCTCTACGACGCGGAGGACGTGATAGTAAAGATGCGCCGCGACACGATGCACTACCGCGCTGTGGCCGACTGGGACTGCACCTACGCCGACTATTACGTGCGCAACGGGCAGTATGCCGAGGCCGTGCCTTACCTGCGCAAGGCCATAAAGCATGAGGGCAGGCGGCAGCAGCGGGCTCGCCTGTGGTACTTGATGGGACAGGTGCAGGCAAAGCTCGGCAACCGCAATGAGGCATACAAGGCATACAAGCGCGTGGTGCGCCAGAATCCGCCCTACGAGGTGGAGTTCAACGCCCGCATAGCGCAGACCGAGGTGATGGCAAAGGGCAGGACAAAGCAGATGGTAAGGCGGTTGCGCCGCATGGCAGCGTCTGACAAGAACAAGGACTACCTCGACCAGGTTTATTATGCCATAGGCAACATATACCTCACCGCACGGGACACGGCCAACGCCATTGCCGCCTATGAGCAGGGCAACGCCAAGGCCACGCGCAGTGGCATAGAGAAAGGTGTACTGTTGCTGCGGCTTGGCAACCTCTACTGGGACAAGGAGAAGTACAGCGACGCCAAACGCTGCTACGGCGAGGCTATCGGATTGCTCGATAAGGACCGTCCCGACTACGGTGAACTGTCCAGCCGATCGAAGGTGCTCGACGAGTTGGTGCCCTTTACTGATGCCGTCTATCTGCAAGACTCGCTGCAAACGCTTGCCGCTCTGCCGGAAGCTGACCGCAACAAGGCCATAGACAGGGTGATAGAAGCCTTGAAGCGCAAGGAAAAGGAGGAGAAGCGGGCGGCTCAAGAGGCTGAGGCTAACAGGCAACAGCAGGCGCAGGGAGCCGTGGGCAACCAGCAGAAGACCAACCAGACGACCACGGACAACTCTACGACGAAGAACGGGCAGTGGTATTTCTACAACCAGATGGCCGTGAACCAGGGAAAGACGGCTTTCCAAAGCCAGTGGGGCAAACGCGAAAACGTGGACAACTGGCAGCGGGCTAACCGCACTGTGGTCAATATGGGGCAGGATGCAGGACAGGAGGTGGCCATTGCCGACTCTGTGGTTGCCGTTGCTCCTACCGATTCTGTGGCTACTACCGACGACAAGGGGAAGCCTAAGGAGGACGACCCGGCCACCGACCCGCATAAACGTGAGTACTACTTGGCACAGATACCGTTCACTGACGAGCAGAAGGCGGCCAGCGACGCGATAATAGAAGACGGACTGTTCAACTCGGGCGTTATATTCAAGGACAAGCTGGACAACCTCAAGCTGAGCGAAAAGGCGTTGACGCGGCTCACAAGTCAATATTCGGGCTATGAAAAGACGGACGAGGCGTGGTATCATCTGTTTCTTCTCTACTCGCGCCTTGGCGACACGGCCATGGCCGACGCCTGTTTGGCAAAGTTGCAGTCGCAATATCCTGACAGCAAGTGGACAAGCCTCTTGAGCGACCCGCATTTTGTGGAGAACTCGAAGTTCGGCGTCCACATAGAAGACTCGCTCTACGGTGCTACCTACGAGGCGTTCAAGGCCGGGCGCATGGGCGAGGTGAGGGCCAACGCCGCCCTGTCGGCGGAGCGCTTCCCGCTGGGCTACAACCGGGCGAAGTTCATCTTCATTGACGGTCTTGGGCTGCTTGACGACGGCGACGGAGCGGGCTGTGTGGAGAGGATGAAGCAGGTGGTGGAGAAATATCCCGAAAGCGAGGTGACGGAGATGGCCGGCATGATAATAAAAGGCGTGCAGGCCGGACGCTCGCTTCACGGCGGCAAGTTCGACTTGGGCGACATCTGGTCGCGCCGAGGCGTAAACATGGCTGCGGCTGACTCCACTGCGGCCGATACACTGAGCACGGAGCGCAACACGGGCTTCGTATTCCTGCTGGCTTGTCGTGCCGACTCGGTCAACACCAACCAGTTGCTTTACGACCTCGCGAAGTATAATTTCAGCAACTTCCTCGTGCGCAACTTTGACATATCTGTCGACGACGACGGCGGCATCTGCCGCATGATGATACGCGGCTTCCTGAGCTACGACGAGGCTCTGCAGTATGCCCGGCTGCTCTATGCCGACAAGGACATGACAGAGTGTCTGCACGGCTGCCGCAGGATAATAATCAGCGAGGAAAACCTGAAGCTTCTCGGCTCGAAATACAGCTATACGGACTACGAAAACTTCTTTGAAAAGGCTTTCGCACCGCTGCAAATAAGCAATGAGCAGCTGCTTAACATACCCGAAAGCGTGGAGCAGGAGAAGGAACAGGAAGAGTTGCCGGAAGAGAATGGCGACTTCCTTGACGGCAACGGCGGAGGCGGGCAGCGTAACGCCGGAGATTTTGACTTTAATGACGACTTTTACAGATGAGCAACGGACTGTTATTGTGGGTCGACGATGAGATTGACCTGTTGAGGGCGCACCTCCTTTTCCTCGAACGGAAGGGCTATGAGGTGGTGACTGTGAGCAACGGCGTGGACGCGGTGGAGCAGTGCCGCCGACAGAACTTCGACTTGGTGCTGCTGGACGAGATGATGCCCGGACTGAGCGGACTTGAGACGCTCCAGAAGATAAAGGAGATACTGCCCTCGGTGCCCGTGGTGATGGTGACCAAGAGCGAGGAGGAGAACATCATGGACCAGGCCATCGGGTCGAAGATAGCCGACTATCTGATAAAACCTGTCAACCCCAACCAGATATTGCTCGCCCTGAAGAAGAACATACACCGCAAGGCCATAGAGACAGAGGTCACTCAGTCGGGCTATCAGCAGAGCTTCCAGCAGATAGCCATGCAGATAGGCGACTGCCGGACGTGGCAAGACTGGGTGGACGTGTACAAGAAGCTTGTGCATTGGGAACTGGAGCTGAGCGGCACCAACAGCAGCATGACCGAAATGCTGCGCATGCAGAAGGAGGAGGCCAACAACGGCTTTGCAAAGTTTGTAAGGAAAAACTATATGGACTGGGCTTCCGAGCTTGCGCCGGGGCGACCTGGCGACAACCATCCGCTGATGAGTCCGGAACTGTTCAAGAAGAGAGTGTTTCCGCTGCTCAATGCAGGCGAGAAAGTGTGCCTCATTGTGCTCGACAACTTCCGCTACGACCAGTGGCGCATGGTGGCGAAAGAGATTGGCGAAAGCTTTGACATCAACGAAGAACTGTACTTCAGCATCCTCCCCACGGCCACACAGTATGCGCGCAACGCCATCTTCAGCGGACTGATGCCCAAGGCCATAGCCGACATGTTTCCCGACTTGTGGGTGGACGAGGACGAGGCGGAAGGCAAAAACCTCAACGAGGCTCCGCTAATCCAGACGCAGCTCGACCGCTACCGCCGCCACGACACCTTCTCTTACACCAAAATCAACGACTCGGCAGGGGCGGAAAAACTCATGCAGAAGTTCCGCCAGATGGAGAAAAACGACCTCAACGTGGTTGTCTTCAACTTCATCGACATGCTCAGCCACGCCCGCACGGAGTCGAAAATGGTGCGCGAGCTGGCCAACAACGAGTCGGCCTACCGCAGCATCACTCTGAGCTGGTTCAACCACTCGGTCATATCCGACTTCTTCAAGCTGCTCTCGCAGACCGGCTGCAAGGTGATAGTCACCACAGACCACGGCTCCATCCGCGCCAGCCGCCCGGTGAAGATAGTCGGCGACCGCAACACCAACACCAATCTGCGCTACAAGCTGGGCAAGAACCTCAGCTACGACAGCAAGGAACTGTTTGTCATCAAGGAGCCGGGCAAGGCTCTTCTGCCGTCGCCAAACCTCAGCACGAGCTACGTCTTCGCCACGGGCGACTCGTTTTTCGCCTATCCGAACAACTACAACTACTACGTTTCTTACTATAAAGACACCTTCCAGCACGGCGGAATATCCATGGAAGAGATGATAATACCGCTGATAACGCTTACGGGGAAGAAAAGATAAAGGTGGGTTCTATAAATTACCACCATAACAAACAACAAAACAACATGGGTTACGTTTTGCCGTCTTTTGGACTCTTTTCGGTTCATATCGCCACCTCGTTCGGTCGTAATGCTCGCATTGCTCCCTTACTCGCTGACGATATGTACTCGAAAATAGTCTCAAAATCCAGCAAAGCTAATTTATAGAACCCACCAAACAAAAATGGAGATAAGAATAGACCACTTGGACGGCATTCGCGAGGCCGCAAGGCAGTTTGCCGCCAACATGAACGGAGCCACAGTCTTCGCCTTCTACGGCAAGATGGGGGCAGGAAAGACCACATTCATCAAGGCTGTGTGCGAGGAAATGGGCATCAGCGACGTTATCACTTCGCCCACATTCGCCATCGTCAACGAGTACCGAAGCGACACGACGGGCGAAATAGTCTACCACTTCGACTTCTACCGCATCAAAAAGCTCGAAGAGGTCTATGACATGGGCTACGAGGACTACTTCTACAGTGGCGCAGTCTGCTTCATTGAGTGGCCGGAGCTTATAGAAGAACTTCTGCCAAGCGATGCCGTGCATGTCACTATTGCCGAGGGCGAAGACGGCAGCCGCACCGTCTCGTTCTGACCTGTCTGAAACTATTGCCGGGTATGTTCGCGTAGAGAATGTCATGATTTTCCGCATTTGTTTTTTTTGTGTGTTGCAAAAGTAAGACGGAATCTTGAAACGACAAAAGATTTTGTGTTAAAATGCGTTTGCGCTTGGCGATTGTTCTCTTAAGTCGTTTTAACTGCCATAACGAGGGTTTCTTTGCACGGAATCGAGGTGCGGTCGAGACGGCAACGCCGGCAAGGAAACAGTTCCCCCTGCATTACAAATTACAAATTACAAATTACAGTGAAATATTTTTTTAGAGAGTTAAGTAGTTTATAGAACTACCTTATTATATACATGTACATATATATAATGGGGTAGGGGTGAGGAGCGAAGAGAGATTTTTTTGCTGTAATTTGTAATTTGTAATGCTTCAGGGTGTTTTGCTCTGTCGCAGGATTGCGCTGAAGGCTGTGTGTCAGCGTGTTGGGAATGATACTGAAGAAATCTTGCTTGTTTCTTTGTTAGTTTAAGGAATAATCAGTATCTTTGCGCCATGAAACTATTGACAAAGATTAAAGGCGGGTTCTATAAATTAGCTTTGCTGGCGGCAGCAGCTGGAGCAAACTTAGCAGGGCGCTGCGTCCTCTGCTCGCGCCCGACTAAGTTTTGCCTTGTGGGCATTACTGAAGCTCCTGCTCCTGGAAGTCGAAGTCGGCCTCTACTACGAAGAACACTTCCGGCGGGTCAAGCTCCAGTCCGCGCTCTTCCTTGGCTATGCGGCACACGTGGCTGGCCACTGCCTCCATGTCGATGTCCACATAGCCGTCATCGTCGGGCTGGGCGTCGAGCAGTCCGCTCTCGCAGTAGTAGTCCACTGCGGTCTCCAGTATGGTCAGAAGGTCTGAGTCGGTGAACTTGTCCTTCAGTTCCGACGGCAGCCGCTTGCGGATGAACTCTATTTCGCGCGCGTTCTCGGCATCATCCATGCGCAGTTCGTCGTCTATGCTGGCCATGGCTTACAGGAGTGCTTTGAATTTCTCTTCGATTTTTGCCTTTGAGAGTGCGCCCACGGTCTTGTCGACCACCTCTCCGTTCTTGAAGAAGAGAATCGTTGGGATGTTGCGGATGCCAAATTCGGCTGCGATGTCGTCGTTTTCCTCCACGTCGCACTTGCCCACAACTATCTTGCCGTCATACTCTTTGGCCAGTTCCTCGATGATTGGGGCTATCATGCGGCACGGTCCGCACCATGTGGCCCAGAAGTCTACGACTAACGGCAGGTTGCCGTTTTTCAGAGTCTCGAAGTTTTCGGTAGTGATGTTTACTTCCATAATTACTTTAATGTGTTGTTTATTGGATTGTTGTTATGTGTTTCGGTGTCTGTCCAGGGGCTTTCCGGGGTTGGAAGCCGGTGGCGTTTTCAGTTGATTTTGTAGTCGAGTGCCGGCGACTTCTCAATGAACGAGATGAGCTTTTTGTTCACGTTTACTGCAATCTTTGTGCTTCTCAGCAGCACGTGGTTTCTGCTCCGCAGGTCGTGCACTTGGAAGAACAGGTCGGTCTTGCCCTTGTCCTCCTTGACAATCTCGCTCAGCTCCAGCGCCGTCTGCTCGTCCAGCTTTTCAGAGTCAATCGAGATGGTAATCCGTTGTATGGCTTTCTCCTTGAACGACTGCAGATATTCTATGTGCTGAATCTTCAGGTTGTAGATGTTGGAGTTGGGGAATCGCTGGTGGCGCTGGGCCACTATGTATATGGCGCTGCTCATCGTGAAGTAGCCGTAGTTCTTGGCCCAGTCGTCTCCGAAGAGCGCCAGCTCCCACGAGCCGGTGAAGTCTTCCAGCGTGACCCGTCCCCACTTCTTGTTGTCCTTGCCGGTCTTCTCCACGCATCCGGTCACTATTCCGGCAAAGGTTATCGTGTCGCGGTCTGAAAGGGCGCTGATGTCCTTCAGCTCCTCGCAGGTTGTGTTGCAGAAGCAGTTGATGATGGTCTCGTATTCGTCGAGCGGATGCGACGAGAGGTAAATTCCCACGAGTTTCCGCTCCTTGTTGAGCCTCTCTATGTCGCCCCACCGCTCACCTTTGAGCATCGGCGGTTTGGTTATTTCCACCTCTTCACCGTCGCCGAACAGCGAGTTTTTCATCAGGTCCTTGCCCGCTTTGTACATCTGTCCGTAGCGTATGTAGGTCTCTATGAAGGTCTCCCCCTTGCTGTTCTTGGCGAAGAAGTCCTCTCGCTTCATCGTTCCGAAACTGTCGAAACCGCCGCTCAGCACGAGGGCTTCTATCACGTTGCGGTTCACCGACGAGGGGTTTATGCGCTGTATGAAGTCGTACACGTCCTTGTATGGCCCGTTGGCCTCCCGCTCTTCCACTATGGCGTCGGCAGCCTTCATGCCCACACCCGTTATGGCACCCAGTCCGAAGCGTATCTCGCCCTTCTTGTTGGCGCTGAACTTCTGGTGGCTTTCGTTCAGGTCGGGCACCAACGTCTGTATGCCCATCGACCTGCACTCGTCCATCAGCTTGGTGATTTCCGCAGGGTTGTCCTTGTTTCGGCTCATCACGGCGGCCATATATTCCGACGGATAGTGTGCCTTGAGGTAGGCCGTCTGGTAGGCCACCCACGAGTAGCACGTGGCGTGGCTCTTGTTGAAGGCGTATGATGCGAACTTCTCCCAGTCGCTCCATATCTTTTCGAGCACCTTCGGGTCGTGGCCGTTGGCCTTTCCGCCCTCGATGAACTTCGGCTTCATGGCGTCCACGATGTCCTTCTTCTTCTTTCCCATGGCCTTGCGCAGGGCGTCGCTCTCGCCTCGGGTGAAGTTGGCCAGCTGTCTTGACAGCAGCATGACCTGCTCCTGGTAGACGGTGATGCCGTAGGTGTCCTTCAGGTACTTCTCCATGCAGGGTATGTCGTACTTGATTTCCTCACGTCCGTTCTTGCGGGCGATGAACGAGGGGATGTAGTCCATAGGACCCGGACGGTAGAGGGCGTTCATGGCGATGATGTCCTCAAACACCGTGGGCTGCAGTTCGCGCAGGTATTTCTGCATGCCCGGCGACTCAAACTGAAACGTGCCTATCGTGCGCCCCTCGGCATAGAGCTTGTAGGTGGCTTCGTCGTCTATCGGTATGTTGTCCAGGTCTATCTCGTGGCCGGTGGTTATGCGTATGTTCTCGACGGCCTCTTTCAGAATGGAAAGAGTTTTCAAGCCGAGAAAGTCCATCTTTATCAGTCCCGTCGACTCGATTACGTGGCCGTCATACTGCGTGCAGTGCAGCTTGTGGCCCGGATTCTCCTTGTCGTCAGCCGTAGAGACAGGCACCCAGTCGCTTATCGGGTCGCGGCAGATGATGAAGCCGCAGGCATGTATGCCCGTGCCGCGCACCGTGCCCTCAAGCATCTTGGCATAGGAGATGGTGTTGTGCAGCTGCGGGTCGGGGCTTGCTTCGGCCTCGCGCAGCTCCGGTATGCACTTGATGGCGTTGACAAGGTTCATCTTCAGCCCGTCGGGCAACTTGTCGGGTATGGCCTTGCACAGTGCGTTCGACCTGTCGAGCGGCAGTTTCTCCACTCTGGCCACGTCCTTGATGGAGTTTTTCGTGGCCATGGTGGCGTAGGTTATGATGTGGGCGCAGTTCTCGTGGCCGTACTTGTCCTCCACCCATTCAAGCACACGTCCGCGCCCGTCGTCGTCGAAGTCGGTGTCTATATCAGGCAGCGATATACGGTCGGGGTTGAGAAAACGCTCAAACAGCAGGTCATACTTGATGGGGTCAATCTTGGTTATGCCCAGACAGTAGGCCACAACCGAGCCTGCCGCCGAGCCACGCCCCGGACCTACCATCACGCCCAGCGTGTCGCGTGCCGAGTTGATGAAGTCCTGCACTATCAGGAAGTAGCCCGGGAAGCCCATGGTCTTCATTATGTGCAACTCGAAGTTTATGCGCTCCTTCACCTCGGCACTCAGCGGAGTGGGGTAGCGCTTGCTTGCGCCCTCGTAGGCGAGCTTGGTCAGATAGTCGGCCTCAAACTTTATTCGGTAGAGCTTGTCGTAGCCGCCCAGTTTCTTTATCTTCTTCTCACCCTCTTCGCGCGGTATCTGGTTCTCTCCGTTCTCGTCGCTGGTAAATTCCTTGAACAGCTGCTCCTCCGTGAACTTCTCCCGCCACTGCTCCTCCGTGCCGAACGACTCCGGGATGGGGAAGAACGGCATGATGGGGGCGTGCTCTATGTCGTAGAACTCCACCTTGTCCAATACTTCAAGCGTATTGCTCAGAGCCTCGGGGTGGTCGTGGAACACTTCGTTCATTTCCTCCTGGGTCTTAAACCACTCCTGTTTGGAGTAGAGCATACGCGTCGGGTCGTCGAGGTCTTTGCCCGTTGAGAGGCAGAGCAGATGGTCGTGGGCTTCGGCGTTTTCCTGGTTTACGAAGTGCGCATCGTTGGTGCACACCAGCTTGATGCCGTATTCCTCGGCCAGCTCCACCAACACCTTGTTGGCTTCCTGCTGCAAGGGGAATGTCTCCCGGTTGGCTCTTATCGATGGGTCTTTCACTTCATGTCGCTGAAGCTCCAAATAGTAGTCTTCGCCGAACAGGTTCTTGTACCACTCCACGGCCTCCCGTGCTCCCTCCATGTCGCCCTTGAGTATCTTGGCCGGCACTTCGCCTGCTATACAGGCCGAACACGCTATCACGTCTTCATGGTAGCGTTCGAGGTCTTCGCGGTCTGTTCGCGGTCTGCCGTAGAATCCGTCCACCCAGGCATTCGACACGAGCTTGATAAGGTTCTTGTAGCCGTGGTAGTTCTTGGCCAGCAGTATGAGGTGGTAGCCGCCCAGACCGCCGCTTTCCTTCGTCTTGTCCTCCTTCTTGTTGTGGGCCACATACACCTCGCATCCGAATATCGGCTTGAACGGCTCCAGCCCCTCGGCCTTGCGCTTGCCGTTCACCTTGTTGCAGTAGTCGAACAGCTCCTTTACGCCGAACATATTGCCGTGGTCGGTGATGGCCATGCCCTTCATTCCGTCGGCTATGGCCTTGTCAACCAGCTTGGAAATGCTCGACTGTCCGTCGAGTATAGAATAATAAGTATGTACGTGAAGATGTATGAAGTCCTGCATAGTGTAGTGTGTGCTGACGTATATTTTTTTTTGAGGTGTAAAGTTACGCCTAATCAATGAAACAGCCAAGCAAAAGCCGTGGAAAAGCTGCGCGTCCGGACGTTTTTCGGCTTCCTCGGCCAAGTTACGTATTCTATCTTTGCTAAACATCTTGACAATGTTATTGCGCCAAAACCGCAGCTACGATAGGATATGCGTCACTCTCGCCATACCATTCCTGTCGAAAAGACAGGAATGAAAATACTCCTTTGTAACCCGTTGACGACAAGTCTGTTGCAGAAGTGTCACGTTTGCGCCTAAAAAGTGGCCGAGTTACGTCTCGTAAATGGGCCACTTACGATACCTAAACGGCCGAGTTGTGAGCCGCAAGTGGCATGGTTGTCTTGTCCTGCCTGCCATATATCCCTTTTAGGAACATTAAGAACACGGTCGGGAAAAAAGGTGCATAGCTTGTGCAAAAAGCAAAAAAAGTGTACCTTTGCAACCGCATATTGCGCTCAGTCCCGGCAGCTTGACGGCATGGAGTCGGGCGACAGGTGCGGGAGTCCAGCTTGTTCTTGCATGACAAACAGAGGGATAGACGCGGAAAAGGGCGGTATGCTTACCAATTGGGCTGCGCCTTGACAATAGGCAAAACGGCAGCCCCGAGACTGCTAACTTACGGTGGTAAAACTCACGAAACCACCCTTAAAACAACAGAAAACCGTAATGGGTAGAAGAATAAGAAAGCTGAAAAAGATAAGAATACACCGTGAAGGCACCGACACGCTGCTCTACAGTTTCGTGGCTGTGGCGGTGGTTGCTGCTGTCCTTTGGCACTTTTTCGGCCCGTCACTCCCTTTTTGGCTCTTTGTGGCGGTGTTTGGTGCCGTCTGGGCCGTCGTTCTCAACTTCTATCGTTGCCCCATACGCTATTACAACGGTGAAACCGAGCGCGTCGTGGTGGCTCCAGCCGACGGCAAAGTGGTGGTGATAGAAGAGGTCGACGAGAACCGCTATTTCCATGACCGCCGCATAATGGTGTCGATATTCATGAGCCTGTTCAACGTTCATGCCAACTGGTTTCCGGTTGACGGCAAGGTGAAGTTCGTCAGACACCAGAACGGCAACTACCACAAGGCTTGGCTGCCTAAGGCCAGCGAGGAAAACGAGCACGCCGACGTGATGATCACCACTCCGGAGGGTGAGGACATACTGTGCCGCCAGATAGCCGGAGCAATGGCGCGCCGCATAGTCACCTATGCCAAGGAGGGCGAAGAGTGCTATATCGACGAGCATCTGGGCTTCATCAAGCTTGGCTCTCGCGTGGATGTCTATCTGCCTTTGGGCACAGAGGTGTGCGTGAAGATGGGACAATACACCACGGGCGACCAGACTGTCATAGCAAAACTGAAATGAAAGGAGCTGAAATGGCTAATTTTGTAGTGCGCAACATTCCCAATACCTTGACCTGCGGCAATCTCGTTTCGGGGTGCATAGCTGTGGGCAACGCTTTTTGGGGAGACTATCAGACGGCATTCCTCTTTATAATAATAGGTGCAGTGTTCGACTTCTTCGACGGTATGAGCGCACGTCTCTTGGGCGTTTCGTCGCCCATAGGCAAAGAGCTTGACTCGCTTGCCGACTGCGTTACGTTCGGCGTGGCGCCGGCAGCAATGGTGTTCACCCTGCTTTCCACGATGGATATGCCGCAGGCTCTGCAACCGATAGCCTTTTTGCTCCCTTATTGGGCGTTCCTTATAGCCGCTTTCTCGGCGTTGCGCTTGGCCAAATTCAATCTTGACGAGCGTCAGACCACCTCTTTCATCGGTCTTCCCACGCCTGCCAACGCTCTGTTTTGGGCTTCGCTCATAGTGGGAGCTGAAAACTTTGTGGTCAATCTTCCCCTTGCCCTGCTCTTTGTCATGGCTATGGTGGTCGTGTCGAGCTGGCTTCTTGTGGCCGAACTGCCCATGTTCTCGCTGAAGTTCAAGCACTGGGGATGGAAAGGCAACGAGGTGCGCTATTCCTTCCTGGTTGTCAGCGTGCTGCTTCTCGCCGTTCTGCGTCTCACTGGTTTTGCCGCCATAGTGGCTGTGTATGTGGCTTATGCTGTTTACGGCCTTTGCTCTAAAAAGAAGTAAACGGCTTCTTTTGAACGAAGAACGAAAGGTCTTCTATACTATTCAAGTAGTTCTTAAGCACGACTCGAAAGGTCTTCAACCAAGTGTCGAACCTTCCTCAACTCAATCTTGACATTTCTTAATCCAGAATAAAACGGCTTTTCTTTCATGAACTTCCTGCTGCTCCTTCTCTTGATTGTCGGATTTGTTGTCGTTGCCGTAATCGCCTTTGTGTTGTCGGTTGTGGTCAACGTGCTGAAAGTGCTCCGTCAAGGCAGCCCTTTCGGCTTCGGCAAACATTCCAGAGAGCATCGCGGTTCGTCGGGGTGGGACAGTGCCGATGGTTCGAGTCGCACTGAAGCCCGTCGCAAAAACGGCAGCACCGTGGTAGATACGCGCAGTCAGGATGCCGCCAACCGCAAAATTTATGAAGCCGGCGAGGGCGAATACGTGGATTATGAAGCCGTAAAGGAATAACCGAGAGGCGGTTCTGCAACACCGTCTTGTTGCATAACCGCCCCATGATTGTCTTTATGCAGCCTATTCTATGGACTCGATGTTCACGTCGTCCATGTTGTTCATAAGCTCAAGCACTCTTCTTTCATAGTCTTTCCGGCGCAGACGTATCTCCATCGACACCACTACCGACTTGCCTTCTGCCGTTTCTTGCTCCTTCAAACTGTAGTTGCTCACGTCCATCCCACTGCGGTGCAGTGCCTTCAGCGTCTCCGTCATCTTGCTTCTGCTCTTCGACGTGAACGTAAGCGATATGTTTTTCGTGCCGAAGCGGTTCAGTATGAAACTCAATGCTTCAAGACACAGCAGCACAAGTACGGTGGAAACGGTGGCTTCGGCATACATCCCCGATCCGCAGGCAAGGCCGATGGCCGACGTCACCCACAGTCCGGCAGCTGTGGTAAGTCCTCTCACCACATGCTTCTGGAAGATTATCGTGCCGGCACCGATAAATCCTATTCCCGTAACCACCTGCGACGCAATTCGCGAAGCGTCCCAACGCAGGTTGCCAAACTCCTCCAACTCTCGCCCGAAGCCGTTTTGCGACACTATCATAAACAGGGCACTGCCCAAAGCAACGAGGAAGTGGGTTCTGAAACCGGCCTCTTTTGCGCGGTAATTGCGCTCCAAACCAATCGCACCGCCAAGCAATGCGGCGACAAACAAACGGATAAAGAACTCTGTAGTCATAGCCATGAAGTTATTATATATATGTATATAGTAGGATAGAAGCACATTGTTCGCTTCGTAGTCGAAACTCTGCAAATGCCATATCTGGATACAAAGATAGCGCATTTGGAGCTTAAAACAATGATATATTGTTGTAAAACGAGAAAATATCGCTGTTTTAATCAAAAAAAAGATGGAAATGTTTGGAGCGAGCTGCGAAAAGCTATACCTTTGCATCCGCTTTCGAGAACAAACACAACGAGAGCACAAAAAGAAAGAGTTCTTTGAGAAACTGAAATACAACAGATACGAGTAGTACAAGAAGCAACGTCTTGTTATTTGGAAACAAATTACAGGACGTGGGTAAACAAAAGAACCGTCATTTTTCGAAATGATAAGACAGGTACTTATACTCAATAATATTAGTGAATGTTCTGAACAGATACAAACAGGCAGTCTTCCAAGATTGCCGTAAAGACATTTTTTACAATGTAGAGTTTGATCCTGGCTCAGGATGAACGCTAGCTACAGGCTTAACACATGCAAGTCGAGGGGAAACGGCGTTATTAGCTTGCTAATTTCGGACGTCGACCGGCGCACGGGTGAGTAACGCGTATCCAACCTGCCCACCACTTGGGGATAACCTTGCGAAAGTAAGACTAATACCCAATGACGTTCTCAGATGACATCAGAAGAGAACTAAAGATTCATCGGTGATGGATGGGGATGCGTCCGATTAGCTTGTTGGCGGGGTAACGGCCCACCAAGGCTACGATCGGTAGGGGTTCTGAGAGGAAGGTCCCCCACATTGGAACTGAGACACGGT
>CAVGKZ010000021.1:0-5031 GCA_963630025.1 bacterium | reverse complement strand
GAGACAGCCATCCCCAGTGCAATGATTACCAACAATATCTTTTTCATACCCTATCCTTTCCTTTTGTTCGTTTTTACTTGCGCGAAATCAGCTCCTAAAGACTCCCGCTACTTGTTTCAAATACTAACGTTGCTTGTTCTAAAGACTCCCGCTACTTGATTCAAATACCACCGATACTTGTCATTACTCTTCCGACAAATAAGCATAAATGTCGGTGTTGTCCATCATGGCATAGTCGGCTACGGCGTCAACGTAGGCATCGGAGCTTGCCGTGGCGTGTACTGCCACCGGCGTACTGCTGCTCTCAATATTCTGCACAGACAACTTTTGCCAATAGATAACCGTTCCGACCACTGCTATACACAGGCATGCCGCAACGTAGAGCACAGTGCGCAACACCTTGGAGCGGCGCGGCTTGACCATGACTATTGCCCTGGCTTCCTGCTCAGGCAGGTTCTCCATCATCCGTTCGGCGAAACTGTCGAAATAACCTTCCGGCACACGGAACGGGTTTTGCTTGCCTATCCTGCTTTTCAGGTATCTTTCTTCCTTGTTTGTCATTGATTATCCTTTTATGTGTTTGACCCTCGTAGCTGCCAAAGGTTTAATCTATGCTTTTGAAATATTCCGATATTTTTTTCACAGCTATGTGGTAAGAGGCTTTCAGTGCTCCTTCCGACGTGCCGAGCACCTTGCTCATCTCGCTGTATTTCATCTCTCCGTAGTAGCGGAGGTTGAACACGGTGCGCTGAACTTCGGGCAATCGGGCTATGGCCTGCTGGAGTTGTGCTTCCGTTTCGTCGCCATCAAAGTATTTGTCGGCCATCAGCGTGTTGGCCACGCCCGCGTCATCGTCGTCGGCACTCACGGTTTGCAGCGTCTTTTTGCGGCGGATGAAGTCGAGACTCTCGTTTACGGCTATGCGGTAGAGCCATGTGGACAGTTTGGAGTCGCTGCGAAAAGAGCCGATATTGGTCCACGCCTTGACAAAAACATTCTGCATCACGTCGTTCGCATCGTCGTGTGTCAGCACGATACGCCGCACCTGCCAATACAGCTGTTCGCCATATTGCTCCACCACTGCGCCGAAAGCCTTTCGACTCGTGGCCGGGTTGGAAAGGAGATGCACTATCTGCCGTTCGTCGTACTTGTCCACTTGCATTTCTGACGTGTCAGTCAGCCAAAGGTTTAATCCACCGCCACAACACTTCGTCGTAGCCATATACGTCGGGCCAGGCCGCAAGTTGTCCGCCGAGTCCCGGATAAAGGGTGAAGTAGGTAATATATATAGGTACGTTGGGTGTCACTTTCAGCGAACTCACGAGCCGGTTGTTCTCATGCTCCGCCTTGACATACGCCAGTCCGCGTTCGGTTTGCGGAGCCATGTCCATGGATATGCGCAGCTTGTCGAGCAGCCATTCGTCGGGGTCGTCGAGCAGAAAGGCCGCCAAATCGAACGGGCGTTCCACCCTTATGCATCCGTGTGACACTCCGCGATAGTCGCGCTGGAACACTCCTCGGCTTGACGTGTCGTGCAGGAAAACCGAGAAATTGTTTGGGAAGCGGAATATTATGCGTCCGAGAGAGTTGCCGTCGCCACCCTCCTGCGTCACACGGTAGTTGCCGCTGAGCAACATAGCCATCGTGACAGACTCCGCTGGAAGTTTAGTGCCAGTCTTCCGCTCCACTATATAGTATCTGTTGCGCTCAAAATACGACACGTCGCCGGCATGGCGCGCCACATCGTTCTTGATGATGCTTGCAGGTATGTTCCACACGGGGTTGACATCCATACGCTCAATGGCACTGTTGAGCAGCGGAGTCTTGGTCTTCACACTGCCGCAACCGACCCTCATCTCCACTATTGTGTCGCCCCCGTAGGCGTAAAGGTGAAACGCCGGAACGTTTACCACGATGTATTTGCCTTTGCGTTCATGCGGATTGCGCTCGCGCCAGCGGCATCGCTCCATGTTGCAGAGCAGCCTCCGCCGTTCCCATTTGCCGTGTGTCGTGGGCAAACAGGCCGCAAACTTCTTGTAGAGAGCCTCCTCCGGCTGCACCGCACGGAGAAATTCGCCGAGACTGTCGCAACTTATCCGGCGCAGAGCCAAGGCATAGAAGGCTTCGTCGGGACGTTCGATATTGACGTCATACAGTTTTCTGAAGCCCTTAGGCCGTTCTGTGCTGTCGTGCGGAAGCGGATCAAGTCGGTTGAAAAGCTTGTTGGGATTGGTGAAACCGAACCTCTGGCCTACGGAATAGCGCATGAAAGCCTTGGTGAGCCGATACTCCACAGAGGCCATCGTGCGATTTATGGCCACGGAGTCGTCGCCAAAGTCAAGGCTGCGCACCTTGTTTATATCACGCTCCAGCCTTGCCACACCGAAGGCCGCCTCACTAAGCCCCATTTCGCCCACGGTTTTGAGCATGGCTATTAGCGTGTCGGCACGTTCGTCCACACCGCTTCGGTCTATCCATAGAAACGGACGGCGATTGGAATAATAAGACCTTGTGTAATAGTCGGATGTCAGCGAATCCTTGTCAGCACGGCAAAGAGCGTCTATGGCATCCCTTATCTTGTAGGAGTTGAGCGCATAGCCCTGCGTTTTCCACTCGGAAAACGCATCCAAACCAATGTCTTTGTTGGGGTTTGTGGCCTTTTCTTTACACCCTGTCAGACCCAAAACGACTAACAGGGCGCAGACCAGTATCAGCGAATGGAAACTTTTCTCACCACTTTGCCAATCTTCAGAATGTAGCAACCTTTTGGCAAATTAAGTTCAACACGCTGTGACGGGCTCTCAATCTTGATCGAAGCCACTGGCCGACCGGTAAGCGACACCACCTCAAGCACCAATCCGCTGGCACCGTTCACGTAGAGCGTAGACTGGTTTACGGAGATGCTTATCTTGTCTGCGTCAATCTGCTCCTGCAACAACGCCTCTGGTTCCGACGCATTGGCTGCGACTGACACCGGAAGCAGCATGGCTGCGAAGAGTGTATATATGAGAAACTTCTTCATCTTGTCTACTGTTTTTGCAACAACAATGCACCCGAGCGGTGAGAATACCTTGCTCACAATTGCCCAAATGCACCTTGTTTTCTGCAAAAATAAGCATTATCGACAAATCCGCAAAATATTTTTCGTCCAAAAAGCAATATTTCCCCAATAATTGCGATACGCTTTGGCCCCACAGAGCGAATATTCGTGGGTCGCGAACGCCGCACCCGCAACAAAGAGTCGAAAATCTGTAAGCAAAATGCGGATTTTCGCTTATACAATCTCCACCACAAAGAAATATAAAACGACACTGTAAGCAGAAACAATACGTTTGGTTTCAGACTGAAAGTGGCATAGTTATGGGTCGTAAATAGCACAGTTACGCCTCGCAAATGGCACAGTTACGGTGGCTAAGTGGCACAGTTATTCATCGCAAGTGGCATGGTTGATTTTCGCAGCCCGTATCCCCCTACCCTCACTTTTCTTGTGTTTTCTCTCAGAATGTTTGGGGATGCATCAGGATTTTTGAGTAATTTTGCAGCGGCTTACGAAAAATGTAGCCATATAGAAGTAACATTAAAACTAAACTAAAAGAAAGAAGAAAAGATGAAAAAGTTTTTGCTGACATTTGCAGCTGCAGTTTGCTGCGCAATGAGTGCAACTATGTTTACCGCTTGCGGCAGTGACGACAACAGTTCGTCTGGAAACGGCGGCGGCACGGTCACCGACACAGTCCGTGCTTATGTTGCAGCCAATGTAACGTTCAAAGAGACAGAGGACATACTGAAATACTGCAACGTTACCGTGAAATACAATGACGGAACGGGCGAAAAGACCGATACTGTCAAGACAACACCGTGGAGCAAGATGCTGTCTGCGAAGCTGCCTGGTTCACTTGTATACAAGAAAATCATCACACTGAAAGACAGTGCAGGTATGGCTGCTAAAGACTCAATCAGCTTCAGCGCAGGATACTCGTATGCTTATCGTTTCTACAATGCAGCTAAGGAGCCCATTGGTGAATTCAAGATGTTCGATATGCTTGGCAAATCCAAAAAGACCGCAAAAATCGCTCTGCTTATTGAATACATAAAAGCAGGCAAACTTAATACAACGGTGGACTTGTCCTTTGACGCTAAGGGCCAGTGGGTAGACACCCCAACAGACTCTACGGCAGTGAAGAAATAAAGCAGCAATTGTTTTTTATAACTGTGATATGGGCAGATACACGGCATTGACCGAGAGGGTATCTGCCCTTTTTCCTTTCTGCATCTTGCTTTCCCATAGATTTATCCCCATACGTTTGGAGATACTTCTGGATTTTTGAGTACTTTTGCAGCGATTTTATAAAAGCACAAACAAATATTTTATTTATTAAAAGTTAGAAAGGAAGTAAAGATGAAAAAGTATTTAATGACATTTGCAGCCGCAGTTTGCTGCGCAATGAGTGCAACTATGTTTACCGCTTGCGGCAGTGACGACAACAGCAGTTCGTCTGGAACTGGCGGCGGCAGCACGGTTACTGACACCATTCCGACTTCGATGTCGATTAAAATAAGCTTCAGCGAAACAGAAGAGATGCTGAAATACTGTGACATTGTAGTGAAATACAATGACGGAACAGGCGAAAAGACCGATACTGTCAAGACAACACCGTGGAGCAAGATGCTGTCTGCCAAGTTGCCAGCATCATTCACATTCAAGAAACTCATCACTGTGCGAGACAGTGCTGGCATGGCTTCAAATCAAAAAATCCCCTTCTCCACCGGAAGCATTTTCACCTATGCTTTCTACAACAAAGCTGATAAAATTGTAGGTGGAGTCAGAACTAAAGGCATAATAGCCAATGCGGCTGCCGAAGACGTACCAGAGTTTATCAAGACCATAAAGGAAGGCGAATTCAACGAGACTGATACGTTCTCCTTTGATGCAAAAGGAACGTTGGTTGAAAAATAGCAGAAAACGCTGAAGGTGGGCTCTATAAATTAGCTTTGCTGGATTTTGAGACTATTTTCGAGTACATATCGTCA
>CAVGKZ010000020.1:0-20010 GCA_963630025.1 bacterium | reverse complement strand
CTGGGGATGGCTGTCTCCACGAGCGCACAGAAGAAGCAGGAACGGTTTGATCCCAAGAAGTTCCGTGCCGAGTTGGAAGGCTTTATCACAAAGGAAGCATGCCTTACTCCGGTGGAATCGTCCACGTTCTTTCCGCTTTACGACGAGATGAACCGCAAACAGCGTGGCATATTCGACAAGATGCGCAACCTTGGAAGGCAGAAACCCGCCACCGAAGAGGACTGTAGGACTGCGATAAGGGAACGTGACAAGCTCGAATTGGAACTAAAAAAGATACAGCAAACCTATCATGGCAAGTTCTTGAGTGTGCTTTCCGCCAAGAAAGTCTTCGCCGTATTGCAGGCAGAAGACCGCTTCCACCGCCGAATGTTGCACCGTGACGGACGGGACAAGAAGTGAAAAACGCAGTTGCAAAAGCTGATTTAAGCTGTTATGAGGACTGATTTCAGACTGCTATAAGAACTGGTTTAGGTTGCATAAGAGCTGGTTTTAAGTTGTATACGGATTGTTTCGGATAGCTATACAACCCGACTTCACAGACACAAACGACATACTTTTTCCAAGATTGACAGCCGTTGCAAAGGGGAAACGCTCCCGTTTGCAACGGCTGTCAGCATAGGTCAAGCTCTACAGGACAGTGGTCGCTACCAAATATCTCGGTGTGAATCTTTGCGTCAGCAAGGCGTTCGGCGAGTCTGTCCGACACAACAAAATAGTCAATGCGCCAACCGGCGTTCTTCTCGCGGGCATGAAACCTGTATGACCACCATGAGTAGGTTATCGTTTCCGGGTAAAGTTTGCGGAACGTATCGGTGAAACCGCTGGCCAAAAGGGCAGAGAACTTGCCGCGTTCCTCATCAGTGAAACCGGCGTTGTGGCGGTTTGTCTTCGGATTCTTCAGGTCTATCTCCTCGTGAGCCACGTTCATGTCTCCGCAAATCACCACCGGCTTGCTCTCGTCAAGTCGTTTCACGTATGCAAGGAAGTCGTTTTCCCATTGCATACGGTAGTCCAGGCGGCGCAAACCGTCCTGCGAATTTGGCACGTAGACCGTTACGAGATAGAAATCGGGCATTTCAAGGGTTATCACGCGCCCTTCGTGGTCGTGTTCATCTATGCCCAAGCCGTAAGAAACTGACAGGGGCTCGTGGCGAGTGAATATGGCGGTGCCAGAATAGCCTTTCTTTTCAGCATAGTTCCAGTACGATTTGTAACCGTCAAACTGCAAGTCAAGTTGTCCCTCCTGCATCTTCGTCTCCTGAAGACAGAAGAAGTCGGCATCCAAACTCTTGAACGCGTCACTAAAACCCTTGCCTTCGCAGGCACGCAAACCGTTGACATTCCACGATATAAACTTCATTTCCGTTGCTTGTTTTAAGGGTGGTTCTATAAATTGCCACCGTAATTTTGTTTTATGTTGGGTGATTTACGTTTTGTTGTCTTGCTGTCTCTCTTCGATCCAATCTGTCTGTTCGTTCAGTCGTATAGCTTGCTATACTCCTTCACTCACCGACATACCCACCACAAAAATAGATTCGCAATCCGCCAAAGCTAATTTATAGAACCACCCTTAATTGTTTGTGATTTGTTGGGTATAGGGGATGGATTCGAGAAACGCAATATCCTGTTATGCGAAACCGAACACCCGCTCTACGTTACTGTTGGTCTGACGGGCGATTTCTTCCTCTGAAACGCCGTAGGTCTCGGCCATTTTCTTTAGTACAAAGGCTACGAAAGCACTTTCGTTGCGCTGTCCTCGCATGGGTACGGGAGCCATGTATGGGGAATCGGTCTCCAACACAATGCGCGAAAGAGGTATGTTTGGCAGCACTTCCGGCAAGTGCGACTTCTTGAAAGTGAGCACTCCGCCGATGCCAAGCACAAACTTGTCGAAGCGCAACAGCTCTTCTGCCTCGATGGCGTTGCCGGTAAAGCAGTGGAACACGCCGCCCGGCAGTTCCTTTTCGTATCGTTTGAGTATCTTCACCATGTCTTGCTGCGCCTTGCGGCAGTGTATCATGAGCGGTAAACGCTGCTCAATCGACCAGCAGACTTGCTCCTCGAAAGCCTCCAACTGCTCTTTTTCAAACTCACGGCTCCAGTAATAGTCAAGCCCAACCTCACCAATGGCGATGAATTGTGGCGACATTAGTTTGCGCATCTCCGCGAGTACGTCCTTGAAATCAGACTTTACTTCCTCCGGATGAAGCCCAATCATGGGAAAGGCAAAGCCGGGATAGCGGTTGCAGGTGTCAAGGACGGTGGTCACTGACGGCAGGTCTATGGCCGGCACAAACACCTTTGACACTCCTGCGGCCTTCGCTCTTGCCACCGTTTCGTCGCGGTCGGCGTCAAATTCCGCACCGTCGAGATGGCTGTGTGTATCTATAAACGTCACCATATCTTTATGTAAACGTTGCAGTGTATTTACGTAAGAGTCCTATACCTTTATATATATGCAGCCTGTCGGGTCAGTGTTTGCGGTTCATCATGCCCAGCACGAAGTTGCGGATATGGCACTTGCGCTCCTCTGGCACATTCACCTTGTCCAGCATCTTTTCGCTTTCGTCGAAATACTGGTTGATCTTTTCCTCGCAAAGCTGGCGTATGCCGATGGCGTCATACAGCTTTGTCACGGCTTCTATCTTCTCTTTCCGGTCAAAAGTCTTCGCCTCAATCCACTGCATAAGCTCCTTCTTCTGCTCCGCATTGGCTTTCTGATAGGCGTTGATGAGCATATACGTCTTCTTGTTCGACACGATGTCACCGCCGATGGCCTTGCCGAACACCTTGGGGTCGCCGTAAACATCGAGCAAGTCGTCCTGAAGCTGAAACGCGAGGCCGAGTTTCTCTCCGAAAGCATACAGACTATCGGCATCAACGGCTATTGCGTCGGCAAGTATGGCACCTGTTTTCGCGGCGCAAGCCAACAGCACGCTGGTCTTCAGTCTTATCATCTCGATGTATTCATCCTCGGTCACGTCGGTTCTGCTTTCAAAATCCATGTCGTACTGCTGGCCTTCACCTATCTCAAGCGCAGTTTCGGTGAACAGACTCAACACCGGTTCCAGTTTTTCTACCGGGCATTGGGCTATTCTCTGGTAGGCAAGTACGAGCATGGAGTCGCCCGACAGTATTGCCGTGTTGGCGTCCCATTTGCGGTGAACGGTAGGATGGCCACGGCGCACGTCGGCGTTGTCCATGAGGTCGTCGTGCAACAGAGTGTAGTTGTGGTAGGTCTCCAGTCCGCAAGCCGTCATCAGTATGTCCGTGGGATTGTCCTTGAACAGATTGTAGGCAAGCATCATCAGCACCGGACGTATGCGCTTGCCACCCATGGAGAGCGCATATTTCACCGGTTCATAGAGCGATTGCGGATTGCGTGTATATGGTATTTCATCAATGAAGCGGTTAACTTCGTTCAGAATTTCGTTGGCTGTAAGCATTTATGTACTTGATTTGTTATTAGGGTTACAACTTGTTTTTCCTGTTTTGTCGCGCCCGTGACTGGCGCAAAAGGCTACAGTTTGAACACTATCGGTATGCGTACCATAGTGCGGCAAGGCTTGTCGTGCTGCACTCCCGGTTTCCATTTCGGCATCATGTGCATCACCCGCAGAGCTTCGCGGTCACATTCGGGATGGAGAGCCTGTACGATTTTAAGTCCCGAAACACTGCCGTCGCGGTTGATGATGAACTGCACCACCACCTTGCCTTGCACCTTTTGCTGCTGTACCGAGGCAGGATAGCGCAGATTCTTGGTGAGCCACTTCATGAACTCCACGGCTCCGCCGGGAAACTGTGGCAGGTCTTCAACCACGTGGAAGTTAAGCGGATTGCCGTCGGTGCTGGTTGCGACGGGCGAAACGGCGTTTGCTCCTGTTTCTTCTTCCGCGCCGCCTGTGCCGTCTTCCGTAGTTCCGTCGGGAGTGCCGATATTGTCTATCGGTGGCACTTCAACGGCTTCGCTGCTATTGTCTACCACTGCCACCTTCACCGCTTCCGCTTTGCTCTTCTTTGGCATCAGCGGTATGGCGTCGGGCGGTGCGGTTGGAGGCAGCAGCTCCTCGTCTGTAGGCAGGTCGTCCACCACATCGGCGGCAGAACTGTCGGTTGCATCGTGCACAGTGTATTCAAACGCTACGAAAACCAAGGCCAACACCAATACCAACCCCAAGAGAAACCGGGTGGTTCTTTGGCTTTCCAAATCAGCCGACCTTGATTTTTTAGTTTCCATCCACCATTATAATAATAGCCGGCTTTATGCGTTATATGATAAGAACCGACAGGTTTACTGCTACAAAAGTAGCGCAGATATTTGAGAAAAGCCTTAATTTTGCTTGGAAATTAGCATATACGAGATGAAAAAAGCTGTTTTAACAATGCTTGTGTGCCTTGGTTTCGTCCACTCGCAAGCCCAGGAAAGCCAGACGTCATACAACTTTCTGCGACTGCCCGTGAGTGCCCATGCCGCTGCATTGGGAGGTGACAACATCACTTTGGTGGAGGACGACCCGACACTGGTGTTCCACAATCCGGCACTGCTTACCTCTGTGAGCGACAAGTCGATAACGCTCACCTACATGACCTATATGGAAGGGGCAAAGACGGCCAGCGCAGCTTTCACCAAGACCGCCGGCGAAAAAGCCAGCTGGGCCGTCGGCGCACAGTATATGGACTACGGTTCCATGAAGGAAACCACTGCTGACAACATTACCACGGGCAATTTCTCTGCCAAGGACGTCATGGTGTCAGGCTCGTTTGCCTACATTCTCGGCAAGCGGTTGGCCGGTGGCATTTCAGCCAAATTCATTTCTTCCTCCATTGCCGGCTACAATTCGCTCGCGATAGGTGTTGACCTCGGCCTCAACTACTATGACGAAGACCGTGGATTGTCGCTTTCGGCATCGGCGCGCAACCTCGGCGGACAGATAAAGGCCTACAACGACGACTTTGAGCGTATTCCTCTTGACGTTCAGATTGGCGTCAGCAAGAAACTCGGCAACGCTCCTTTGCGCTTCTCTGCCACGATGAACAAGCTCAACGACTGGAGCGGCACATTCAAGAGCCACTTTGTGATAGGTGCCGACGTGCTGCTTTCGGATGCCATCTATATAGCCGGCGGCTACAATTTCGGCCGCGCCGACGAGATGTCTATCTCTGATGGCGAAAGCAGCAGTAGCCACGGAGCCGGACTGTCGGTCGGAGCCGGACTGCAACTGACGCGTTTCAAGTTGCAGATGGCCTACGCAAAATATCACGTATCGTCCACATCCCTGCTTTTCAACGTCACTTATTCGCTGTAAGTACCGGCGGAGCGGTTTCTTTGCAGCGCATTTTCGGATTCCCAAAAACGCATTTGTGTGTCGTAAGTGTTGCACTTACGGAGACAACTGTGCCACTTCTGAAAATAACTGTGCCATTTAGCCAGCGTAAACGTGCCATTTACGACTCGTAAACGGCCTGTTTAGCTATCGTAAACATGCCGTTTACAGTCCGAAACTATATCGATTGTTTTTGCTTACAGTATTGTTTTCTGATGCTTTGTCTATAAAAATCTGTAAGCAAATATTTGAGTTTTGCTTACAGATTTTCGACTGCTTCCCGAGGATGGGGCGTTTGGACGGGAAAAACAGCCCAAACGGGAGTGTCAGAAGTGCAGGCTAAAGTCGATTCCGGCCTGTATGGGATTGCCGCGCTGGGCAAAGGAGCGGGCAGTGCCGTCGGCGGAACTGTTGATGAGGAATGTGTTGTACTTGGCGTCAGTGAGGTTGCGCCCCCAGAGGTCTACGCTCACCGCTCCGAAATCCAGAGTGACGTGAGCGCCGAGTATGGCATACAGCTTTTGCGCATAGAGATTTTCCGAGTTCCAATACGTGTTGCCGTTGCCGGCAATGTTTGCTCCTAAAGTGACTGACCGCAAGGTCTTGCACTGCGCAAGGTCTATGCGATAGTCGGCCATGGCGCTGAAGGTGTGCATCGGGACGAAGGGCACGCGCTTGCCACGGTAGCTTTGAGCCTCATAGGCATCGCCAATGCGAACGCTGTCGGTATAGTCTCTGAACGTTGAACGGGTGAGGCTGTATGTGGCTGCCCACGAGAGGCGGTCGGCAAGCGCTTTTCCGCGCAGGGCCAACTCAACGCCGAGGCTTCCGCTGCGCCCGGCGTTGACCATCATGCGCCCGTAGCCGTAGTTGCCGGCGAGGATGGACAGTTGCTGATTGGTGATGCGCATATAGAAGGCCGCAAGGTCCATCTGCACCCGACCGCTGAAGAGATTGAGGTGCGCTCCGGCCTCATAGTTCCAGCTGACCTCGGGCTCGTAGCTGATGGTGTGGTTCACGTTGTCGTAGTCGGCCTCGGTGTGCTCCAGGGTGTAGTCGCCCTGCGCGAGTTGCATCAGGCTGCTGCCAAGCGAGCTTTGCTCGGTCTTGAATATGTCGGCGAACATCTGCAGGTTGTAACCTCCGGCGCGAAAACCCTTGCTCACCGTGGCGTAGACGTTGTTGCCGCCGTTCAGACGATATGTCAGTGCAAACTTGGGCAGCAACTGGCTGTAGCCCTTATGGTCAGAGCCGAGTAGGGTGGAGCTGAAACGGCTGCTCTTGGCGACGGTTTGGCCGTGTGTGGAGAGCTGATAGCTGAAGAGAAACTGCGAATAGGTGTCATAGTCAATCTCGGTGCGCTGATAGTCGTAGCGCAGACCGACGGTGGCGGTGAGCCGAGAAGTCAGTTTGAGGTTTGTTTCGTGGTACAGGCCGAAGTTGAGCGAGGGAGTCTTGAACGTGCCCGGCACGTAGTTGTCCGAAAAAGAGCTGTTGCCGAGCATATCCTTCACGGTCTGCGGCACGCGGTTGTTGGACATGATTGACCCAAGCATAGCGGCCTTAATCTGGCTGTTCATCGCGTCGCCGAAATATACCGGGGCGGTTGTGCGCAGCCATTGGTAGCTGAAAAACACTCCCGAAGCGTGCTGCCAGGCGGAGAGGTTGCGGCTCCGCAGACTCACTTCCTGCGTGACGGCGTTCATCTTCTGCCGCTGTTCCAGCCGCATATAGTCTGCCGGCATATAGTCCTGGTCCATCTGCATCAGGTCTTTGAGGTATTGGTAGCTTGTGGTGGAACTGACCAGCAACCGTGGCGCGGCATACGACAGGTTCAACCCGGCCGTCACCATCTGCCGCTTGTAGCCGTTCATTATCGTGGTAGAGGGATTGGCAAACGAACCGTCAGACTTGTATTCGCCGTATGGAAAGGCGTTTTGGTTGACATACTGATAGTCGGCGGTGAGGTCTGCCGTGAACCGCTCCGTCGGCTTGAACATAAAGCGCATGCGTCCGCCGGCCTCGTTGGTGAGGTCTGCCTTCTTGCCAAGGTTAGTGTTGTCGAAGAAACCGCCCAAGCCGCTGTAGAACATAGCCGCCGAAAAGGCAAAACGGTCGGTAGGACGGTGGTAGTGGGCCGCCTCGACGTTGCTATATAGTCCGGTGCCGATGCCCATTCGTATGTCGGAACCCTGATAGGCCATAGGGTTCTTGGTGTATATCCTGACCACGCCGCCCTCGGTGTTTATTCCGTAGAGCGTTCCCTGCGGGCCGCGCAGCACATCGATGCGGTCAAGCTGGTAGAAGTGGCGGTTGTAGGCGGCCTTGTTCACGAGCGGAACATTGTCGACGTACACTCCAACGGCAGGGTCGCCGGAGCGCGAACCGATGCCGCGCACGTAGAACGACGAGGTGTAGCGAGAACCGTAGGAGGGAACTACAAACGAGGGAACGTGGTATGACAGTTGGTCAAGGCCGCGTATGTTGAGCCTATCCATTTCGTTGGCCGTGAAGACTGTGCTGCTCAGAGGTTGGCGGCGCAGCGTCGCGCTCTCCTTAGGCTGCGCCACAACAATCACTTCGTTGAGGTCTACTACACGTGACGTGTCGGCGGCAGTGTTCGGTGTGCCGCTCATAACGTCGTGGGTGGCCGTAGCGTTTGCAGCAAGCGATGCGCCAACCATAAGCATGGCGGCGCAGAAGAACTTGTTATCCATATAAATGCTTTTCCTGTCTTGTTTCTATTCGGCTGCAAAGGTAGGGCTTTGTAGCCGCACAGGCAATCCACATTTATGCGGATTTTCAGTCGTTTATGGCTCCGCAATGTGGGCATACGCCCTTGCCGGAAAGCTTTGCACCGCAGTTGCCGCACACGTATTGCGCCGGAATGGAGTTGCGGTAGCGCACAATGGCAAAGGCTGCGTAGACAAGAAGCAGCGGATAGCCTATATAATATAAGGTAGAGATGCTGAACAGGATGTAGTTTACGGCGCACACGGCAGCCAGTCCGCACAGATAGAGCATGGCTTCGCCCACCGGCAAGCGGCGGCGTATCTCGTCGAGAGTGGCCAGCCCGACAATCACTATTGCCCACACTGCGCTGACAAACAGTCCGAGCGACGGCGGAAGCACGAAGGGATTGAGCGTGGGATGATAGTAGAAATGCCGCCAAGTCTCGGGCGCAAACAGCTGTATGGTGGAGTATAGCGTGGCGGAAGAGGCCACGAGCAGGGCGAGCATCGAGGGATAGAACGTGCCGATGTCGTTGAAATGCACTATGTGAGCCTTGCGCTTGAAGAGCAAACGAAGTCCGTAGATGGCCGCCACCACGCCAAACAGTGACAGGAAGATGAGCAAGTGTATATTGGAAAATGTGTCGATGAACTGCGATATGTAGTCGTCAGGTTCAACGCCGTCGAGCAGGTCGCACTCGCGCACCCAGCCCTGGCTAATCTGGTCACGTGCCACCTTGACCCACACAGAGTCGATGGTGTCGCCGCGCATGGTCATCATGTCGGCCACAACCACACGGTCGCCGCGCCGAAACGTAACCGAGTCGAAAGGCAACTCGTCGGGCGGTTCGCACACAAGCTGCATCTTGTCGCACTTCACCACAAAGTTGTAGCCTTGAGAATAGTGGTGCGTTGTGGAGAAAGAGATGGAGTCAATCTGCTTTTTTGTCAAGTCCCAGGCATCGGGAGTGTCGGTGGCAGGATTGTAGCACGACGAAAACAAAGCGAGAACCGCCGCTATGGTCATGGCAAGCGTCAGTCGCAAGGGTGCAGCGGCGGCGTTCAACCGTCGTTTCCCAACTGTTCCGGTTTCGCTCGCCAATGGTTTGAAGAGTCTGCTCAGTAGGTTTGTCATGCTCATGTTGTTGGTTAGTTTCTCATGTCTCCGCCACATCGTTTTCGCAATTGCCACCTTTATTATATATGTGCGTCACCTTTGTGAGTCGCAACCGCCACCTTTTATATATACAACCGCCACCTTTGTGAAAACGTGGTGTGGGGTTTAGTCGGCACAGACGTTCATTTGGCAGTTGCGGCAGTCGAACTCAAGGCGGAAATGTCGTCCGTCGGGCAGTACAAGAGATAGAGGTTCGCGCCATTCAGGCTTGCGCCCGCCGTGATTTACGCACCGTCCGAGGGCATAGCGCAGACAGTAGCGGCACTGCATGAGTGGGCCTTCCTTGTCGGCATGAAGCTCAAACGCCGGTGAAACCTGCGGTTTGCCGTGGCGCGAATAGAACTCCGCTGCGCTGCGGTTGGCCACATTATACTGATACTGCGCCCGTTCATAGTCGGGTACAGGCTTGTTTTCGTCGGTTTTGTCAAACGTTTGGCGGTGGCAACCGGCCACGGTCTGCTCTTCCAACATGCTGACGGCTTCACGGCGCATGGCGGCCAGCACTCCCGAAGGGATGAAAAAGTTGAAGTCGTTGGGCAGTATGACATTGCTACACTCATAGATGGTGTTGCCCAACTTGGTCAACTGTCGCACTATGTTGTCGCGCTGCGGTTTTTGAGCCGCCTGATGCTCAGCCCTGGCGGTGGTCTCCACCTTGCAAACACCCTCTATGGCGAGCGTAAGGCGGAAGCCTCCATCCGTTGCGGACAGGCTTGCCGTGACGGAAATCTTGCGCTGGGCACTGTCGTGTGCCAACGAGCGTTCGAAAGCCATGTCGTTGTTGCGGTACAGACGCAAGCCGCGGCACAGTCCGGCGGGCATACGAAGAGGGAAAAGGCGGTTGTTCTCAACCCGATTCACGCGGAATCCTTCCAGTTGGCGGTCGCCATTGAGGAAGCAAAGGCCGTCGCCGTTGGCAAACACTGCCGTTCCGGCCACGGTGAACGAGCCGCCGCGCACCTCCTTGACGTAGCCCACATACTCACCGATGGCCTTGGGCGTGTCTACAGACGATATGTCCGGCTGCCGTCCGTCGGCAAAGTAGGTGGTGTAGCCTCGGTTGAAAGTTCTGCTAAGGTTAGGCTCAAAGGTGTAGGAGCAGCGGCCAAGCGATGCCCGACGGTACTTTTCGGGATAGCGGCGCACCAGTTCGTCGAGCTTCTGGCTATAGGCAGCGGTGACGTTCTTGACGTAGGAAACGTCCTTTAGCCGCCCCTCAATCTTGAAGGATGTGGCCCCAGCCTCGGCCAAACGTTCGAGGTTGCCGCTCTGGTTCATATCTTTGAGCGAAAGGAGATGGCGGTCGCGCTCCACAACCGCACCGTTGGCATCCACAAGATTGAACTTCAGACGGCAAAACTGGGCACACTCCCCTCTGTTGGCCGACCTGTTGAAACAGTAATGCGAAGCGTAGCAGAGTCCACTGTAGCTTACGCACAGCGCACCGTGGACGAACACTTCAAGTTCCATACCTGGTACGGTCTTGTGGATGGCCGATATTTCGTCGACAGACAGTTCCCTGGCGAGCACGGCACGGCTGAATCCTGCGCTGCGGAGCCACTCCACCTTGTTGGCAGTGCGGTTGTCGGTCTGCGTACTGGCGTGGGCAGCCACGTGGGGATGGTCTTTGAGCATGCCGAGCACCGCCATGTCCTGCACCAACACGGCATCCACTCCGGCCGAGTCAAGCTCCCCAATCAGCCGGCGTGTGGCTTCAAGCTCTGAATCATAAACGATGGTGTTTACCGTGACGTATACTTTTGCACGGAAACGGTGGGCGTAGCGGCACAACTCGGCTATGTCGGCCACTGAATTGCCTGCGGCGGCACGTGCACCGAAGCGGTCGGCACCTATATAGACGGCATCTGCACCGTGGTCAATGGCCGCTTTGCCACATTCAAGGTCGCGTGCCGGGGCGAGAAGCTCAAGACTCTGCATGGCTTAGTGTATGGTATCTATGTCGTAAGGGGTTTCCTGATAAACGTAGTAGTTTATCCAGTTGCAATAAAGCAAGTTGGCATGGGCACGCCAAGTGACGAGCGGCTCCTTCGTAGGGTCGTTGTCACGATAGTAGTTCACCGGCATATCCACGTCGTCGCGCACTCCCTTGTCACGTTTATACTCGGTATCGAGTGTGTTAGGGGCGTATTCCAAGTGGCCTGTGATGTATATCTCACGGCCGCCGCGCGCCATTACCATGCTCACACCGCTTTCTTCCGACTCGGCAATGAGCGAGAGTTCGGGACAGGCAAGCACGTCTTCGCGCCGTATCTCGGTGTGGCGGCTGTGCGGCATATTGAATATGTCGTCGAAACCACGGAATATAGGCAGTTGGGGTTGCAGGGCGTGCTGCGGAAACACGCCGAACATCTTCTTGGAAAGCTGATACTTGGGTATGCCGTAGTGGCAATACAGTCCGGCCTGGGCGGCCCAACAGATATAGAGAGTGGAGGTGACATGAGTGCGCGCCCAGTTGAGTATGGTCTTTATCTCGTCCCAATAGGTCACCTCTTCAAACTCGTAGGTCTCCACAGGTGCGCCGGTCACAATCATACCGTCGAACTTCTCGTTGCGCATCTCCTCGAAATCACGGTAGAACATCATCATGTGCTCTATGGGAGTGTTCTTCGGAGTGTGGCTTTTCAGCTTCATAAAGTTCACTTCAAGCTGCAACGGCGTGTTGGAAAGCAGGCGTATGAGGTCGGTTTCGGTGGTTATCTTCAGCGGCATCAGGTTGAGAATAACAATCCGCAGCGGCCTTATGTCCTGCATAGTGGCGCGCGAATTGTCCATCACGAAGATGTTTTCACGCTTCAGAAGCTCTATTGCCGGCAACTTGTCAGGTAGTCTTAATGGCATTGATTGCTTGTTTTATGTTTTCTTTTCTTGTTGTTTCAGAGTTCTTGTCAACAGACAAAAATCATAAGAACACGGGGAACAGGATGTTCCCGGCGCACATTACGCCCGGAACGCCCTGCTCCCCATGTGTATAGGCAGTGGCTTTATCACCAAAGCGACAGGCGTTCCGACTTGGGAACGAACATCTTGTCGCCCTCTTTCACGCCGAATGCGTCATACCACATGTCGATGTGGGGCAAGGCACCGTTTACTCTCCAGCGGCCAAGTGAGTGAGGATCGCTCTTTGTTTGCTGACGTATGGCAGCCTCAGTGATGTGTCCAGCCCATACTCCTGCGTAGGCGAGGAAAAAACGCTGGTCGGGTGTCAGTCCGTCGATGGTGGAAAGGGGAGCGTCCTTTGTGGCTGTCTTATATGCGTAGTAGGCCACCTGCAAACCTCCGTGGTCGGCAAGGTTCTCGCCGAGGGTGAGTTTTCCGTTTGCGTTGAGGTCGGGCAATACCTTTATCTTAGAGAAGAATTCAGCATACTTGTCGGCTTTCTTCTCAAAGTTCTTGCCGTCAGCCTCGGTCCACCAGTCCTTCATGTTGCCGTCTTTGTCGTAGTGGCGGCCCTGGTCGTCAAATCCGTGGGTCATTTCATGGCCTATCACAACACCTATGGCACCGTAGTTGAACGCGTCATCGGCCGTCGGGTCGAAGAAAGGCACTTGGAGAATACCTGCGGGGAAGCAGATTTCGTTGGTTGTCGGGTTGTAGTAAGCATTGACAGTCTGTGGATACATCTGCCATTCGTTGCGGTCAACGGGTTTGCCGGCCTTTGTCTTTATCTCCCAACTAGTCCAGAACTTGCGGCACTGTTCCACGTTTTCGTAGTATGACTTTTCGGGATTGATGTCCAGAGCGGTCATGTCAATCCACTCGTCGGGATAACCAATCTTCACGTAGAATGTGCTCAGCTTCTCCAAAGCGTTCTGCTTGGTGGTATCGCTCATCCAGTCCTGTGCCTTTATGCGCTCGGCGAGCGAAGCCTGAAGGTTGCTTACGAGCTTCTTCATGCGTTCCTTTGACGATGCAGGGAAGTAACGTTCCACATACATCTTGCCGAGTGCCTGTCCCATAAAGCTCTCCATTTGGTTTGTAGAGCGCTTCCATCTGGGGTGATTCTCCTTGCGTCCCGACATTGTCTTGCCGAAGAAGTCGAACTGTGCAGCCACTACTTCGTCGCTAAGATAATTGGCGGCACTCATAATCTGTCCCCATTCCATATAGTCGCGGTATTCCGCAGGAGTCAGACTGGACACTATCTTGTCGGCACCGTCCATGAAGTCGGGCTGTCCAACCACGATGTCGGTCAGATATGCACTCTTTACGCCAGTTGCATTAAGCACTTTCTCCAGTTGGAGGTGCGGATACTTGGCGTTAAACTGTGCAAGTGTCATCTTGTTGTAGTTTGCTTCGGGGTCGCGCAGTTCGGTTCTCGACTTTGAAAACTTAGCCAGAGCGGTCTCAATCTTCATGATGTTCTCCATCTTCTGTGCCGCTGCTTTCTCCTTGAAGCCAAACAGTTGGAACATCCTCACGATATGCTTCTTGTAAGCCTCGCGGATGGCGGTTGTGGCAGAGTCGGTGTCGAGGTAATACTCCTTGAGTCCGAGTGTGATACCGCCCTGCATTACATTCATAATGTTCCATCCGGCGTTCTTTTCGTCGGCAGTCAGATATGTAGAGTAGAACTCGCTGTCGCCAAGGGGAGCCAGTTCGAGCTGAATGGCAAACAGTTCTTTCACCGTCTTTGCGGCCTCCATCTTCTTTATGATGGGCATCACCGGTTTCACTCCGTCCTTGTTTCTGCTCACAGAGTCCATAGCCAGTTTGTACAGTCCGCTCAGTTTCCACTCGGTAGTACCCTTTGTGAAGTTCTTCTCCATCAGTTCTCCGAGAATGGAGTTGATGCGTTTGCTGTTGTCTTCGGCCAACTTGTCGAAACTGCCGTATCGCGAATAGGCGGCAGGGAGGGGATTTAGCTTAGCCCATCCGCCACAGGCGTAATCAAAGAAGTCTACTTTCGGGCTTACAGTCTTGTCGAGATTGGCAAGATCGATGCCCGACTTCAGTTGGTTTTGGCCAACCGCAGCGATAGTCATTGAAGCAAAAGCTACCGCTGGAATTAATCTTTTCATGTCCATAGTTGTATACTTGGTATTGTTGATTGCGTATTTGGTATTGCTGATTGCGTATTTAATGAACCTGTACTTGCGTCATTCTTGCGACAGACGGTCAAGCTCTTCTGACATTTCTGTCCATTTCTCCACTTCTTGGTCGAGCGATTTCCTGACCGAAGTGTATTCGGTTACAAGTTCCATGTTGGAGGCATTAGCCGGGTCGCTCAGTATTTCGTCAAGTTCCTTGAGACGTTTCTCCATACCCTCAATGGCTGTTTCAGATGCTTTCACGGCTTTCTCCACACGGCGTATTTTCTTTTGCAGCTCCTTATGTTCTGCGTAGCTCTGCTTCTGTGTGGTTGCCGATGCATCCGTCTGCGCCTCTCCGTCTTCCTTATCCGTTGGCTTCGCCTTAGCGTCTGTTGAGGCTTTGCCTTGCAACCCTCCTGCTTGCGAACCACCGTTGACCTGATTGCCGCTAAGGGCATCGAGGGTAGCGATATTCTTGCGGCGCAGAAAGTCATAGATGCCGCCCAAGTGTTCGCGCACCATACCGCCTCCGAACTCATACACCTTGCCTACAAGACCATCAAGGAACTCGCGGTCATGGCTTACGATGATGGCAGTCCCGTCGAAAGCCCGTATGGCTTCCTTCAGCACATCCTTTGACTGCATGTCCAAATGGTTGGTCGGCTCATCGAGAATGAGCAGGTTTACGGGTTCGAGCAGCAGTCTTATCATGGCCAAACGGCTGCGTTCGCCACCGCTGAGCACCTTTACTTTCTTGTCGGAAGCCTCGCCTCCGAACATGAAAGCGCCCAGTATGTTCTTTATGCGCAGGCGTATTTCGCCCCGCGCCACGTTGTCTATCGTCTCGAAAACGGTGAGGTTCTCGTCCAAAAGCTGTGCCTGGTTCTGTGCGAAATAGCCTATCTGCACGTTATGACCAATCTTGAGCGTACCCGTAAACGGTATTTCTCCCATGATGCACTTGACCAGTGTTGACTTTCCCTCGCCGTTGCGACCAACGAAAGCCACCTTCTCGCCGCGCTTGATGGTCAAGTTGACGTGGTCGAACACGGTGTGCTGGCCATAGTCCTTGCGCACTTCGTCGCAGATAACCGGGTAGTCGCCGCTGCGCAGACACGGCGGAAACTTGAGTCTGAGCGCTGACGTGTCAACCTCGTCTATCTCGATTGGCACAATCTTCTCAAGCTGTTTTATGCGGCTCTGCACCTGTACGGCCTTGGTTGGCTTGTATCGGAACTTCTCGATGAAGTCCTTCATGTCGGCTATCTCTTTCTGCTGGTTCTCGTAAGCGCGCAACTGCTGCTCGCGACGCTCTGCTCTGAGAGTCACATACTCGTCGTATTTCACGCGGTAGTCAATCACCCGGCCGCAAGAAATCTCCAGAGTACGATTGGTGACGTTATTAATAAAGGCCCGGTCGTGGCTGACCAGCACCACGGCTCTGGCACTTTGAACCAGAAATTGTTCCAGCCATTGTATGCTTTCTATGTCGAGATGGTTCGTCGGTTCGTCCAACAACAACACGTCAGGCTTCTGCAGAAGTATCTTGGCCAGCTCGATTCTCATGCGCCAACCGCCGCTGAACTCACTCGTGGGACGGTTGAAATCGGTGCGCTCAAAGCCAAGTCCGACGAGAGTGCGCTCCATTTCCGCCTCGCAACTCTCTGCTCCCATCATCATCAGACGGTCGTGCTCGGTGGAAAAGCGTTCAACCAAGTCCATGTATTCGCGGCTTTCATAGTCGGTGCGTTCGGCAATCTGGCGGTTCAACTCCTCCACATGTGCCTGCAAACGCGCCACTCCCGCAAAAGCCTTACGGGTTTCTTCAAGAACAGTAGTGCCGTCCTGCAACCGCATCACCTGCGGCAGATAGCCCACGGTAGAGCCATTGGGAACGGCAACCATGCCTGCGGTTGGCTTTTGTAGGCCGCACAACACCTTGAGCATGGTTGACTTTCCTGCTCCGTTTTTGCCGACAAGGGCTATACGGTCGTGGTCGTTTACCACAAAACTAACATCTTGGAAAAGTGGTTTTACCCCAAATTCAACCTTCAGGCCTTCTACTGAAATCATATATACCTATTATATAATGGGCAAAATTAGCCAAAATAGACGGAATAAACGAACGAAACGGCATAAAAAGGCTTTGCCGGACGATTGACACACGGCTTTTTGACGTACAAACGGAAAGCGACTAAGCGTCGGTCAGACCGTTTTCTTGTCGAATACGTCAAACAGATTGAACCCCGTGTAGTCGCCAATCACGACATCCGACAACGGGCTTATCGCCTCGGAAAGGTTGGTTGTGGAAAGTCCGACAACAAACATTCCGGCACTGCGGCCAGACTTCAGTCCGTTGAAGCTGTCCTCAAACACCACGCACTCCGACGGTTCAGCCTCGAAACGAGCCGCCGCTTTCAGATAGCAGTCGGGGTCGGGTTTGCTTTTTGCGAAGTCTTCAGCTGTGAGTATAGTGTCGAAGAGTTGCTTGAAGGCTGGACATTTGGCGTATACCGATTCCATCTTCTGCCGATTGGAACTTGTCACGACTGCGGTCTTAATTCCTTTGCTGCGCAATTCATTGACAAACGCTTCAAAACCGGTTACGAAGCAGAACTTCATATCATGTTCAAAGACATCAAGACGTTCGGTTATCAACTTCTGTTTCGGCAGCAAGTCACCGCTGAAATATCGGTCGTATATCTGTTGAAGAGTCTGTCCCTTTATCTCAAACTCCAATCCGAGACGCTCTGGATGAAACTCCCTGCACTGTTCTCCCCAAAATTCAGTGTATTGAGGCTCGGTGTCAAACACCACACCGTCAAGGTCGAAGAGCGCAGCCTTAGGTTTCGTTGACATCAGATTTGCTTTTTTTGTGGTTATAAGACGGCTATAGAAATAGCCGCCATGAGAAAAATCAAAATCTCAGGGCGGCTTAGAGGTGTTATCTTATTCGGTCGGCAGCGCGCACAAGGCGTTCGTCGGCAAGTATTGCGCGGCGTGCCAGTATGTATAGCACCAGCGATACCAGCGGAAGTGCCGCCGTCAGCGACGGAGAGAATGCTTGGTTTGCCGAAGAGTCGGCTATGACATGACCCAAAACGGCGTAAATGATATACCATCCTACCACGAGCAGCGAACAGAACAGACAGAAACGAGCCTGCAATATCCTGTTGTGGAACATGAAAATGGTATATATCCCAACTGCCGATGCAAGGGTAAGTACCGCAAACAGAGGCCAAACGCTCCAACTTACCGCATTGTCTGCCGACATTACCCAAAGGTTGTACTCGCGAGCTACGGTCATTCCGTCGGCACTCACCGTGCCTATTTGCAGACAGAGGCAAACGATGCTGAGAGCCACTGCCGCAAGCAAATAAAGAGTCTGTACGCGCTGTATCATGTCTTACCTCCGCTATAAACCTTGGTCTTCAGTCTGTTAGTTTTGCGTCTCAGCAGGTTGCTGCGGTGCATCCTGTGCCGGGTCGCGCCAGTAGATGTCGCTCTCGATAAATTCCTGTGTAGCCAGCAGGGTAGGCTTCGGCAGTTTTTCGTAGTAGCGTGAAATCTCTATCTGCTCACGGTTCTCAAACACTTCTTCAAGGCTGTCGTTGTAAGAAGCGAACTCGGCCAGCTTCTTGCTCAAGTCTTCCTTAATCTGCACCGAAATCTGGTTGGCACGCTTGCCTATAATGGCCACACTCTTGTAGATGTTGCCTGTTTCGTCGCAAAGATCCATGATGTTGCGGGTCACGGTGTTTACCGGTGCTTTCGATTTCTTGTAATCCATAAGAATTATAAATAATGTTTTATGTTTTGTTCGTTTATCAGTCTTTTGTAACTTTCTTGCACTGAACGATATACTTTTCTGCCGTCTTACGCTCCTGGCTCTCGGGATATTCGTTTATGAAGCCATAGCATTCGTCTTCGGCATCGCGAAAACGTTCAAGCTTCTTGTCTTCAACGCTCTGCTGGGCCAGCTCATACTTGCTCTTCATTATAAGTATGGCGAAGTCTTCGCGTTTCTTTGTATAGGGATAAGTCTTGAGAGCGTTCTGCGAGGTGATGATGCAAGCCTCATAGTTGGAGCCTCCGCCAGTGCAGTTGCCGAAATATCCGCCAAGGTCGTAGTACAGTTTTGCTGAAAGATATTCCTTCTGCACGAGTTTGTCTTGCAGGTCGAACAAGCGGTTTTGGGCAGTTGCGCGCAACTTGGAGTCTGGGAACAAGTCCATGAACTCCTGATATGCGTTGATTGCCCCTATGGTCGGAGTCTGGTCAAGTCGTGGTTCAGGAGTACTCTGATACAGAGCCTGACCTATATAATAGGATGCCTGTTCGGCGTAAATTCCTTTGGGATAGGACGAAAAGTATTTTTTGAACGTGGCAGACGCACTCTCGTAGTCACCGTCGCAATATTCCGCCATGCCCAACATATAGAGGCACTCCTGGGCGTTGTCGGTTCCCTTCTGGATTGTCACCAGTTCTTGCAGCAGAGATATGCACCGTGTGAACTGTCCGCGTGCGAAACACTCCTTGGCGTACTCATATTTATAATCGTAGTCTGATGACTTGTACACGCGATTGTATTGGTTTGCGCAACCGCACAATGCCATTACCGTACAAGCAACCAAGAAAATTCTCTTCATTATCCGGATGATTTTTTGAGATGCAAAAATACGCATTTTCTTGCGAATATCAAACACTTACGTCTCTTTTTAGCACTTGTTTAGACGATTTCCGCAGGAGAAAAACGTATGGGAAAGCGTACCATTTGCAGTCGCTTGACAACTGTTCGTTTTAGAAAGTTGCCTGATTTCTCATAGAAAATTGCCTAATTCTCATAGAAAGTTGCCTGATTTCTATTGGACAGCCCGTCAACTTTATATAAATAGGGCTTGGAAAAGGCCAAAAGAAAGAGTGCCCAAAAGCCTTGTTCGGGCTTTCGGACACTCTGTTCCTTTATTATAGGTGGTTTATGAAGCCACCCTATACGAAACTAATGTTATGCTTCGGGAGTATTTTCGTCACTCCAGTCCATCTTGGTCTGGCGCACATAGCTCTTGTAGCGGAGCTGTGCCATGCGCTGAGCCTCGGCAAACAGTTCCTCTGCCTCGTCGGGATAAGCCTTCTTAACCGACAGATAGCGAACCTCACCAAGCAGGAAGTCGTGGAACTTAGCCCAGTCGGGAGCCTTAGAGTCGAGCGAGAACGGATTCTTGCCCTCGGCAGCCAACTCGGGGTTGTAACGCCACAAGTGCCAGTAGCCGCACTCTACAGCCTTGCCTTCCTCGGCCTGGCTCTTGCCCATGCCGCCCTTGGCCTTCAGACCGTGGTTGATACATGGAGCGTAAGCGATGATGAGCGAAGGTCCGTGGTAAGCCTCAGCCTCGCGGATGGCCTTCAAGCACTGTGCCTGGTCGGCACCCATTGCTATCTGGGCAACGTAAACGTATCCGTAGGTTGTTGCAATCATACCGATGTCCTTCTTCTTGATGCGCTTGCCCTGTGCGGCAAACTGTGCGATGGCGCCAAGAGGAGTAGCCTTGGAGGCCTGACCGCCGGTGTTGGAGTAAACCTCGGTGTCGAGCACAAGGATGTTCACGTCTTCGCCGCTGGCAATCACGTGGTCGAGACCGCCGTAGCCGATATCATAAGAAGCACCGTCACCACCGATAATCCACTGGCTGCGCTTCACGAGATAGTGGTCGAGAGTCTTCAGTTCG
>CAVGKZ010000019.1:0-49948 GCA_963630025.1 bacterium | reverse complement strand
CTTGTATGAAGTTTCTGTCCGTTAGGCCAGATGTTTGCCGCCAGCTTCTTTCAGATTTCACCTCACGATGAACACCCTTGCTCTTGGCTATGTAATTCCCGCTATTAGGGCTTACTCGGGACTTGCACCCGTTAGACAATGCTCATGCCGAGCATACTACTAAAAACAATATCGCAAGCAAAAACAAACGATATTGTTTCGGACTGTAAACGGCATGTTTACAGTTAGTAACTGTGTCATTTACAATACGAAACTCGGAAGTTTCTTTTTACCAACAGGCATACAGACGATTTCTATTCTATTCAAATTGAGCTGTTTTTCACCTTTTCATCCCTACATTTTCTCATGCTTTCATGCTTCTTTCTGTATTTTGTTATCCATCAATATTAATTTCTGTAATTTTGTGGCTGATAAGAACATTATATCCATGCTTGTTGCTGCACGAAAACATAATCATCACATTATTCAATATGGTAAAAAAGAAATATAAAGCAATAATAATCTGGATTTTTCTACTGTATATATTTGGTGCAAACATGACTATGGCACAAAAGAAAACAAAGATTCAAAAACGCGAGAAGTTTGAATTTTCCTTTGACTTGCCCTGTTATGTTGAACAACTCAAAGAGGAGCTGACGTATCCATTGGCCTGGGAAAATTCAGGCATTGACAATTTTGACGAATGGCGACAGAAAGCACGTTCAAAAGTTCTGGAATGTATGATGACTCCGCCGAAGAAAGCGACGCAGATTGACATGATTGTGACGGACAAGGAGGATCGTGACGGTTATACAGCCATGAAAATCGAGTTTAATGTGAACGCCTATTCGCGCATAAGTGCCTATCTTCTTGTTCCAAAAGGCAACGGTCCGTTTCCGGCAGTCAATGTTCTCCATGACCATGGCGGCAATCTTTTCATCGGGAAGGAGAAGATGGTGCGTCCTTTTGGGGTTGATTCCGTGGTGGGCAACGACGCATCCAGGTGGGCAAACCAACTCTATGGCGGCCGCTTTTTCGGTGATTTTCTCGCATCGCATGGCTATGTGGTGTTCTCGGCCGATGCCGCTATGTGGGGTGAACGCGGTCGTGAGGAAGGTGTGGACAGAAACAAGTACGACATAATAGCTGGCAACATGATGATGTTGGGACGTGATTTATCGGCTTTTATGACCTACGACGACATTGCGTGCACGGAGTTGCTTGTCTCCCTACCCTACGTGGACGCTGAAAGGATTGCCTGTGCCGGATGTTCCATGGGCGGTTACCGTGCATGGATGCTTGCTGCGCTCAGCGAAAGGATAAAGGCAGCGGCATCAGTGTGCTGGATGGTGACCACAGATGTGCAGATGTCTGTGAAAGACAAGAAGCGCGAGTATGGCGGTTTTGCCAATTGTCTGCCAGGATTGCGCCAGTATATGGACTATCCGCACATTGCTTGTATGGCCTGTCCCAAAGCTATGCTTTTCATTAATGGCACGCAGGATCACCTGTTTCCCATAGATGGAGTAAAAAAGGCGTTCGCTATCATGCACAAGACGTGGGATAGCCAAAAGGCAAACAACAAATTGGAGACGGAGCTGTTGGACATCAATCATTCATGTGGCATTGATGTACAGAACAAAGTTCTGGATTTTTTCCAAAGGAACTTGAGATAGCACAGTACCAAGCTCTGTTTTTTGAACCTCAGTGACGGTAAAAAAAATAATTTGGTACGGTTTGAGCTAAAGAAACGCACCTATGCTAACTGTCTAAAAGCAGTAATAATGAGAAGTAAAGCGGGTACAAATAATTATCCCCCGATTCGCATCGGAGGATAATAACAACACAAACACAAAATAAACACGGTCATACAATGAAATGAACGACCGGTTTCTATCTCTTTATACCACGTTGCGGCTTATTGTATGCCGTCTTCGCGGAGTTTCTTCTGCCAGTTCCAGGCCGACTTCAGCGTGTCTTCGAGGCTTGTCTCGGCTTTCCATCCCAATACCTTGTTTGCTTTTTCCGGATTGGCCCACACCTTCTCTATATCACCAGCACGACGGGGCGCATAGGCCCAATTAAGCTTGACACCAGTGGCCTTTTCAAAGGCGTCAACCACTTCCTTTGTGCTCACACCGTGCCCCGTGCCGACATTGAACACCTCCAGCTTGTCGCTGTCAGAGTGCAGCACGCGCTCCATAGCTTTTACGTGTGCCTTAGCCAAGTCAACCACATAGATATAGTCACGTATGCATGTGCCGTCGGGAGTGTCATAGTCGTTGCCGAATATCTTGAGCTGTTCCCTTATCCCCATGGCCGTTTGCGTAACGTAAGGTATGAGGTTCATAGGCACGCCGTTTGGCATTTCGCCTATTATAGCCGTGGGATGCGAACCTATGGGGTTGAAGTAGCGGAGCAGGATGGCCTTTATCGGTGCGCCACTGTTTATATCGTCACGTATAATCTCCTCGTTCACCTGCTTTGTGTTGCCGTATGGACTTTCCGCAGGCTTGATTGGAGCGTCTTCAGTGACAGGAAGATTTTCGGGGTCGGGCTGTCCGTATACAGTACAGCTTGAAGAGAATATTATGCCCTTGACGTTGTGTGCAGGCATGAGTTCCAGCAGGTTCACCAGACTTAGGATATTGTTGCGGTAATATAGCAGAGGTTTCTCTACGCTTTCCCCTACTGCCTTGCTGGCTGCAAAATGTATGATACCCGTAATGTCGGGATATTTGGCGAAAACGGCCTCCAGATCCGCCTTGTCGCAGCAGTCCACCTTTTCAAAGGCGGGACGTACACCGGTAATCTTTTCGATTCCGTCAACCACTTCTGCGCGTGAGTTTGACAGATTGTCCACTATCACCACGTTGTAGCCGGCATTCTGAAGTTCAACGGTGGTATGGGAACCGATAAATCCGGTTCCTCCAGTAACTAATATTGTATCCTTCATAGTTTAACTGAAACTGTTATTTATGAATAATTGATTTTTGTTGCCGCTGTAAGGTTCGCGCGAAGAAGCGTGGGCGACATTCTGCCACATGAGTGCCTTACTGCCGCACCGCCATCTCCTATGCAAAGGTAATATAAATAAGGTGTAAACGAAATTTTTAATGACCTTTTTTGCCAAAATGCCTGCCAACAGCGGCAATGCGGACGATTAAAATTTGCTTTTCCCCTCAAGCAGTTGACCTTCTGAAAGACCGCAGTCTTCAAGCAACTTTATAGCATCTACATATTGCGCAATGCCCAGTGCCACCTCCTTGGCAGCCTTCATGGCCAGCACAACCGTTTGTGGACGGTGCACCACATCGCCTCCGGCAAACACACCCCGGCGTGTTGTCATGCCCATAGGTCGGTCGCTGACTTTCACATAGCCCTTTTCGTCCACGTCGATGCCTTCGGTTGTTGACACAATGCGGTTGGCCGGACGCGAACCGATGGCCAAAAATATTCTGTCGAAAGGCAGTTCCTTTTCTCCCTCGGGCGTAGTCACACGCACAGCTTTGAGCATACCGCTCCCATTGTCGATGAATTCCGTGGGGTTGGTTTGCCACAAGAACTTCACGCCCTCCTTTACTGCCTCTTCATATTCGCTCTCATTGGCTGGCATGTCGGCCTGCGTCTTTCGGTAAATCACCGTGACGTCAGCTCCAAGGCGTATGGCGGTGCGTGCAGCGTCCATGGCTACGTTTCCTCCGCCAATCACCCCTACCCTTTCTCCCTCTTGCAGAGGCACCATACTGCGGCTCATAGCCCCTTCGTTGTAGCTGTTCACACAGTGCAGGAGGTGGGTGGACTGGCTCACGCCGCGCAGATTGGATCCAGGCACTCCGTCCATATTCTGCGGCAGGGCTGTGCCCGTACCAATGAAAATAGCGTCGTAGCCGTCGTGAAACAGACTGTCAACCGTAATATTGTTGCGCCCCACAAGACAGTTGAGCACAAAATTGACTCCAAGAGCTTCAATCTTTCTGGTTTCCTTGCGCACGACACTCTTTGGCAGACGATATTCCGGTATGCCATACATGAGCACTCCGCCAGGTTCTTCCTGCCCCTCGAAGATGGTTACGGCAAACCCTTTGCGCGCCAAGTCGCCGGCTACGGTAAGTCCGGCAGGACCTGAACCAATGACAGCGATTTTTCCACGGGTCTTCTGCGGCATTTTTTCGCGTATGAGAGCCATATTCGCATCGAAGTCGGCGATGAACTGCTCCAACTTGCCTATCTGTATAGGCTCGCCTTTCTTGCCCAACACGCAATGGCCCTGGCACTGTTTTTCGTGAGGACATACACGTCCGCAGATGGCTGGCAGATTGCTCTTTTCGTTTATGATGCTCATGGCCATACCAATGTTGCCCATCGAGAGTGCATTCACGAAGTCTGGAATATCGTTTTCTATGGGGCATCCCTTGCGACACTGTGGCACTTTGCAGTGCAGACACCGCTTGGCCTCGTCTATAGCCTCCTTTGTTGTATAGCCGGTATTTACCGCTTGAAATGATTTGTTTTCTGTTTGCATGATGTAGTTTTTCCGGTTGTTTGTAATATCTATCTTGCAAAACTACATAAAAATCCGACAATAAATGGTGCAAACGTCCAAGTAAAAGCTGCAAAGGTTTACGTTTCTTGCAGACCATCTCCTTTGCAATCTCATCGAAATTGTCATGAAGATAGCTGTCTAATATTGTCAATATATTATTTGTTTCTTGCATAAATAGATATATAACAACAAAATATTATCTGTTGTAAGATAGCATATTTAACCGAAAGAAGCCACTATCATTAAGAATGTTTTGGAAAGATAGAAGCACAAGGGGCTGCACCGATACGGCGCAACCCCTTGTGCTTCTGTTCACGAAAGAAATCTACAGTTTGTTGCCTTCCTTGGGGAATACCACTGTAGGTTTATAGCTTTTGGCTTCCTCAAAGTCCATCAGGGCGTAGGCAATGACGATGCAAACGTCACCCACCTGAACCTTTCTTGCGGCGGCACCGTTGAGGCATACGCAACCGGAACCGCGCTTACCTTTTATTATATAGGTCTCAAAACGTTCGCCATTGTTGTTGTTCACTATCTGAACCTTTTCGCCCGCTATAAGCCCGGCAGCATCCATCAGGTCTTCATCGATGGTTATGCTGCCCATATAGTTGAGGTTCGCCTCAGTAACCGTGACGCAATGCAGTTTCGACTTCAACACTTCTATCATCATAGCCCTTTATATTTAATGTGGTCTATCAGACGTATTGGAGTCTTGCCGCAGTAGACTGTAATACAGCCCACAACGTAGTCGGAGTCGTCCCACGAAGACACGTCCTGCAAAGTGTTGCCGTCAACGATTGAAAAATACTCCACTTCGAGTCCGTCTACAGCATCGATGTCGCTCACCACCTTGTCGTGAGTTTCTCCAACGGTGTGTTTTTTGGCGTATTCAATACTTTCTTTCAGAGCCTTGTATATGGTTGGAGCTATGCTGCGCTCATCCTTCGACAGAAGTGCGTTGCGGCTGGAACGCGCCAAACCATCGGCATCGCGCACTATGGGGCACTCCACAATCTCCACACCGAGACCGAGATATTTGACAAGAGCCTTGACCACAGCTATCTGCTGCCAGTCCTTTTCTCCGAAATAAGCTCTCTGCGGACGCACGATATAGAACAGACGGCTCACGACCTGACATACGCCATTGAAGTGGCCGGGACGGTGAGCACCTTCCATGACACTTGTCACGGGAGGAAAGTCGAACTGGCGCTTGTCTGGCGTAGGATACATCTCCTCTACCGAGGGTGCCAGAACATAATCGGCCCCACATTCTTCCAGCAAACGGCAGTCTGCGTCGAGGTTGCGGGGATAGTTTTTCAAATCGTTTTTGTCGTTAAACTGGGTAGGATTGACGAATACGGAAACAACAGTGACATCATTGTCGCTGACGCTCTTTCTCACAAGCGAGGCGTGTCCTTCATGCAAGGCCCCCATAGTGGGCACAAGCCCTACTGTTTTCCCATCCTTGCGCACCTCAAAAAGCTTGTTTTGAAGAGCTACTATACTGTTAAATACTTCCATTTTTATAACGTATCTATACGTAGTAAATCGAAATTCGGGTGCAAAATAACAACATTTTCGTCAAACACGGTAAGAAACACCGTGGAAATATGGCATATACGAGGCAAAAAGTGGCTCTTTTGCAGAACAACAAATCCAACGACAAGTCATCACATATGCATGCAAGAATGTAAAAACACGCTAAAAAACAAGGATGAAAGTTACTTTTTTCATATTTAACCATTATTTTTGCACTAAGTAATATATGTATACACACGACTCCAACGGGAGCCTCAGCAACTATTGATGAACAAATCAAGGTTTGAGCTTTGCCGTTTTCACACACATTTCGGCACTCATCGTCATCATTTACAGTCGTAACGACGGCACAACAGACTCACTCAACTGAACGACACACCAACCGAAAGAAGCAGGAAACGCGACAATGAAAACGCTCAAAACCTTAAAGAAATAAGGAAAATAATGGGAAAAAGAAAATGGAAACAGATTGAAAATTTCGACTTTAAGGAGATACTTTTCGAGGAATTTGACGGCATTGCCAAGATAACAATCAACCGTCCAAGATACCGCAACGCATTCACACCGCTCACAACGGCGGAGATGTCGAAGGCTTTGGCCTGGTGTCGCGAAGCGCAACGCATAGGCGTGGTGATACTGACCGGTGCCGGCGACAAGGCTTTCTGCTCCGGCGGTGACATGAATGTGAAGGGACGCGGCGGCTATGTGGGCAATGACGGTGTGCCGAGACTCAACGTGCTCGACGTGCAGAAGCAGATACGTTCGCTGCCAAAGCCGGTAATAGCCATGGTGAACGGCTATGCCATTGGCGGTGGCCACGTGCTCCACATAATGTGCGACCTCACCATAGCTTCCGAAAACGCCATATTCGGACAGACAGGGCCTAAGGTGGGTTCGTTCGATGCCGGTTTTGGCGCCAGCTATCTCGCCCGGATAGTGGGACAGAAGAAGGCTCGCGAAATCTGGTTCATGTGCCGACAGTATACCGCTGCGGAGGCTGAACGGATGGGAATGGTGAACAAGGTGGTGCCGTTTGACCGCCTTGAAGACGAATGTGTGGAATGGGCGCAAACCATGATGGAGCGCAGTCCGTTGGCACTGCGCATGATAAAGGCTGGACTCAACGCCGAACTTGACGGACAGGCTGGCATACAGGAACTGGCCGGCGACGCTACCATGCTCTACTACTTCCTTGACGAGGCGCAGGAAGGCGGCAAAGCGTTTCTGGAAAAGCGAAAACCGGACTTCAAGAAGTATCCCAAGCTGCCATAAAGCATATTCCAACCTACCATTATATATATACCCAAAACCTATAGCAATCGTTTTCAACCATGGACAGGTACGACATCTCCATTACCGAGCGCACACTGCATTTCGAACAGCCTGCCCGCACATCGCGTGGCGTTTATACCACACGGCAGATATGGCTGGTGAAAATCACATCGCCCGATGTTCCGGGCGCAATGGGCATTGGCGAGTGCGCCCCACTGCCCGACCTTAGTTGCGACGCCACCCCCGACTACGAAGACATACTGCACGGTTTTTGCCGACAGTTTGCGCAGGAAGGAGTCATAGACCGCAAGGCCATGCTCCCCTACCCGTCCATGCTGTTCGGAATGGAAACCGCACTGCTCCAGTTCAACAACGAGAAAAAAATGTTGGAACATGGACTCAATCCCGACGCAAACCCCGTGCCGCTGATATTCGATACGCCGTTCAGTCAGGGCAAGGAGGGCATACCGACCAACGGACTGGTGTGGATGGGTGACAGAAAGGAGATGGACAACCGCACGGAAGCCAAACTGCTGGAAGGTTTCCGCTGCATAAAGTTGAAAATCGGCGCGATAGACTTCTCCGATGAAGTTGCGCTGATAAAGAAGATACGCCACCTGTTCTCTCCCGGACTCGTGGAACTGCGTGTCGATGCCAACGGTGCTTTCCCGTGCGACAAGGCTTCCTATATGCTGGAGCTGCTCTCTCTGTTCAGCATCCACTCCATCGAGCAGCCCATAAAGCAAGGCCAGTGGGAGGAGATGGCGCAGTTGTGCCGCAACTCCAAGCTGCCCATCGCTCTCGATGAGGAACTTATAGGCATCAACGAGCGCAGCAAGAAGAAGCGGATGCTCGACATCATCAAGCCCGCCTACCTCGTGCTGAAGCCGTCGCTGCACGGCGGAGTGCACGGCGTGACCGAATGGGTGAAACTGGCCGAGGAGAGAGGCATCGGCACTTGGATAACGAGTGCGCTCGAAAGCAATATCGGACTGAACGCAATAGCACAGTTGACCGCACACTTGTATGGCCCCAACATAAAAACACCGCAAGGTCTTGGCACAGGAAAACTGTTTACCGACAACTTTCCGATGGCGTTGGAAATAAGAAACGCCAAGCTCTGGGTGAGCAAACAGGACCAATCCGTCGGGACAACACACGCTAAATGACTATAGAACAATTCACGGCTGAATGGCACAACCAGTCGCCACAGATGCTCGTACATACAAGCGGCTCCACAGGAAAGCCGAAACCGCTGTGGGTGGAGAAGCTGCGCATGGAGGCTTCGGCGCGCACTACCTGCAACTTTCTCAATCTCCAACCGGGCGACACGGCACTGCTCTGCATGTCGCTCGACTACATCGCCGGCAAGATGATGGCCGTGAGGGCTGAGGTGGGCGGACTCCGGCTGATAAGCGTTGCGCCGTCGTCGCACCCTCTGGCCACGATTGACCACGCTCCGACGTTTGCCGCAATGGTGCCGATGCAGGTGTATGAGAGTCTGAAGGTGGAGCGTGAGCGCAAGTTGCTGCGCCAGATACGCCACCTGATTATCGGTGGAGGAGCAATAGACGAGGCATTGGCCGAAGAACTGCGCACGTTTCCCAATGCGGTGTGGAGCACCTACGGCATGACCGAAACCCTTTCGCACATAGCCATGAGGCGGTTGAATGGTGAAAAGGCAAGCGAATGGTATGAGCCGATGGACGGTGTAGAGGTGCGAACCGACGAAGAGGGCTGTCTGGTTGTCAGTGCGCCAAACGTGTGCGGTGAGGTTTTGCATACCAACGACCGTGCTGTCATGGCCGAAGACGGCCGACGCTTCCGCATAATCGGCCGCAAGGACAACGTGATATGCAGCGGCGGCATAAAGATACAGGCCGAAGAGGTGGAGCAAAGGCTGAAGCCGCACATCAACACTGCGTTTGCCATAACCAAAGTGCATGACGCCAAGCTGGGTGAAGCCGTGGTACTGATAGCCGAAAAAGCAATGGACATGGACTCCATCCGCACCATTTGCCGTCAGCAGTTGCCGCGCTACTGGCAACCGCGCCACTATCTTTCCACAGAAAAACTGCCGCTCACCGGTACCGGTAAGCCGGCCAGACAACAAACCGAACGCTTGGCGCAAGCCCTGTTGGACAGCATCAAGCGGTAATATCCAAACCACATTATGCCAATAATAGAAATAGACTCGCTGACGCACCTGGGCGTAGAGGTGTTCAGTTCGTTGACCGAAGCACAACTGCGCAACCGCATAGACCCGGAGAAAGGTATCTTCATAGCCGAAAGTCCCAAGGTCATACGTGTGGCAATGGCCTCCGGATGCGAACCTCTGGCGCTGTTGTGCGAGCGGAAGCACATCACAGGCGACGCAGCCGACATCATTGCTCGCTGCAATGACATACCCGTATACACAGGAAGCCGAGACTTGCTTGCCAGCCTGACCGGCTACACACTGACACGTGGCGTGCTGTGCGCCATGCGCCGACCGAAGATGCCATCAGTGAGCGAGATATGCCGCGAGGCAAGGCGGGTGGTGGTGATAGACAATGTGGTTGACACGACCAACATCGGTGCCATCTTCCGCTCGGCAGCCGCTTTGGGCATCGACGCAGTGCTGCTCACCACCACCTCGTGCGACCCTCTGAACCGCAGGGCCGTGAGAGTGTCGATGGGTTCGGTGTTTCTCGTGCCGTGGACTTGGATAGACAGTCCCGTGGAGACGCTAAAAGAGCTGGGCTTCAAGACGGCGGCGATGGCTCTGAGCGACAATTCCGTATCGCTGGACGACCTAAAACTCAACGCCGAGCAGCGGTTGGCCATCATCATGGGCAACGAAGGCGACGGTCTGCCAACGGAGACAATAGAAAAATCCGACTACGTTGTGCGCATACCGATGGCACACGGAGTGGATTCGCTCAACGTTGCGGCAGCTTCAGCCGTGGCCTTTTGGCAACTAAGAAGCAAGTAATTTACATCAAAAAGCGCCGCGAAAAAGGACGCGTCACGGCGGTTTTGAAAACAAACCCGAAAAAACTGCAAGCAAAACACATTTGTTTGCTTACAGTTTTTCTTGTACACAATAGCATTAAACAATACTGTAAGCAAAAACAAGCGGTATGGTTTCGGACTGTAAACGGCATGTTTAGCACTCGTAAACGGTATGTTTAGCCATCGCAAACGGCATGTTTACGACTCGTAAATGGCACATCTACGACCCGTAAACGGCATATCCATGAAACAGACAGACTGTCTTTTTGTGACAACATTGGCCGTCACCTGTAATAAAACGGCGAAGTTTGCGTTAAGATAGAGTAATGGCATCAATAAAAACCAGATATTTCATACTGACAGTGGCCGCTCTGCTGACGAGCATCACGGCTGCGGCGCAGAACTTTACCCTCACCGGACGAGTGGTGGACGAGGAGAACAACCCCATTGAACTTGCCACCGTGTCGTGTCTGGAGCAGGGTAAGGTGGCGGCAACCAACCTCAAGGGAGAGTTCACCATGACACTCGCATCGAAAGACAGCGTGGTGGTGAAGTTCTCCATGATTGGCTACAACTCGCGCAAGAGGGTGTTCAAACGGCCAAGGGGCAAGCAGCACATAGAGGTGTCGCTGCCTTCAATGGCGGCACTGGGCGAAGTGGTGGTCACGGAGAAGCGGCGCCAGGTGACGGGAACGGAAAAGCTCGACATAAAGAACGCCAAAGGTTCACCTTCGGCGTCGGGAAACGCTGTGGAAGACATGATTCAGCAACAGGCCGGTGTGTCGACCCACAACGAGATGTCGTCGCAGTATAACGTGAGAGGCGGCAGCTTCGACGAAAACTCAGTATATATAAATAATGTGGAAATGTACCGCCCGTTGCTCATACGCAGCGGACAGCAGGAGGGACTCAGCGTGATAAACCCCGACATGGTGGAGTCGGTGGGATTCTCCACGGGAGGTTTCGAGGCAAAGTACGGCGACAAGATGTCATCGGCGCTCGACATTACCTACCGCAAGCCGCAGAAGGCTGAGGGGAACGTCCAGGCTTCGCTGCTCGGTGCGTCGGCCTACGTTGGGCTTGGCGGCAAGAAGTTCTCCATGAGCCACGGTATCAGATACAAGACCACGCGCAACCTGCTCGGCACGCTCGACACAAAGGGTGAGTACGACCCGCGCTTCCTCGACTATCAGGCCTACATAAGCTATTCGCCCAACCAGAGATGGACGATAGACTTCATAGGAAACATATCGGAAAACCGCTACAACTTTGTTCCGAGCAATAGGGAAACGTCGTTCGGAACGATGGAAAACGTGAAATCGTTCAAGGTGTACTTCGACGGACAGGAAAAGGACTTGTTCAGAACCCTCATCGGTATGCTCGGCATCTCAAGAATGTTCGGCGCAAACACGAAACTGTCGCTTCTGGCATCGACATTCTACACCAAGGAGCAGGAGACCTATGACATACAGGGACAATACTGGCTCGACGACACGCAGAAGAACGTGAACCTCGGAGTGGGCACATACATGGAGCACGCCCGCAACTACCTTACGGCAAGGGTGCAGAGCTTCAAGCTGATGCTCAACCACAAAACCAAGCACCACGACATCGAAGGCGGACTGACCTACAAGATTGAGCACATAAGCGAGGACTCCAGGGAGTATGAGATGCGCGACTCCAGCGGCTACTCAATCCCCCACTCCGCCAGTCGCCTCGACCTCATCTATTCGCTGCGCTCCAGCAATACTCTCAACAGCCACCGCATCGAGGGCTATGTGCAGGACACCTACCGCTTCAGCAGTGGCGAAGAGGGAGGCAACCACTTCACTCTGAACTACGGCGTGCGCTTCAGCCACTGGTCGTTCAACAAAGAGACAATAGTGTCGCCGAGGGTTTCGCTGGCCATGATACCAGCATTCAACCAGGACATGACTTTCCGCGTGGCCACGGGACTGTACTATCAGGCTCCGTTCTACAAGGAACTGCGCGACACTGTGGCGCAAAACGGTACGACAGTGGCCGTGTTGAACAACAAAATCAAAAGCCAGAGATCAATACACTTTGTTGCAGCGTTTGACTACCGTTTCAAAATAAAGGAAAGACCGTATAAGTTCACCGCCGAAGCCTACTACAAAGCCTTGCACAACCTTGTGCCATACAACGTGAACAACGTGAAGGTGACATACTACGGCGGCAACCAGTGCGACGGATATGCAGCAGGACTTGACCTCAAGCTCTACGGCGAGTTTGTGCCCGGCACCGACTCGTGGGTGACATTCTCGCTGATGAGCACCCAGCAGAAGATGAACGGCCAGTGGATACCCATGCCCACAGACCAGCGGTATGCCGTCAACCTGCACTTCACCGACTACTTCCCCGGCACGGAACGGTGGAAGATGACGCTCAGACTGGCCTTCGCCGACGGCTTGCCGTTCGGCCCGCCACACAAAGGCATAGAGACGCAAAACTTCAGAGCGCCTGCCTACAAGCGCGCCGACATAGGTATGGCCTACAAAGCCTATGACAATGAAAACCGCAAGCACAAAGGCATCTGCAAGAACGTCTGGATTGGAGTGGACTGCCTCAACCTCTTCGACATAAGCAACGTCAACTCCTACTACTGGGTTACTGACGTCACCAACCAGCAATATGCCGTGCCAAACTATCTCACCGGACGGCAGATAAACGCCAAAGTGACCGTCGAGTTCTGACAATGATTAATATGACTGATATGACTAAGGGTGGCTGCCAAGTAAGGTTCAAAGGAACTTGCCCCGTTTCTTCTGGACGTTACTTAGGTAGCCACCCTTAACATTATTTTTCCCAACCACGCTTATTCATGTCATAATTAAATACTACCTTTGCACAAGTTGCTCGTTTTGGACAGCAAAAAGAACATAACCAATAAAAACATCACTATATTATGAAGATTTCTCACATCGAACATCTCGGCATAGCGGTTCAGAGCATAGAAGAATCGCTCCCGTTTTTTGAGCAAGTACTGGGACTGAAGTGCTACAACGTGGAGGAAGTGGCCGACCAGAAGGTCAAGACCGCTTTCCTGAAGTGCGGCGAGGTAAAGCTGGAACTGCTCGAACCGACATCGCCGGACAGCACCATACAGAAGTGGCTCGACAAAGGCAACCACGGAGTGCATCACGTGGCGTTCTGCATTGAGGACGGCGTGGCCAACGCTCTGGCCGAGTGCGACGAAAAAGGCATACGCCTCATAGACAAAGCTCCGCGCAAGGGAGCCGAAAACCTGAACATCGCTTTCCTGCATCCCAAATCAACGGTGGGCATACTCACCGAACTGTGTGAGCACTAAGCTATATAATAAGGTATATACAAAGCATCCATAATACATATAAATATATGAGCAAGCAACTGGAAAAAATCAAGCAACTTATTGAAAAGCGTGAAACTGCACGCATCGGCGGTGGCGAAAAAGCCATAGAGAAGCAGCACGCACGCGGAAAATACACTGCACGTGAACGTATAGACATGCTTCTGGACGAAGGAAGCTTTGAGGAATACGATATGTTCAAACTGCACCGTTGCACCAACTTCGGCATGGAGAAGAAGCAGTATCTCGGCGACGGTGTGGTGGCTGGCTCCGGAACAATTGACGGTCGCCTCGTTTTCATCTTTGCACAGGACTTCACCGTCAACGGAGGTTCGCTTTCGGAGACAATGGCGCAGAAGATATGCAAGGTGATGGACATGGCCATGAAGATGGGAGCACCGGTTATCGGCATAAACGACTCGGGCGGCGCACGCATCCAGGAGGGTATCTGCGCACTGGCCGGCTATGGCGAAATCTTTGAGCGCAACATCCTCGCATCGGGCGTAATACCCCAGATAAGCGGAATATTCGGCCCTTGCGCCGGAGGTGCCGTCTACTCTCCGGCTCTGACCGACTTCACGATAATGATGGAGAACACTTCATACATGTTCCTGACCGGTCCGAAGGTTGTGAAGACCGTTACCGGCGAGGACATCGACCAGGAGCACCTCGGAGGTGCCAGCGTACACTCCACCAAGAGCGGCGTGACCCACTTCACCGCTGCCACCGAAGAGGAGGCGATGGAACTGATAAAGTCACTGCTGAGCTACATTCCGTCAAACAACATGGAGACAGCACCACGCAAAGAGTGCAACGACCCGATTGACCGAATGGACGACACTCTGAACGAGATAATCCCCGAAAACCCCAACGAGGCATACGATATGTATAAGGTAATCGGAGCCATTGTTGACGACGGCGAGTTCCTCGAAGTGCAGCCCAAGTTCGCCAAGAACATCATCGTGGGTTTTGCCCGCTTCAACGGTCAGAGTGTGGGTATCGTGGCCAACCAGCCGTCGTGCTACGCCGGCGTTCTCGACGTCAACGCAAGCCGCAAGGGTGCCCGCTTCGTACGTTTCTGCGACGCATTCAACATCCCTATCGTGTCGCTCGTTGACGTTCCCGGATTCCTTCCCGGTACAGGCCAGGAGTACAACGCCGTTATTCTGCATGGAGCAAAACTGCTTTACGCTTACGGCGAGGCCACAGTGCCAAAGATTACCGTCACACTGCGCAAGAGCTACGGCGGAAGCCACATCGTGATGGGCTGCAAGCAGCTCCGCGCCGACCTCAACTACGCTTGGCCGTCAGCCGAGATAGCTGTGATGGGAGCGTCAGGTGCAGTGGCAGTGCTGTGCGCCAAGGAGGCCAAAGCCAAGAAAGAGGCTGGCGAAAACGTACAGGAGTTCCTCGCAGAGAAGGAAGAAGAGTACACCGATATGTTTGCCAATCCGTATCAGGCAGCCAAGTACGGCTACATTGACGATGTGATTGAGCCTCGCAACACCCGTTTCCGCATTTGCCGCGCACTGGCTCAGCTCGCTACAAAACGCGAGAGTCTGCCCGCAAAGAAGCACGGAAACATCCCCATGTAGTATTTTCCCAACCAAACATGTGCCGGCGGAAAGGTTAGTTACGCTCCTTTCCGCCGGCGCAAAACAAACGCTGGAAACATGAAAAAGAACAATGAAGTTTTCGCGGCTATCGCTCTTGCTCTGCACGAATATCAGGGAAACAACGTGCACGACAAGGAGTCTGGAAAGATAACCATTGCGGAACACGTTACCGAGTGGAACGGACACGCCCTGACAATGACCGCAAAGCCCTAATATATAACTGTGAGATGAAAGAATACAAGTATACTATCAACGGCAACAAGTATGAGGTTGCCATAAACGAGATTGCCGACGACACAGCTACTGTGACCGTGAACGGTGAGACATACAAGGTGGAAATGGAGCCGGAACCGAAGCCCGAAAAGCCCAAAGTGAAGGTGAAGCCGGTGGCAGCGCAGCCCGCAGCCGCAAGTAGCGAGACCACTTCTGCCGCAAGGGTGAACGCACAAAACGCCGTGAAGGCTCCGCTGCCTGGCGTTGTCACGGAGATTAAGGTAGCTGTGGGCGACGAAGTAAGCGTAGGCGACACGGTTGTAGTGCTCGAAGCAATGAAGATGGCTAACAATCTGGAGGCTGAAAAGGCTGGAAAAGTGACCGCAATATGTGTCCAGGCTGGCCAGAGTGTTATGGAAGGTGACGCTCTTGTGGTGATTGAATAAGCAAGAAGCATCTTTCATAAACGATAAAACGCATAAGGTGGAAGTCCATTTCAGACTTCCACCTTATGCGTTTTATCCTTGGTGTCAATATCACCATGTTCCGCTAACGCTCCCCCATGAAGGTGATGAAATCCTGCCTATTCGAGTCTATTAGTAGAATGAGAGCCTGTGTGCATTGTGGACTGTGGTCAAAATCTAAATCCGAAACATGAGTCGTTAAGCGTGATAGAACTATGTGTCGGTGAGGAACAAGCGGATACCGCTCGTGGGCAAGTCGCCGGCAACAAACAAGATAGGACTGAAAAAACCTCCGCGAGCGCTACGGACTGTTGGGACTCCAACCGATAGTGAAAGACGAGGAACGTGAGTTTGAAGTGAAGATACCAGTGATATGAAGATACTGATTATAGAAGACGAGGAGCGCAGTTTTATGCGTCTGAGGCGACTGTTGCTGCAGATAGACGAGACCTTGGACATCGAGGGGCCGGTGACGAACGTAAGCGATACCGTGGAGGCGCTGCGGAGAGAGTACGACATCATTTTTGCTGATATTCGTCTGGACGACGGCGATGTGTTTGAGGCTTTTCTGCAAGTGGCGGTCAGTGCTCCGGTCGTTTTCACCACCGCCTACAACGAGTATCCGTCCGTCTGAAGGCTTTTCCTGACGTGGACATCATAGTGAGCAAGGAGAAGTCGGCACAGCTCAAAGAGTGGATAGACAGATAGTTTTGCTATCCTCAGATGAGTTATTTTTGATAGGAAAAAGGCAATAGCCAAGTCGTCTACATATTATTTTAGGCTAAAATAGCGAAAAAGGATGTTTACAGATTATTGGTATTGATTTAATTTGCTACCTTTGTGAGGTATACTGTAAAACTTTAAAACCCCAAATAATTATGGAAGACAACGCACAGCTCATAGCCCAGTGTGAGGCTAAAGCAAAGCAATGGCTAAGTCCTGCTTTCGACAGTGAAACGCAGGATGCAGTAAAAAAAATGATTGAAGCCCAGGACAAGACCGACCTTATAGAGAGCTTCTACAAGGACTTGGAGTTTGGCACAGGCGGGCTCCGTGGCATAATGGGTGCCGGAAGCAACCGCATGAATGTCTACACCGTGGGCATGGCCACGCAAGGTTTTGCCAACTATCTTAAGAAAAACTTCGCCGGACGCGACGACATCTCTGTTGTGGTGTGCCACGACTGCCGCAACAACAGCCGCCTCTTCGCCGAGACAGTGGCCAACATCTTCTCGGCAAACGGCATCAAGGCTTACTTGTTTGACGACATGCGCCCCACACCCGAGTGCTCGTTTGCCATCAGACACCTGAAGTGTCAGGCTGGTGTGAACGTCACCGCAAGCCACAACCCACGTGAGTACAACGGATACAAGGCTTATTGGGAAGACGGAGCACAGGTGCTCGCACCGCACGACACAGGTATCATCGACGAGGTGAACAAGGTGAAGGTTGAGGACGTGAAGTTTGAAGGCGACAAGAGCCTCATACAAATTATCGGCAAGGACATAGACGACATATATCTCAACCAGATAAAGGGCATCTGCATAGACCCCGAGGCCATCAAGCGTCAGAAAGACCTGAAGATTGTGTATACTCCGCTGCACGGAACGGGCATGATGCTCATTCCCCAGTCGCTGAAGTTGTGGGGCTTCGAGAATGTACACTGCGTGGAAGAGCAGATGGTGAAGAGCGGCGACTTCCCCACAGTTAAGTCGCCCAACCCCGAAAACGGTGAGGCTCTGACATTGGCATTGCGCGACGCAAAGGCCATCGACGCCGACATCGTGATGGCCAGCGACCCCGACGCCGACCGCGTGGGCATGGCCTGCAAGAACGACAAGGGCGAATGGGTGCTCATCAACGGCAACCAGACTTGTCTCATTTTCCTGTGGTACATAATAACCAACCGCAAGGCAAAGGGACTCATGAAGGACAACGACTTCATCGTGAAGACCATCGTGACCACAGAAGTGATACGCAAGATTGCCGAAAAACAGCACATAGAGATGCGCGACTGCTACACTGGCTTCAAGTGGATAGCTCGCGAGATAGCTCTCTCTGAAGGCAAACAGCAATACATCGGTGGCGGTGAGGAGAGCTATGGCTTCCTCGCACAGGATTTCGTGCGCGACAAGGATGCCGTATCGGCTTGCTCGTTGCTCGCCGAGATTTGCGCTTATGCGAAAGACAACGGCAAGAGCCTCTACGACTTGCTCATGAACATATACATGGAGTATGGCTTCTCCAGAGAATTCACGGTAAATGTAGTAAAGCCTGGCAAGACTGGAGCCGACGAGATTAAGCAGATGATGGCTGATTTCCGCGCCAATCCGCCGAAGGAGCTTGGAGGCAGCGAAATAACAGTGTGGAAAGACTACCAGACACTGGTGCAGACCAATGCCGACGGCACAACCGAAAAGCTGGATATGCCCACCACGAGCAATGTTTTGCAATGGTTCTGCGGCGACGGCACCAAGGTGAGCGTACGTCCGTCGGGAACGGAGCCTAAAATCAAGTTCTATATAGAGGTGAAAGACCCGACCATGAAATGCGCTGGCTGCTACGAGCGTTGCATGGCTGATGCCGAAAACAAGATTGAGGCCATAAAGAAATCGCTCAACCTGTAAAATGTACGCCTTGCGCCCATAGATTAAGCAAAGGCGACATTGGCTGATAATATATTAAAGGATATGGGAGAAAACAAAGAAAAACCGTTTTCTCCCATATCCTTTTTTTACTTTTAGAACCCGCCTAAACATTTTTTACCGTCTTTGCATAAGATAAAATTGAAAGCAAGCTTTCTTTGCGCTCGTTTGCATTATCTTTGCAAACAAACAATCTATCATGAAAAAGACGACCTTTTATATTTCGCTTGCCTTGGCATGCATGCTTTGTGTGTTTGTCTCATGTGGCAACCAATCCCGCCATTTTGTTGTCGGCGTGTCGCAATGCAGCGAAGACGTGTGGCGCGAGAAGCTCAACAACGAGTTGCGCCTGTGCGCCTTTTCCTACGAAGGCATCGACCTTCGCATATCGTCGGCCTATGACGACGTTGAGTTGCAGACGCGCCAGATAGACCAGTTTGTGGCGGATGGCGTAGACTTGCTCATTGTTGCTCCAGGACAGGTGAAGGTTTCCGAGGCCATAGAGAAGGCATACGACAATGGCATACCCGTAATAGTGTTTGACCGAAGGGTGCGTTCTCCCAAATACACGGCGTATATCGGTGCCGACAACGTGGAGATGGGCCGCGACATAGCCCGCTACCTGTCAACACAGATAAAAGGTCACGGCCGCATACTTGAGATATGCGGCCTGTCCACATCGTCGCCTGCCGTGGACAGGGCGAGTGGCTTCGACGGCGAAGTGGCAAAGCACGCCAACATGCAAATAGTGAAACACGTGGAATGCGACTGGACGGAGCAGAACGCATACCGCCTTACCGACTCACTGCTCACTGCCTCGCCAGTAGGCTTCGACTATGTGTTTGCCCACAACGACCGCATGGCAATGGGTGCGCGCAAGGCAGCGAAAAAGCATGGCATAGACCTCAGCAAGGTGCATTTTCTCGGCATCGACGCCATGCCGCAGGGTGGTGGTGGAATGCAACTGGTGAGAGACGGCGAACTGCTCGCCTCGTACATTTATCCCACACGCGGCGACGAGGTGATGAAACTGGCATACGACATACTCAACAAGAAGCCGTTCAAGCGTGAGAACCTGCTCTCGTCGGCTCTCGTGACATGCGACAACGCCAGTGTGCTGCTCATGCAGAACAACGAGACTCAGCGCCAGTTGGACAATCTCATGTCCATGAGAAACCGCGTGGAGGCGACGACAAATGCCTTCGACACTCAGCGCAGCTATCTCTTCGCGCTCATATTCTTGGTGTGTCTGCTGATTGGTGTCTGCACCTTTGCCGTGAAAGCCTATCTCGCCAAGACGCGTTTCAACCGCCAGCTGCAGGAGAGCATGGCGCAGCAGAAGCAGATGACTGCCGACATGGAGCGGATGACGCAGACGCAATTGCGCTTCTTCACCAACATATCCCACGAACTGCGCACGCCGCTTACGCTCATATCAGGCCCTGCCGACCAACTTGCCGAGAAGAAGTCGATAGTGGGAGAAGACCGCAACCTCGTGGACATGATACGGCGCAACGTCAAGATACTGACGCAACTCGTGGACGAGATTCTTGAGTTCAGGCGCATACAGAACGACAAGGCGAAACTGAAGCTCAACCGCTTCGACATAGGCAAAGAGCTGCAGGTGTGGGAATCTGACTTTGCCGCCGTGGCTGCGCGGCGTGGCCTTGCCCTCGAATATCGTGCCACGGAAAGTGCCGTGGTGATAGCCGACAAGGAGAAAGTGGCGCACATCTATTTCAACCTCATGACCAACGCGCTGAAATACACGCCGCAAGGCGGCAGGATAGTCACGAGGCTGGAAGTCGCAGACAGTACGGTCAGCATTGTTGTGGCCGACACGGGAAATGGCATGTCCGCAGACGATTGCCGCCACATCTTCGAGCGTTTCTATCAGGCTAAAGGCTCTGTGGGAGGCACCGGCATCGGTCTTGCCATCGTGAAAGCCTACACCGACCTGCACCATGGCAAAGCTTTGGTGGAAAGTGAACCGGGCAAGGGAACTACATTCACCATCGAATTGCCTTTGAAGCAAGCGGGATACGACACCATGCTGGATAAGGAGGAATTATCGTGCAAGACAGACAAAACCCTTGCCGATGACTATACGGCAGAGAACATAAAGTCGCAGCAGAACGCAGAGTCGCTCATTGCCGTTGACGACTGCGACGCTGACAGGCCTTTGGTGTTGGTGGTTGACGACAATGCCAGCATGAGGAGCTACATCAGGAGCATCCTCCAGTCACATTATAATATAGCGGAGGCTCAGAATGGAGCGGAGGCTCTGGCCGAAGCGCGCAAGCGAGTGCCACAGATAGTGGTCTCCGACGTGATGATGCCCGTGATGGACGGTCTTGAGCTAAGCCGCCGAATGAAGGACGACATGTCAATAAGCCACATCCCCGTAATCCTTCTTACTGCCCGTGTGCTTGAAGAACAGCGCGCCGAGGGCTATGCCACAGGAGCAGACTCCTATATAACAAAGCCATTCCTTGCCTCCACGCTCATCGCCCGCATAGACAATCTGCTGCGTAACCGCCGCCAACTGAAGCGCATATTCTCCGGCACGTTGCAGGAACAGGCCGACGAAGAGAAGTCGCTTGGCGAGCGCGACAAAACTTTTGTGGCGCAGTTGCGCAAGATTATAAAGAGCCACATTCCCGATGCCGATTATTCCGTGGAAGACCTTGGTGCGGAGATAGGCTTGAGCCGTGTGCAACTATATAGAAAGGTGAAGGCTCTCACGGGCTATTCCGTGGTTGACCTGCTCCGCAAGGCGCGTCTCGCCAGGGCAAAGCACCTGCTTGAGACATCCGACAAGACAGTGCAAGAGGTGGCTTTTGACGTGGGTTTCACCACGCCTTCTTATTTCGCCAAGCGATTTAAGGAGGAGTTTGGCATAAGTCCCGGCGACATCCACAGGTCATAGGACTGCTTTGTGACAGAACGTGGCAAACGAATCGTTCATTGCATACAACAAATGATGCAACGAACGATTCGTTTTCGTTTGTGCATCAATTGTGGCATGCAGAAAATCAACGTCTTACATAAATTTGCGGCAGAAAATCAAAAACACGACTAAAAACCTAAAAGTTATGAAAGAAACGTCAAAATCGGTCTTTGCCGCATCATTACTCGTTATGGCAACGACCGGCATTTATGCACAGGAAGAAAACGCAAGCAGCTCAAAGGAGGAGGGCAACCGCAACGTCATGCTTAATGCCGCCAGCGCCAACGGTCCGCGTGAGATTCAGATAGGGCTTCCCTCTGCCGATGTCAACGTGCTGGAGAATGGACTGCCCGTCACTTATGCCACCAACCCCCATTCTGTCAACACCGTTTGGCGTGGCGACGCAAGCCTCAGCCATCAGGGATTGCTCAAGATAGCCGAGACGGCCATAACCACGGGTAACATAGGCTATGCCGTAAACTCTTTCACGCAGAAGGGGCAGGAAGGCTTCAACGGCACGCTCAACTACAAGAGCAACCACTTCGGCCTTCAGGAGTTTTCGCTCAACGTGAACGGTGACTTGGGCAGCGGCTGGTACTACAGTGCCAATATGTACCAAGACTTCGACCCCGGCACGTTCAAGATAAAGTCAACCCCTTACCAGGACCGCACGCAGATATACAAGGCGCTGATAACCAAGAAATACAATGGCAACCGTGGTGAGTTCACCGCAATGTACAAGTATGCCAACAGCCACAACGTGTACAACTACGCCACCCAGAGCGCACCCTTTATCTATGTGGGCGACGGAAGTGTTAAGGAATATGGCAAGTTCAAGCTCGGCACTACGTCCTATCTCCCCATTGACAATGAGATGACCTATCGCGACATGCGCACTGGCGAACTGAAGCAGACTTCGCTCTACGATGCCTGCTTGAACAAGGCGAGCGAGGTGACGCTGATGAACAACTACCGCTTTGACAACGGGCTGAACTGGAAGGCCACATTGAAGTACGACCATTCGCGCGGAGCGATGGTTTATCAGACACCGATGGCTATCATCGACTTGCAAAGCAAGGAGGGAAAGGCTTGCAACTACATGTACCGCGACATCGACGGTCAGACCAAGGCTTACGGCGGACAGTATGTGCAGACCCGCATGTCGTGCCTCAATGCCGGAACCATCGACGAGGTGCTCTTCACCACCGAGTTGAGCAAGCGTTTCAAGACATCAACACTCCGTGTGGGCGTTAACGAGTGGTTCTACAACATCGACTATTGCTCAAACACCACGATGTACGACCAGAGCGTGCCGTCAGACGGCTCATATGCCCTGCGCCTATGGGATGCCAACAAGCGCGACAGTTATTTCTACGACTTCAATAAAAACTCATCGGAATACTACAAGGGCAGCGAAAACAAGTTGGCCCTCTACTTCACCCACGACTGGGACGTGACCGACAAACTTAACCTCTACTACGGAGCACGTCTGGAGTGGCAGCGACTGAAGGGCGAGAATGCCGCCGTCAAGAATGCCAATGGCGACTACGTAGGCCGTTTCGCCGACTACCATCTCGGCGCTACTGCCGCCGACGGCACGATGATTGTGCCCGCCGACTTGAACTACAACTGGCTGAACTACGACTTCTCCGTAGCTGCCACCTACAAGCTTACCGACAACTTCGGCTTCACGGGCGACTTCACCTACATCGTGCAGCACCCCAAGTTTGAGTCGTTCGCCCCGGCCTCATTGCCCAATGTTGACAAGATTATCGTGCCTCTTGGCCGTGCCGGCATCTACTACAACAACTCATGGCTGAGCCTCACGTCGCTCTTCTCCTACATCTCGAAGACCAACAACAACTCCACGCTCAACCTGCAGCACGGCAGCGAGATAAAGGCAGCCCCTCTCACCTACGACATCCAGACTTGGGGATGGACAACCGACGCAGTGATGCATCCGTTCAAGGGCTTCGACTTCCACTTCCTCTTCACCTACCAAAAGCCTACCTACAAGAAGTATGAGACCAGCATAACCTTCAACGATGGCTATGTGGGCAACATCAACGCCACAGGCAATGTCGTGGCAGAGATACCAGAGGTGCTCATCGAGCTTGACCCCAGCTACATGATTACCAAGGACATCAAACTATGGACCAGCTTCCGCTACTTCAGCAAGACCTACGCCAACATCAACGAGGCTTACTACTTCAACGGCCACTGGGAGACCTTCGGCGGTGTGAACTGGCAGGCAACCAAACGTCTCGCTCTCGGCTGCACCGTAGTGAACTTCCTCAACCAGACGGGTGCCAAGGGTAGCATCGCCGGTGCCGAGCTGATTACCAAGGATGAGGCTCAGGGCATCAAGAACCAGTTGATGACAGGCAGCTACCTCCGCCCATTCACCGTAGAGTTCACCGCTTCGCTGAAGTTCTAACGCCGTTCTAAATCTACAATAAAAGAATAAAGGCGTGTTCTATAAATTCCACGCATTGTTAAACTTCATTTTAATACGGGTTGCTCTTTGTGGCTTTTTGATTTTATCCGGCATATTTCGCTTTCTTCTTCAGTCGCATAGCCCGCTATGCTCTTTCAGAAAGAAAGTGAAATCAGCTCGGCTAAAATTCAAAAATCCATCAAAGGCAATTTATAGAACCCGCCTAAAACAGGATAACACAGAAATAGGCAAAATTAGATTAAGGTAAAGGATAACAACGAGAGAGCCAGTTCTGCATATAAGCGCAGGACTGGCTTTTAGTAATGTTCAAAAAATAACTTGCTCAAGTTATTTTTTGAACATTACTTATCTTGTCTTGGTTTGGAAATGAACGTAAATTTGATGTGTTTTGGTTTGGAAATGAACAGGAATTACAGGATTTTGCTTTGGAAATGAATGGCAATTATGCGTTTTATGGTTTGGAAATGGAAAATAAAATAGTAACTTTGCCTTGATTTTAAACAATTTAGGTATGTTTGCACGAATTGCAATAGACTATCTGCGTCAATGGGCGAACAAGGAAGAGCGCAAGCCTTTGGTTTTGCGTGGTGCCCGACAGGTGGGCAAGACAACTTTAGTCAAGCTGTTTGCCAAGGAGTTTGATGCCTATATTTATCTGAATTTGGAGGAAAAGGAAAATGCAGAGCTTTTTGCGGCTGGCAATTCTTTTGAAGACTTGTTGGCTGGCATTTTCTTCAAGGCCAATCTGTTGCAAGATGCAAGTAAGCGCACCTTGATTTTCATCGATGAGATACAGAATGAGCCAAAGGCGGTACAGGCATTGCGGTATTTTTATGAGAAGCGTCCTGACCTGTATGTAATAGCGGCAGGTTCCCTTTTGGAGAGCCTGATGGGGCGACACGTCTCTTTCCCCGTGGGAAGGGTGGAGTATATGGCATTGCATCCTTGTACCTTTGTGGAGTTCCTCCGTGCCATTGGTCAAGAGGCGACGGCAGAGAGTATTGAGAATTTGTCTTTGCCGGCTTCTTTGCATCTTCACGTGATGGACTTATTCAAGAAATACATGATCGTTGGCGGATTGCCAGAGGCGGTGGCTAACTATGCAAGATGTAAGGATGTTGTCAAATTGAATGGGGTCTTTAACTCTTTGCTTTCTGGCTATCGTGATGATGTGGAGAAATACGCCAGCAAGCCAAAGGAGCAGGATGCCATCAGGTATATCTTGAATTATGGTTGGGCGGCGGCAGGCCATCGCATTCAGTTCGCCAAGTTTACAGGCTCGTCATTCAAGGCGGCTGAGGCAGGAAACGCTTTTAGAACCTTGGAGAAAACGTTGTTGTTGGAATTGGTTTATCCCCAAATGTCAGCCTCATTCCCTATATTGCCCGACTTGAAGAAGAGTCCCAAGCTGTTGTGGCTTGACACAGGCTTGGTGAATTATGTGGCGGGTATGCAAGAGGAGTTGCTGTTTAGCAAGGATACCGACGAACTGTGGAATGGTGACATTGCCGAGCATATCGTGGGACAAGAGATGTTAGGCTCCTCTTTTGTATTTGGAGAGAAAAGGCTGTTTTGGATGCGTGACGCCAAAAACTCGCAGGCAGAGGTTGACTTCTTGATACATTATAAGTCACATCTGCTTCCGATAGAGGTGAAGACGGGCAGCAATGCCAAGTTGCGTTCCTTGCATCTCTTTATGGACGAGTCGAAGGAAAGGGTTGCCCTGCGCCTTTGGAATGGTCCGACGACATCTGATACGGTCACTACGCAGAATGGCAAGAGCTTCACTTTATATAATGTCCCACTCTACTATGCAGGAAACCTGCGGAAGTTTTTGGACACTGTGTTTGTGAATACGACAAGCGGTGATTAAGTGACGGCAAAGAAATGACTTGGCGCATTTGCAACCGCAGTTTTCACTGTCCTCACCGTTTCAGAAATCCATACTCATATACTTTGGGCTCAATCTTTTGGGCGAGAATCTTTAGGATGTGGCGGAGTTCTGCCATGAGCTGGTTGTAGTGCTCGTCGGTGCTGCCAGTGTTCATCTTGCCCTTGTCGTTCGTGCCCTGGAAGTGAAGGCGAATGTCGTAGAGGGCGGCGTCGGCGATGGCATTGGGTTGCTTGTGATAGTATCTCCATAACGCCTTGCCGGCTTCCATCACGGCTTGCGCCTCCGGGCTGAAAGTGATGGGAGCGTTTTGTGCCATGTTTGGGGTTGGGGCGAATAGGCTTTGCTGCACGGGAAGCTGATTGGCTTGCTTGGACTTGCCGCGGATGTAGTCGCTCATGAAGTGGCTCTTGAAGGTTTCCTTCGCATCCACCTCTTGCTCGGTGAAGGGAAGAATGACTCGATGATGTTGTGCGAGGCGCCCTGCTTGGCTTCCGCCCAGAGCAGGTACTCGGTCTCGAAGAGTTGCGGGCCTTGCGTGGGCACAGCCACGGCGAAGTCTATCTTGCCGATGATTTGCGTGGAGTCATAGGCGGCGAACCAGTCTGCCGCCACCTTGTTCTTCAGTTCCTCCTCCAATATATTGCCATAAAATGTATCCATATTTGCCTCCTTGTAGAATCGTTATGTGATCTTTTCGCAAAGTTAAAGTTTTTGTCCCAAATCGTCAAGTGTTTCTTCGCTTTTCTGAAATAGCCATCAATGCTTCATGGGGCAAGGGATTGTACTGTAATTTGGCTTTTATGTTTGTCTTTCGGTAAATGAGTCTGAGCGAACAAATCGTTCAAATGGTGCAACCTATGTTGCATGAACGATTTGTTGCAGCCAATGAAACATGAATGACGGGGTAATTCCTTGTTTTCCGTAACTTTGCCGCATCAAAGCTACATAACCAAACCAATAATTAAAAACGCAACAATCATGAATTCCAATCAGATGATTACCAAGGCGGCTTGCCTCATGATGATGGCGGCAGCCACAAACTCGGCCTTCGCCCAGAAGATGAACATCGAACACCGAGGCGACACTACTATAATAAAGGTGGAGAACCCCACGAGGTATCTGCTGCTGCCCATACAGGAAGAGAGCGACGAGGCCCAGGTGCTGCTCTATACAGGCGGCAAGGACGACACATGGATGGACATACGCCTCTCGCAGAACGGCGCCGACTACTACGTGCCCTTTGCCCTTGGCAACGGCAAGGCCGCCACGGTGAAGATACTCGGACTGAAGAAGGACGCGCTCGCGGTGAACCTGATGAAGCTGAGCGACACCTTCGACACCACCAACACCGACTATTACCGTCCCTCATACCACTTCACTCCGCTCTACGGATGGATGAACGACCCCAACGGCATGGTGTATAAGGACGGCGAGTATCACCTCTACTTCCAACACAATCCCTACGGCAGCAAGTGGGGCAACATGCACTGGGGACACGCCGTGAGCAAGGACCTCATACACTGGCAGCACCTCGACCCGGCCATTGCCCGCGACCCAGTGGGCCACATATTCTCCGGCAGTTCGGTGGTTGACAAGAAGAACACGGCGGGCTATGGCAAGAATGCCATCATAGCCATATACACCAACAACAGCGCGAACCACGACGAGGTGCAGTGCATGGCCTACAGCACTGACAACGGGCGCACGTTTACCAAATATGAGGGCAACCCCGTGGTCGCTCCCTTCGACGGACTGAAGGACTTCCGCGACCCCAAGGTGTTCTGGTTTGAGAAGGGCAAGTGCTGGTTTATGATAGTCTCGGCCGACAAGGAGATGCGCCTCTACAAGTCGAAGAACCTGAAGAAGTGGGACTACGTGAGTGCCTTCGGCAAGGACATGGGGCAGCAGCCATGCCAGTATGAGTGCCCCGACTTCTTCCAGTTGCCGGTGAATGGCGACGAGAACAACATGAAGTGGGTGATGATTATGAACATCAACCCCGGCTGCATCTTTGGCGGCAGTGCCACGGAATATTTCGTGGGCGACTTCGACGGCAAGAACTTCACTTGCGACGACCCCAATGACACCAAATGGCTCGACTATGGCAAAGACCACTACGCCACCGTGACCTTCTCAAACACTGGCGACCGGGTGTTGGCCATGACATGGATGAGCAACTGGCAGTATGCCAACCTCACTCCCTTCAAGCAGAACCGTGGAGCCAACGGACTGCCGCGCGAACTGAGCCTGTATGAGAAGAACGGCAAGTACTACGTGCAGGAAGGTCCGGCCGCCGAGGTGCTGGCATTGCGCAAGGTGACCCACGAACTGGGCAACGAGACCGTTGACGGCGGCAAGAGCCTCAAGGGAGCGGCCGCAGGCATGGACGGCGCGTTTGAGATAGAGGCCGACGTGACTCCCGACGCCAATGGCATTGCCGGCATAGAGATATCCAACAACAAGCGCGAGCGCACGCTCATATACTTCGACATGAAGAACAGACGCATAGTTACAGACAGAACGGAGAGCGGACTGACTGACTTCGGCAAGAGGTCGGTTCCCCACGACATCGAGCTGGCTTGGGACAAGCAGCGTGAGGCACAGGCCAAGTTGCCCGCACGCGAGGTGAACTCCATCAACTACAAGAACGACTTCGCTCTCGCCACCTGGGCTCCGCTAAGCCTCTGCGACGACGGCAAGAAGACCTATCATGTGGACGTCTTCGTTGACAAGTCGTCCATAGAGCTATTCGTCGACGGCGGCCGCATAGCCATGACCAACCTCGTCTTCCCCGTGGCTCCCTATGAGAACCTGAAGTTCTACACCAAGGGCGGCAAGGCCGAATACAGCAACATCAAGGTACACAAACTGGCTCTCTAACCACCAAATCAGCACTGACATATGAAAACCAATCGACTTGCGATAATCCCCGTGATGCTCTGCTTCTTCGCCATGGGCTTTGTAGACCTGGTGGGCATTGCGTCCAACTATGTGAAGGAAGACCTCGCGCTCAACGACGCCACGGCCAACATGTTTCCCTCGCTCGTGTTCTTCTGGTTTCTTGTGTTCAGCGTGCCCACGGGCATGCTCATGAACCGCATAGGGCGAAAGAACACTGTGCTGCTCTCGCTCCTGATAACCGTCGTGGCACTGCTCCTGCCGCTCTTCGGCGAGAGCTTCATGCTCATGCTCGTGGCATTCTCGCTCCTTGGCATAGGAAACACGCTGATGCAGACGTCGCTCAACCCGCTCGTCTCCATGGTGATTGAGGGCAACCTTGCCGCCACGCTCACCTTCGGGCAGTTTGTCAAGGCCATCGCCTCGTTTCTCGCTCCCTACATCGCCATGTGGGGCGCCATGGGCGCCATTCCCACTTTCGGCTACGGCTGGCGCATACTCTTCCCCATATACATGGTGATAGGCGTTGCCGCCACCATATTGCTCTTCGCCACGAGGATACCCGAAGAGAGCCACGCCGGCAAGGCTTCCAGCCTGAAGGACTGCGTGGCGCTGCTTGGCAAGCCCATCGTTCTGCTCTCGTTCATCGGCATCATGTGCCACGTGGGCATCGACGTGGGCACCAACACCACGGCTCCCAAGCTGCTCATGGAACGCCTGGGCTGGAGCCTCAACGAGGCTGCGTTCGCCACGTCGCTCTACTTCATATTCCGCACCATCGGATGCCTCACCGGCTCCTTCTTCCTGCGCATCATGAAGGCGCGCGCGTTCTTCGCCATCAGCGTGGTGATGATGGCGCTAAGCATGGTTGGCATGTTCGCCGGAACGGGCAAGATTGCTCTCTACGCCGCCATCGCCCTTGTGGGCTACGGCAACTCCAACGTCTTCTCCATAGTGTTCTCGCAGGCTCTTCTTGCCGTGCCCGACAAGAAGAACGAGGTGAGCGGACTCATGGTGATGGGCCTCTTCGGCGGCACGGTGTTCCCCCTGCTCATGGGCTTCGCCAGCGACGCCATGGGGCAGATGGGTGCAGTGGCGGTGATGGCCGTAGGCGTAGTCTACCTTTTCACCTACATCAGAAGACTGTGAAATCAAACATGTTTACCAACGTTTATAATTAAGGAATATGACAACGACAAACAATTTGGAAAATAGATATTGCGTGGGACTGGGCGAGATACTCTTCGACGTGTTCCCAACAGGGGCGCAACTGGGCGGCGCGCCGGCCAACTTCGCCTACCATGCCGGCCAGCACGGGCTTGCCTCAGTGGCCGTCAGCGCCATCGGCAACGACAAGCTTGGCGACGAGGCCCTGCGCCTGCTCGACGAGAAGAAGTTGAAGCATGTGATGCCGAGAGTGGCCTATCCCACAGGCACCGTCCAGGTGACGCTCGACACCGAGGGCGTGCCTACCTACGAGATAAAGCAAGGCGTGGCTTGGGACAACATTCCCTTCACCGACGACGTCAAGGAGGTGGCCGCTAGTTGCGGGGCCGTGTGCTGGGGCTCGCTGGCGCAGCGCAGCGAGGCAAGCCGTCAGACTATATACAAGTTTCTCGACCACACGCCCGAAGACTGCCTGAAGATATTCGACATCAACCTCCGGCAAAACTTCTACACAAAGGAAATTATCTGTGAAAGCCTGAAGCGTTGCAATGTCCTTAAGATCAACGATGAGGAACTTGTGGCCATAGGCCGCCTGTTTGGCTATCCCGAACTTGACATCGAAAACAAGTGTTGGCTCATCTTGGGCAAGTACAACCTCGACATGCTCGTGCTCACCTGCGGCGTGAACGGCAGTTATGTGTTTGCCCCGGGCAGCGTGTCGTTCCAAGAGACGCCAAAGGTCTCGGTGGCCGACACCGTGGGGGCGGGCGACAGCTTTACGGGCACCTTCTGTGCCAGCATACTGCAAGGCAAGAGCATAGCCGAGGCCCACAAGCACGCCGTTGAGGTCAGCGCGTATGTATGTACGCAGGTAGGGGCAATGCCCGAGATACCTGCGGAACTCAAATAATAGGTATAAGTTGATTCAGGATGATTTGGCGTTGTCTGTAGGGTAGGGAACTGCTCCGCAGGCGACGCCTTTTTGCATGTGGATGGCAATGAATGTCAGTGGAGTCTTCGCTGCAGGAGACGATGGCGTCGAGCTTGCGCCAATATTTGAGCTTGTTCCGATGGCGTGTGGACTCGGGCAAGTATTCGGTATCGTTCTTCACATACCAACTTGTTTTTTCACCGTCACTAAAAGGCATAGGTATAGCCGATGCCGAGCACATGGGTGTCGAGGTCATCGTCGTCGTTGCTGCGCAAGTCCTGGTAGCGATAGTAGAGTTTGAGGTTGTGGCGCTTAGCTATCTGTATGTTGGAGCCGAGTGTGTAGCGTGTTTTCTGCAATCTGCCGTCACTGTGATACAGTTCCACGCTGCCAAAAGGAGTGAGCGGTGTGTGCTTCAGACGGTAGGTCAACTGGAAGCGCGAGCGCAAAAGGCTTTGGCTCTTGCTCTTCACGTCGCTCCACTTTTCTGTGTCGGTGTCGTACTTCTTGTCAGCAGCCTTTGCGCGATAGGTATATTGATACATCTCACGGAGCGACAAGCCCAGACGACCGAAACTGTAACTGCCAGTGGCTCCGATGAGGAAACGATGGCGAGGCCACCAATAAAAAGGAGTAATCTTGTTGACCGTACCGTCTTTATGATAGGTCTGCGTGCCGCCACGATGGTCATAGAGCAGACTGTAGCCAGCAGAGAACTTCAAGTAGCGGTTCAGCCTATAGTCAGCACCAAGCCCAAGGCTGTAGCGATCCATCTCATTGGAGTTGTTGCGCGTGCGTGCTCCCAGTTCACCCTCCACAGTCCAGTGCTTGCCGAGTTTCTTTTCCACGCCGGCATCCATCCATATTCCGAAGTCGCTCTGCGCCCTGACTTCCACCGCCAGCATCGTCAAGGTGGCGAGAAGCAAACGTACCTTTATCATTTTCATTGCTATATCCTCCCATTACATATTAGTGTATTCCTCGAAGCGCACTTTCACTTGTCCGTCTATCATGCCAATCTCATCGGCCTGATAGTAGATTTTGATGACACTCATGTCACGGAGAAAGTCGATGCCGCCTATTTCCACCTTCACTATGTCAAGCCCGGTGCGCTCCCGAAGGTCGGCAAGGAGTTCCTCGCGCCGGTCGGGCTTGATGAGTTCTATGCGGTCGTACTGCACCAACTTGACAGCCATGCTGCCCTTCACCTTGATGCGCTCAAAGAGGAACGTCACGGCAACGAAGAGCAGATTGACCACGAAGAGTTGCAGCCAACCGAGACTTGTGGACAAGCCATTGATTACCGATAGGGCGATAATCATGAAGAGATAGGTCATCTCCCTCACTGGCATCGACTCCGTGCGGTAGCGTATGATGCCGAACACTGCAAAGAGTCCGAGTGCAAACTCTATCCTCACCTTTGCGTCACCCAGAAGATTGATGAGGAAGAAGATGCTGAAGCCGATGAGCATGAACGTGAAATAATACTCGCGCCGGCGGCTTTTTGGGAAATACAGCCAGTGGGTTATAAGCCACACTGTGACAGTGTTGATTGCGAAGCGCAACATCATGGGCAGAAAGTCTGCCATGTCCATAAGGTTTGTCATATCTATATCTTGTTTGGTGGTAGTATTTATCTTGCTGAGGCCCCCTACTCTATCAGGAAATCTTCATCAGTCGCTGTAGCCTCGGCTTCATGCGGTTGAGGCGAAGACTGGGATTGGTGAGAGCCTCGCCTATGCAATACTTGCTGAAACCGCTCTGGCGGATGCGCAGTTCACGGAGCATGGCGAGTATGGGCGAAGGCTTCAGTCCATCGCGCTTCAGTTCAATGATGGCTATCTGCGGCAGCGAGCACTGCATGCCTGTTGACAGATTGCTGAACTCCAGACATGTGTCGATGGTGAGCCGTTCGGTCTTAGCCCGGTTGACGAGTGTGATGCGGTGGAAACGGTTCTCAATCTTACGCTCCAAGAGTTGCGGATCTATGCGCACGTTGCAGCGCAGAAAGTCCAGAGCTTCCGGAGCAGCAAGGTCTATTGCCGAGATGCGGCTCTTGTTGGTCTTGCCGTGGTTGTCCTTGGTTTTTACTTCAAGGAAACTCAACTGGCTGTCCACATAGGAGCGCACCCGCACCTTCTGCCGCCCGGCATGTCCGTTATGGTGGGCGTTGTAGAAAACGTAGTCGCTGGAGTCATAGTAGACGGTGGCGTAGTTCATGTTGCGCTTGCCGTCAATCTCCTGCACCCGATACTCGTTGCCGGCCATTTGGAGCAGAGTTGTCAGTTTGTCGAGACAGGTGACAAACTTGGTGTCGGTGCGGTTCATCAGCCTTATGCCGTCCATCTCTTCAAGGGAGATTGGGTCGAACTTTGAAATCAATGCATCCATAGTCATGCCCTTTCCTTGTTAAGCTCCTACCTTTATTATCTGCCACCTGGTTGACCACCGCCATTGGGCTGGTTGCCGTTGCCGCCGTTCATACCTCCGCCGTTAGTGCCACCAGAGTAATTGTATGTGTTGACCATCTGCGATAGAGACAGTGTGGCCAAAGAGGAGCCACCGCTCACGGTAGCGTCAGTAGTGTAGCCGCAAAAACTTGTGCCGCCGCCCACGGTAGCTCCTGAAGACAGAATGAAAGAGTTTCCTTGGGTCATCTTTGGCGAACTGACGAGCAAGGTGTAGCCCTGTTGGTTGTAGTCGCGGGGCACATTGAAAGCAAAGATGTTGTTGCCGTCAGTGTCGGCCACGGTGAGATACTGCCCGCTGGAGATGCTGCTGCCGCCGAAGACCACCACAGGTTGAGTGGTCGTGCTTGTCGTCGGGGTGGACGTTCCGCCTCCGATGCCAATCACGGTGCCACCGGTAATGGTGAATGTGTTCTCGTCGCAGTCGAAGCCGTCCTCAGGCTGAGTGGTACCGCAAGCTACAACCACGCCGCCAGTGATGGTGAGTGTGGAGTTGGAGTCGATGCCGTCGTTGTTGGTTCCCATAGCAAAGACATTGCCGCCAGAGATGGTCATGGCCTTGGCCGAGTTGATGGCGTCGTCGTAGCAGTAGGCCATGATGTTGCCGCCCGATATGTCCAAAGTGCTCTTGCTCTCAATGCCCTCGGCATCCTCGCCGCCTGTGCAGCGCACCATGATGGTTCCGCCGTTCAGGTACATGGCTCCCTTGCTCTTGATGCCCTTGGGCGAAGCGTCGAGAGAGCCGTAAACATATTGTTTGCCTGTGGTGACGACCTTGATGGTTCCGTCGTTTACCGTTAGCGTCTGGTCTGCGCTGATGCCCTTGCCACCCGCACCGGTGATCTTGCAATAGAGTGCGCCGCCGTTCATCACGAAGACGCTGTCGGCTTTCACCCCGGCGCATCCGCTCACGTCTTGCTCGTCGGAGTCATATTCGCCCGTGCCTGTGGTGATGGCAGTGGTGCGGCCGCCGTCTATCTGCACCAGTCCGTCGCTGCTGATGCCCTTGCTTGCCGCAGCGGAAGTCTCCACGTTGACCACTCCGCCCTTGATGTATATTGCATCATTGCCCTTGATGGCGTTGCCAGCCGTGGCCTTCACATAGATGTTGTTGCCGGGACGGAACGTAACGTAGTCGTCGCTCCTGATGCCTGCCTTGCAGTTGGCGTAGACCCGGAGCGAGCCTTTGCCCGAAAAGAGCATCTTTCCCTCGCTGAAGAAGCAGGCTTTCATGTCCTCGTCGTCGGTCTGGTCTGCATACGAAGTGCCGTCGGTGAGGGTATTGACTGTTCCGTCGGCAAGCACGATGTAGCCACGCTTCTTGCTCTGGATATTGATGGCCGCACCGTCAGGGTTGGTTATGTTCGCACCGTTCAGCTCCAGTTCAAACTTATAGTCGCTGTAGATTTTGAGGAAACCGTCGGCGGTGGTGCCGCTCACGATGTAGTGAACCTTCTTTACGCTTGACAGAACGGTTACGTCGGCACCGTTGACCGTCACCGTCACGCCGTCCACATCGCCCGAAACCGTGGCCGAAGTGCCGTTGAAGGCTATGCGCACTTCTTTGGAAAACGTGTTGTTCTCGATGTAGTCTTCGGCTTCATCGCCCTCGGTAGGAACAGACTCCGTTTCCGCGAGAGCCGTCGTGTCGATGGCTATGTCAAACGACATTAGGTCGGAGATGGAACTGGAGTAAGTGGTGGAGCCACCTCCGCCGTTGTTGCCTCCGCCATTGTTGCCGCTCCAGTCGAAACTGTCGTTGTCGGAAGAGCATCCTGCCATTACCGTAAAGGCGATTGCAAGCATCGCCATTTGCACAAATCGTTTCATAGGCTGCATGGTTTTATGTTTGTACATTATTTCAGAATGATTACTTTACCGTGAAAATTCTGACACAAAGGAAACATAAACCAGCGGCACTGACAACTTTATTCAACGAACTGGCCGTTTCTTTCAACAATCCGACAGTGAAAGAAACAAACAGAAAAGACGGTAAAGGCGGCACGCCTAAGTTGACGTGCCGCCCTTACCGTCTTGACAAGTAGCCGCATGGGCTATTTCTTTCCCGACAATATGTCTCGCAACTGCTGGCACTCACTGTCGGTCAGGCCGCACTCCTTCAGATACTTCTCAGCGGCGGGCTGCACCTGACCTTCAAGGCTGCTTAGCTTATAATCCCAATCGATGGAGGCGTAATCGTTGAGAGCATCCTCGTGGCACAGCAGCCACAGCATACGGTTGACCGACAGAGACTGGCGCAGATTGTATGACTCGCCGTTGTCGGGAATGTGATAGAAGTTGAGCATAGTGACCATATAGTCGCGACACAGCTCATCTACGCTTGCCCCAGCAAACGCCTCAAGCACCATGGAGACGAAGCCGCAGCGGTCCTTTCCCTCGTTGCAGTGTATGAGATACGGCGGCTCGTTGGCAATCATGAACCTTACGGCTTCACCCATTTTGGCCTTGAAGTCTTTGTGGAATGTGTTGGCCATCATGCCGCAGGCTATCGTGCGTCCATCGTTGAAGAGTTTGGGGCAATAGGTTGACGCATAGCCTTCACTGGCCATATAGGTGCGCACTTTTTCGGGCGTGTCGGCCAGGTCAATCTCGGTTTTTATGCCAACCTCACGCGCAAGACTGTCTACCACGACATAGCGACCGGGATTCTTGTCGCAGTTGAGCGGATTGCTGGAACGGTAAATCACGCCCGAAGCTATGCCTGTGGTGTTGATCATACGGAAGTTGGCATATTGCTCGGCGGTTTCGTCAGCCTGGCGTTCAATCTGATAGACAGACTTCATCAACTCGTATGTTTTCTTGTATCCGCCTTTCTCCTGGAGCTTCATCACCACCGTGTCGCCCACTTCGCCGCCTATGTAGTAGTGGAAATCGCCGTTGAGCATGGCAAAGCCGTAGTCGTCGCCGTGGGCGAGATAGTCCACATAGGAGGGACCGAGAATGGCCACCTCGTTGAACGAGCTGACATACGGCAGATGTTCGAGCCGGATGTTGTTGCCTATGGTCACTTCGAGCAGGTCGCCATAGTCAAATCCCACTCGCTTCATGTCGGCCGGAGTGAAGTTGGGTATGGGCTGGCCGTAGTCGTTTACCTCAACAATCCGGCCTGAGATGATGCCGGCAGATGCCGGCGTTTCGTCATTGTTGTCACTGCAAGACGCAAACAATGCGGCTGTGACGAGAGCCACAAAGAATGATAGTTTTTTCATGTCGCAATAGTTGTTTTGGATACTTATGGTGTTGTGATTTATGTATTTATAACGGCAAAACGGCCGTTTTATTTTGCCAGAAAGACGCTTCCGTAAATATGTCACTGCGAAACTGCTGACGGTATTTGCAAGTAGGCCCACCATTCACGATGCATAAAGGTGACGTTTACGCCTCGCAAACGTCACCTCTATGCATATCCGAGCCTTGTGTTATTTCTTGATGTTAGGCTTCTGCAAACCATAGCCCTTGCGCTTGTCCTCCATGAGCAGCAGCAGGGATACGATTATGGCGAGCACTCCGAAACCGGCAAAGATGGTCATCGTCTCGGTGTAGTCTATCTTGCCGTCGGCCAGAGTGTTGGCCTGGTTCACCTTGCCTATCCACACAGGCACCAGCGCGAGACCGATGTTCTGGATGTAGAATATCAGGGCGTAGGCCGTGCCGAGCAGTTTCATCGGGATAATCTTCGGCACAGAAGGCCACATGGCCGAAGGCACGAGTCCGAAGGCTACGCCGAGCACCACCATCACCACGATGGCCAGTATCCAAGAGTTGAATGGGAGGGCAAACATGATGTGTACACAGGTGAGCAGCACGCTGCCTATAATCATGAGCGTGGCGCCCTTGCCATACTTGTCATAGATACTGCCGAAGAACGGGGTGAGGAATATTGTGCCGAAAGGAAGCATGGCCGGGATGAGTCCTGCCACATTGGCGTCAACGCCATACTTGAACACCATGAGCTTGGTGGCGAACTTGAGGAAGGGGAACACTCCGGCGTAGAACATGAGGCACAGCACGGCCACATACCAGAAGCCCACATTGGTGAGCAATCCCTTGAGGTCGGCAAACTTGAAGCCCTCTTCCGGCTCCGTCTCCACGGCTGCGGCGGAAGCGTCCTCGCGCTTGTCCATCACGCAATATACTATGAACGCCACCATGCCTGCACAAAGCATGGCTGCTCCAAGTCCCACCGAGGCCGAAACGCCGCCCATGGCCTTGGCAAAAGGCAAAGCTACGGCCAGTGCACCGGCAGTACCAATACGGGCGAGAGCCACCTGCAAGCCCATGGCCAAGGCCAGCTCGTGGCCGGTAAACCACTTCACTATCACCTTGCTCACCGTGATTCCGGCTATCTCGCAACCAACGCCGTAGATAGCAAAACCGAGCACCGCCCAAAGCACCTGCACGCTGTATGTACCGATACCGAGAGGCAGGGTGACGCTGCCGCTGAAGTCATTGGCCAAAGCCCACCATTTGATGAGTGCGCCGCCGAACATCAGCACGGTAGACATCATGCCGGTGAAGCGTATGCCGAACTTGTCGAGGATGATGCCGCCGAAGAAGAGCAGCAGCAGAAATACGTTGAAGTAGCCATAGGCTCCAGAGAAGAAGCCATACTCGTCGGATGTCCAGCCGAGACCCAGTCCGCCGTCTTCTTTGGCAGCCGTAAGCAGCGGCTCAAGGGGCGACATCACGTCGGTGAAGAAGTATCCGAACATCATCGTGAGGCTCACGATGACCAGGGTTGTCCAGCGAGCTGCTTTGGAGTCGCTGAGCTTTTGTCTGATTTCTTGTGTCATTGTCTTTGTATGTTTGTGTCGTTTATTTCTTCAGCCATTTATCAAGCCATCCGAAGAAGGTGCGCTGCCAGAGTATGCCGTTCTGAGGCTTCAATACCCAATGGTTCTCGTCGGGGAAGATGAGCAGCTCGGCGGGTATGCCCCTCATGCGGGCGGCATTAAACGCTCCCATGCCCTGGTTGTAGTTGATGCGGTAGTCCTTCTCGCCGTGTATGCATAGAATGGGCGTGTCCCATTTGTCCACAAACTTGTGGGGCGAGTTGTCGTAGGTCTTCTTGGCGTTGGCCGTGAGCGGTTTGTTCCAGAAGGCGTCCTCATACTCCCAGTTGCTGAACCACGCCTCCTCGGTGTCGGTGTACATTGACTCAAGGTTGAAAGCACCGTCGTGGGAGATGAAGCACTTGAAGCGTTTGTCGTGATGGCCGGCCAGATAATAAACGCTGAAGCCGCCGAAGCTGGCTCCCACAGCACCGAGACGGTCTTTGTCAACAAAGGGCAGATTGGCCGCAGCATCGTCGATGGCCGAGAGGTAGTCGTCCATGCACTGGCCTGTCCAGTCGCCGCTGATTTGCTCGTTCCACTCACTGCCGAAGCCGGGCAGTCCGCGACGGTTGGGCAGCACGACCACATAGCCGTTGGCAGCCATTATCTGTATGTTCCACCGGTAGCTCCAGAACTGGCTTACGGGACTTTGCGGACCACCTTCGCAGAAGAGCAGCGTAGGATACTTCTTGTTCTCGTCGAAATGTGAGGGCAGCATAATCCAGCAGAGCATGTCCTTGCCGTCGGTGGTCTTCACCCACCGCTGCTGCACCTTGCCGAGCGCAAGCTGGTCAAGTATGTGCTTGTTCTCAAAAGTTATTTGCTCCACCTTGGTCTTCTTCACGTCCTTGCCCGGCGTAACGATAAAGATGTCGGTTGGTGCCGACATGCTCTGACGCATGGCCAACAGCTTGCCGCCGTTGTTGGCAGGGGCTATCGAAACGAAGTCGTTCCATGAGTCAGTCAGTTGTCGCACCTCGCCGTTGAGATTGGTCTGATACATATTGACACAGCCATGCCATACGCCGATGAACGACAGTGTCTTGGAGTCTGCGCTCCAGCAAAATGCATCCACATTGGAGTCGAAGCTCTCGGTGATGTACTTCTTCTTGCCCGTACTTAGTTCATAGACACAGAGACGGTTGCGGTCAGACTCATAGCCGTCGCGCGCCATACTCTGCCAAGCGATATACTTGCCGTCGGGCGAGAACTGCGGATTTGTGTCGTAGCCGGGGTTATTGGCAAGGTTGGCCTCGCTGTTCACAGCCTGGTCTTTCATGGTGTGAGTCGGGTCAACAGCCACAGCCTTGTAACCCTCGGGCTTGCAGAGGTTGCGAGTCTGGCGTGTAAGAGTATTATAAAGGTATATGTCGGCATCGGTAGATATGGCATAGTCCACGCCGGTCTTCTTGCGGCAGGTGTAGGCCACGGTCTTTGAGTCCGCGCTCCAACTTATCTGCTCCATGCCGCCGAAGGGTGCAAGCGGTGCCTCGTATGGTTCGCCCTTCATTATGTCCTCGCCCTCACTGATGCCGCTGGCCGTCACGTCAGCCACGAAGGGATGCTGTATGCTTTCAACGTAGTGGTCCCAGTGGCGGTAGTTGAGGTCAGTGACGAGCCGTCCGCTGGCCTTTGGCAGGTCGTCGGGGTTCTTCTGAATGATGTCGTTGTAGGGTAGCGACTTCACGAGCACCACCTTCTTGCCGTCGGGAGAAAACTTGAAGCCGTCGATGCCCGTCTTGTCGTCGGTGAGCTTCGTGCGGTTTGTGCCGTCGGGGTTCATCGCCCACAATTGTCCGTCGGCCAGATAAGCGATGCGCTTGCCCGCCTCAATCCATGCGGGATCTGTTTCCGACGCAGCACTGGTGGTGAGTTGGCGGTTGCCCTTACCGTTGGCGCCAACCACGCAAATCACCTGGTGGCTCTTGTTTTCCTTCACACTGTAGTAGCCCACTTGATAGACTATTGTCTTGCCGTCGGGCGAAGCCTCGGCTGCAGCTATGCGTCCCATCGCCCACAGTGCCTCGGGGGTCATCAGGTCGCTCTTCAGCGTAATGTTGCTCTTGCCTATGACCGCAGTTTCACTCTGCGCCACGACACTACCACTCAGCGCAAGCAGTGCGGCAGCAGCTATTGTTGTCATCTTGTTCATCGTTATTGTTGTTTACTTTTGTTTTATGTCTTTCCGTATGGCACAAAAGAAGCACGGAAACACGCAGTGAAATTCCTTCGTTGTGAATGTCAGGATATTCCTATACAGTGTTTCCGTGCCTCCCGTATTGTCGTTGCTTGACAAAAGATTGTCTCTTCCTTTATTTCTTGTTGTTCATCCGTTCGCGCTGCTTGCGCAGTTCCTCGGCTTCGCGCTGCATAGCTTCAAGCCTTGCGGCCAGTCCGCTCGTCTTCCTTGGCTTGCCCTGGTTCTCCTTGTAGCGAGCCTCCAGTATGGCCAGCAGCTTGGCGTCGTTGGTGGTCTTGCGCAACAGCCACATGATGGCCGCGCTGAAGAACAGCGACACGAAATAGTAGAAGTTGAGTCCTGCCGAGTAGTCGTTGAACATGAAGAAGAACATCAGTGGCATGAGATACATCATCCACTGCATCATCTTCATCTGTTCGGCCTGCTGTCCCACCATCTGGTCGCGCTGCTGGCGCATGGTGAGCATGGTGTAGAGCACGTTGGTGGCGCAGAACAATATGCAGGTAAGGCTCAGGTGGTCGCCAATGAGCCACAGGTTAGTGCCCCACTCCACTATCGGGTCGTAGGTTGACAAGTCCTTTATCCACAGGAAGCTCTCGCCGCGCAACTGTATGGCGTTAGGCACGAAGTTGAACATGGCAATCCAGATGGGCATCTGTATGATCATGGGCAGACACCCGCTCAGCGGGCTAACACCATACTGCGAATAGAGGCTCATCATGGCCTGTTGCTTCATCATCTGGTCTTCGGGCTTGTCATACTGCTTTGTGGCCTCGTCCAACTTTGGTTTGAGCACGCGCATCTTGGCACTGCTCATGTAGCTCTTCTTCACCAGCGGATAGGTGATGAACTTCAGCAGCATGGTTATCAGTATGAGCACCACGCCCATGTTGAAGCCAAGGCTTGTGAGCCAGTCAAACACGTAGATGGTGAACCAACGGTTGATGATGCGGAACAGCGGCCAGCCGAGATACACCAAGCGTTGTAGTTCGAGGTCTTTGCCGAACTTGCTTTCATCCTCAACCTTATTCAGCAGACGGAAGTCGTTGGGGCCGATGTACATCTCAAACTCCGTGGGACGTGCGCCCGTGGGGTCGAAGAATGTCTTGAGCTTGGCCTCGTAGTGCTTCAAGTAGCCAGAGCCTTTGGCCTGCGGTATGCTCGTCATTTGCGAGTTGGCAGCTATGTCGTCCTTGCTTATCAGCACGGCACTGAAGAACTGATTCTTGAAAGCCACCCAGTCGAGAGGCTTTTCAATCTGCTCGTCAATCTTCTCAGAAGTCTCGCTGAGATAGTCCGTACCGCTGTCCTTCTCCTTGTACGTAAGCGTTGCGTAGCGGTTTTCAAAGGTAAAGCCCCTCTCCTGCTGGCGGCAGTTCTCGTTCCAAACGATGTCCATGTCCTTGCAGTTTGGAGCAAACACGCCCGACAAACCCTGCGCCCTGAGCGACATGTGGAGCATATAGTCAGCTCCGAGAGTATAGTCGATGCTCAGCGAACCGCCGTTTCCTGCGTCGGCAGTCATGGTAACGGTGCTGTCAGTCTGGTTCGACGGAGTGAAGAACAAGTCGCCGGTGATTATGTTGATGTCCTTTCCGGCCAACATGAAGTTGAGGTTCTGGTCATTGCCGCTGAAGAGAGTAACGTCGTCCTTACCGTCGCGATCCTTGAAGCCCTTTATCTTGGCCTGCTTCACCACACCGCCCTTGGTGTCGAGCGTGAGTTCCACCTTGCCGTTGCGCAGCACCACCTGCCGGTTGGTGCCTGTCAGAGCCTTGTGAAACAGTGCTGTGGTGTCGCCCTGTGCTGCGGCTATGGCCTGTGCCCGCTTTGCCGCAGCTTCGGCTTTCTGCGCCTTTTCGGCATTGTCCCTGAGGGCTGTGGCTATTGAGTCCTGTTTGCGTTGTGCGGCCAAGTCGGCTTCGGACGGCTGGTTGAGCCACATATATCCGAAAAGCACTGCGGCCATGAGCAAAAAGCCTATTGCTGTGTTCTTGTTCATTTCTGCTTATTTCTTCTGATTAGCGATGGCTGTCTTTATGAAGTCAAGGAACAGCGGATGTGGCTTGAGCACCGTGCTCTGGTATTCGGGATGGAACTGAGTACCGATATACCACTTCAGTCCGGGTATCTCGACAATCTCCACGAGGTCGCTCTCCGGGTTGCGGCCTACGCACTGCATACCGTTGCGCTCAAACTCTGTCTGGAACGAGCTGTTGAACTCATAGCGGTGACGGTGACGCTCCTGTATGTGCTCCTTCTTATATATCTCGAACGCGCGTGAACCCTGTTTCAACACGCACTCGTAAGCACCGAGACGCATCGTGCCGCCCATGTCGGTGATGTTCTTCTGCTCCTCCATAATGTCTATCACGTTGTGCTCCGTGGCGTTGTCCATCTCGCGACTGTTGGCGTCGGCATAGCCGAGCACGTTGCGGGCAAACTCTATCACCATCATCTGCATACCGAGACAGATACCGAACGTGGGTATGTCGTGGGTGCGGGTGTAATGGGCGGCCACTATCTTGCCCTCTATGCCGCGCTGTCCGAATCCGGGGCATATCACTATGCCGTCCTGTCCGGCCAGCTTCTCTGCCACGTTCTCTTCGGTGAGCTTCTCCGAGTTGATGAATGTGAGCACGGTCTTGCGGTCGTTGTATGTTCCGGCTTGCGAGAGGCTCTCGCGTATGCTCTTGTAGGCGTCCTGCAGGTCATACTTGCCGACCAGTCCGATGTGTACCTCCTCTGTGGCCTTGTTGCGACGCTCAAGGAAGCTGCGCCAAGGGCCGAGTGCAGGAGTCTCGCCCACTTCCATGCCAAGCTTGTTGAGTATGGCAGTGTCGAGTCCCTGATTCTGCATGTTCACGGGTACCTCATAGATAGAAGGCAAGTCCTCGCTCTGCACCACGCAGTTCAAGTCAACGTTGCAAAACGACGCCACCTTCTTCAGTATGTTCTGGTCAAGGTGCTTCTCTGTGCGCAGCACGAGCACGTCGGGCTGTATACCCACGCTCTGAAGTTCCTTCACCGAGTGCTGAGTAGGCTTGGTCTTCAGCTCGCCGGCAGCCTTAAGATAAGGCACGTACGTAAGGTGTACGCACACGGCGTTGCGCCCCAGCTCCCACTTCATCTGGCGAATGGCCTCCAAGTATGGCATGCTCTCAATGTCGCCTATCGTTCCACCGATTTCGGTTATCACAAAGTCGTAGTGATACTTCTCGCCCAACAGCTTCACGTTGCGCTTTATCTCGTTGGTGATGTGCGGCACCACCTGAATGGTCTTGCCCAGATAGTCGCCCCTGCGCTCCTTGTCTATCACTGCCTTGTAGATGCGGCCTGTGGTGAGCGAGTTGGCCTTTGTGGTCTGTATGCCCGTGAAACGCTCGTAATGGCCAAGGTCGAGGTCGGTCTCCATGCCGTCAACCGTCACGTAGCACTCGCCGTGCTCATAGGGATTGAGCGTACCGGGGTCTATATTAATGTACGGATCAAACTTCTGGATTGTGATGTTATACCCTCTCGCTTGGAGCAACTTACCTATTGAAGACGAGATTATTCCCTTACCAAGCGATGACACGACACCGCCCGTTACGAAGATGTATTTTGTTTCAGCCACGATATTATTGAATTTTATTATTGATGTATTATCCAAATATCATGGGTGCAAAGGTATAAAATAAATCCGATACCCACAAAACAAGCAGGAGATTAAGCAAACTTAGTAGGCACTGCGTCATCGCTGCGCCCGAAAATGTTTGTTGGACTTTTGACTTGAGGAGAGCGACTATTGACTTCCACAAGATTGTCGTGAAGGGACGCAGCGAGGACGCAGCGCCTACTAAGTTTGCCCTTGGGGCTTGAATCAAAAAGCCCTCGATGCTCACGCACCAAGGGCCTTCAACATTAAAAAATCATGTTTTGTTGAAAAACACTTATTATTCTTTTCGTACCTTATGGTTGGGTAACTTCACCCGTTGCACCACCTATCTTAATGACCTTATAGGTCTTGGTAGTACCATCGGTGTACTCAATTGCGTAAACCGTGCTGGCTGCTGCCGTCCACTTCATTACTTTTTGGTTGCCGGTGAGCATAATCTTGTTGCCGTCCTCTGTCGGAACCTGGTTTGTATAGGTTATGAAGTTCTCGGCCGTAACCAGTGTTACCTTGACATTGCCAGTGACGCTAGAATTCTTCAGTGCATTTGCCACAGAACCCTCTGTTATTGGGAAGTTGGTGCTGCTTGTGGTTGTCACGGTGTAGAGCTTGGCGTTCGTAGAACTCAATGTTGCAATCGAACCGTCGCTCTTGAGCAGAGTGGCGTAGATTACATCGTTTGCAGTGAACTCGTTGGCGATAGTCTTGTAAGCCTTTCCATCGGCGTCGGTTGCGAACACAGTCCAAGAAGACTCGTCAACGGTTGTGATGGTCTCCTGCTTGCCAGTCTCGTTCTCAACAACCACAGCGTCGAAGGTGATTGGGTAGAGTTCTGCCGACTTGTCGGTGATCTTGAAGAGGTATGTGTAGGCGAAATTGGGCTTCCACTGGCAGTACTCGTGGGGAACGGTGACGGTCTTGTTGTTAACCTCAATCTTCTCGCCCGTGTCCTCTGAAATCAGCGTGTACGAGATGGTCAACTTCATGTCGCTCGTGTTTTGGGGGTTGGGCAGAATGGCGGTGTATGCCTTAGTGTTAGAATCTGAGGTTTTGTCGTAGGTGGCAGCTGTTGCAGACTCGCCGATGAACTTGTTGTCTGTGGAGGATATGCTCGTGAACTTTGTGCTCAGCCAATTCTCGCCGCCTGTGTTGAGGTAGTCCACTTTTGTGGCGTTGTCGTCAACCGTGAACTTCACAGTGTTTTCGGCAACTTGCTGCGTTGCGCCTTCGCCAACCTTTGGCTCGTATGTTACGTGATACTTGGTGTTTGCGCCAGCTTCAATAATGCTTGCGCTGGTTACGGTTACGCCGAAGCCCTTGGCTGAGGGAGTGTATTCCTTTTCTGCGGAAGCAGTGCCATCAGTACCTGCCGTCTTTCCCTTGATACTCGTAATGATAACCTTGTATCCCGGCACATTCTCGAATATTCCGAAGCGCACCTTCGACTGGAAGTTGCGGAAGGTGAACTTCACATAGCCGCCATATTTGTTCTCCTGGTTGCTTGTGCTAAGGGCGCTCTTTGTGATGTTCACGCGGTCGGCAACATACACGTTGGCGGCTGCTTCCATGGTCTTCACTGTGATGTCGTAGCCCTTGTCGTATTTTGTGCCATTGGCTGGAGCGGCTATTATCTTTTCTATCTTGACATCTCCCTTTGTGATGTCGTTTGATTCAGCCGACACGGCGGTGAAGGTGTAGTCGGCTGCGTTGGCGTCCCAATACTTGATGGTCTGTGTATCAGGTGTCTTCGGAGTCATGTTGTCGGAAGACACAGTGGATGTGAGCCCCACATATTCCCAACCCTTGGTGTTGCTTGTGGTCGAGTTGGCATTGCCATTGTAGCTGACCGTGTAGTTCTGGAAAACAGTGTTCTCGGCTGCAACGTTGCTTGTGATGGTGTTGCCATCTTTCCCCTCGTTCTTCTCGCCCCATACGAAGAATGTGTTACCGAGCTTAGTCGCAGCATTTTGTCCGTCAAGCTCACCTCTCGTAGTTGCGGGTGTTGTCATGTTGAAAGCGATGGATCCGTTGCCTTGTACTGCCGAGTTGCCTCCAGACAAGTCGGTGTCGTTGGCGCAGCCGGCCATGGCCATGGCGGCGACGGCAAGTGAAAAATAGTTTTTCTTCATATTCCTTAATGTTTTTAATTTTAACCTTAGGTTCGTTCGTGTCGTGTCGTTAGAGTATAGTATACATATTGTTTATATACATGATGGCTTATTGTTTGTAGCCAAGCATCATAATATCCTGTTTCTATCTTGCAAAGATATGCACTTTTCCAATGCCAACAAAAAAAAAAAAAAAAAAAAAATAGTTATTTTGAGAAAATTTAGTAGAAAGCGAGAGAAATGAGGTAACGATTCAGCAAAAGCCTACGCCCTGCTTCAACGTACCGCTCGCGCAAAGGCAAACTGCTCTCGAAGCAAACTTAGTAGGCGCTGCGTCATCGCTGCGCCCGAAAATGTTTGTTGGACTATTGACTTGAGGAGAGCGACTAAGACTTCCACGAGGGCGAGAGAAAAGGGTGTTCTTATTTCCAGCAAAGATTGCATACATTTTCGGCAAAGATTGATATGATTTTCTCCGAAAATGTATGCAATCTTTTGAAGAAATCGATACAATCTTTTTCGGCGGCGATTTTGCTCGCTGGTAGGCACCGCATTTCTCTCAAGGTGGGTTCATCGGTTTCAGGTTAGCTTGAGGGCGAAAGTTTAGGAGTGGTGAGTTTTGCCGTTTATGCCTTTTTACTTAATTTTGCCGTTCTAAAAAACACCATTGGAATGGACGATTACATAGAGCTGAAAGGGGTTCGGGTGAACAACCTGAAGAACATTGATGTCAAAATACCGCGCAACAAGTTTGTCGTGATTGCCGGAGTGAGCGGTTCGGGCAAGTCGTCGCTGGCCTTTGACACACTATATGCCGAAGGGCAACGCCGCTATGTGGAGAGCTTGTCGGCCTATGCGAGGCAGTTTCTCGGCAGGATGGACAAGCCCGAGTGCGACTTTATCAAGGGCATACCGCCCGCAATCGCCATTGAACAGAAGGTGACGAGCCGCAATCCGCGCTCCACCGTGGGCACGACGACCGAGATATACGACTATCTGCGGTTGCTCTATGCGCGCATAGGCCGCACGTTTTCGCCCATAAGCGGCGAGGAGGTGAAGAAGCACAGCACGGCCGACGTGGTGGAATGTGTGGAGAAGTTTGCCAAAGGCACGCGGTTTGTGCTGTTGGCACCGCTGCGTATCGGCCACGGCCGCACCGTGGAGCAGCAGCTTAAAACGAGCATGCAGCAGGGATATGCCCGACTGTTTGTCAAGGGCGACTTTTTGCGCATTGACGACTGTCTGGCCACGAAGGCCTTTGAGGACATGAAGCCCGACGACACATGGCTGGTGATAGACCGCATGGCGGCAGACGGGTCGCAGGACAGCATATCACGACTGACCGACTCGGCCGAAACGGCTTTCTACGAGGGCGACGGAATGTGCCGCATAGTGGTGATGCCGTCGATGATAGGCTATGACTTCTCCACGCGGTTTGAAGCCGACGGAATGACATTCGAAGAACCCAGCGACAACATGTTCTCGTTCAACTCACCGGCAGGGGCTTGCCCAGAGTGTCAGGGCTTCGGCAACGTGATGGGCATAGACGAGAGGCTCGTGGTGCCCGACACGTCGATGAGCGTATACGACGGTTGTGTGGTGTGCTGGCACGGCGACAAACTGGACGCATGGCGAAAGGAGTTTTGCCGCAGGGCTGCCACCGACAAATTCCCGGTGTTTGAACCGTACTACAAACTGACTGCAGAGCAAAAGGACTGGCTGTGGCACGGACTGCCGAGCGAGCGCAAGAAGCCGGCTGACGACCATGTGTCGATAGACGCTTTCTTCCAGATGGTGAAGGAAAACCAGTACAAGATACAGTACCGCGTGCTGATGAGCCGCTACAGGGGCAAAACCGTCTGCCCGGCGTGCCACGGCACAAGACTGAAAAAAGAGGCCGATTACGTGACAATCGGGGGCAGAAGCATCTCGTCGCTCGTGGACATGCCGATAGTAAGGCTGAACGAATGGTTTGCCAATCTGCAACTCACGGAGCGCGAAACGACCATCGGCAGCAGACTGCTGCGCGAAATCACGAGCAGACTGCAATTCATTGTGGACGTTGGACTTGGCTATCTCACGCTAAACCGACCGTCAAACACGCTCAGCGGCGGTGAAAGCCAGAGAATCAGTCTGACAACATCGCTGGGAAGCAGTCTCGTGGGTTCGCTCTACATTCTCGACGAACCGAGCATCGGACTGCACAGCCGCGACACGGAAAGGCTCATAGGAGTGTTGCGAAGGCTGCAGGACATCGGCAACACGGTGGTTGTGGTGGAGCACGACGAGGAGATAATGCGCGCTGCCGACTATCTGATAGACGTAGGTCCCGACGCGGGAAGCCTCGGAGGCCGCATCGTGTTTGAGGGAAGTGCGTCGGCGATAAACGAGAACGCTCTTGTGAAATATCCGGAGAGCCACACGGTGAAATATCTCACCGGGACGGACAACATACCCGTGCCACGCAGCCGGAGAAAGTGGAACATGAGCATAAAAATAAAAGGTGCGAGGATGAACAACCTGAGAGGCATCGACGTGGAAATACCGCTCAACGTGCTCACCGTGGTCACCGGAGTGAGCGGATCGGGCAAGTCGAGCCTCGTAAAGGGCATATTCTATCCGGCTCTGAAGCGCAAACTGGGCGACGTGGCCGACACTCCCGGAGAGCACAGCTCTATGGAAGGCGACATAAAGGCAGTGAAGCACGTGGAGTTTGTAGACCAAAACCCGATAGGAAAAAGCACGCGCTCCAACCCGGCCACGTATGTAAAGGCTTACGACGCCATAAGGGACTTGTTTGCAAAACAGCCACTGGCCAAGCAAATGGGGTTCACCGCACAGTACTTCTCGTTCAACGCCGACGGCGGACGGTGCGAGGAGTGCAAGGGAGCCGGCGTGATAACGGTAGAAATGCAGTTCATGGCCGACCTCGTACTCACCTGCGACAGTTGCCACGGCCACCGCTTCAAGAAGGAAATACTCGACGTGCGCTTTGCCGGAAAGAACATCGACGAAGTGCTCAACATGACCATAACCGAGGCCATCGCTTTCTTTGAAGCCAACGGCGAGCCAAATGTGGTGCGCAGACTGCGCCCGCTCGAAGCCGTGGGACTGGGCTACATCAAGTTGGGACAGAACTCCTCTACCCTATCCGGTGGAGAAAACCAGCGCGTAAAGCTGGCCTATTTCATCGGACAGGAACGGCAGGAACCCACGATGTTCATCTTTGACGAACCGACCACAGGACTCCACTTCCACGACATACGCTGTCTGCTCTCGTCGTTCAACGCTCTGATTGAGCGAGGCCACAGCGTGCTGGTCATAGAGCACAACATGGAGGTGATAAAATGTGCCGACCACATCATCGACATAGGTCCCGACGGAGGTGAAATGGGAGGCTCGCTCGTGGTCACGGGAACTCCGGAAACGGTAAGCGGCTGCAAAGGAAGTATCACCGGACAGTATCTGAAAGACAAACTTTATTGATAAATATTTTGCGAAACTAAAAAAAACGCCTATCTTTGCACTCGCTATTCTGAAAGGGAGCTTTTTTCAACGCCGATATGGCTCAGTTGGTAGAGCAATTCATTCGTAATGAATAGGTCCTCGGTTCGAGTCCGAGTATCGGCTCTCTCTTTTGCGGGCAGCAATCCAAACAAAATTATCATGTAAGCGGCAATAGCTCAGTTGGTAGAGCATTGGCTTCCCAAGCCGAGGGTCGCGGGTTCGAGTCCCGTTTACCGCTC
>CAVGKZ010000018.1:594-29845 GCA_963630025.1 bacterium | reverse complement strand
CATATTTGAATATATGTAGTCGGTTGCTACGGCAGGTATCTCGTATGTCCCTGCCTCTCCCTTAACCATAAATCCTGTGCCGGCGGGAATGTACGTGGTGCGTGTCAGCAGCACTTTGCCTGCGGAGGGACTGAATCCTGAAGCGATATAAGCCTTTACATCTGTCAATTCCGAGAAGTCGAGGTCTTTGTCAGAGCAAGCGGTAGCAATGCCGGCATCGGAGATGGTTATAGGGAAATCGGTTATCTTTATATTTTTGAAGTTCTTCCACGGCTCATTCTCTTGACATTCCTTCAACAACGCCGTCTTGCAATACAGCGTTGCGTTTGCCGAAATATTGTTGAAAGCATTTTCATCGCAGTTTGCAGTGCGCTGCCCAGTAGAGTCACTTTAGTCAATCTTGTACATTCTTCGAACGTTCCGTAGACGTACATCACGGAGTAGGGGATGGTGACGGAAGTCAGGCCTGTGCAACCACTGAACGCATACGTGCCAATGCCTTTCACGGAATTGCCGATGGTGACGGAGGTCAGGCTTGAGCAACCTTCGAACGCTCTCTCGCCAATGCTCGTCACGGAATTGGGGATGGTGACGGAAGTCAGGCTTGAGCAATCACGGAACGCACTCTTGCCAATGCTCGTCACGGAATTGGGGATGGTAACGGAGGTCAGGCTTGAGCAACCACTGAACGCACCAACGCCAATGCTTGTCACGGTGTTGGGGATGATGATAGAAACCACATCGCAACCTCTTATTAGGGTATTGCTTGCAGTTTCAATAAGACAATCACCGGTCATGTGGTAATAGGCATTCCCCACCTCTATTGAAGCCAGTCTTACGCAATCACTGAAAGCACCAACGCCAATGCTTGTCACGGAGTTGGGGAGGGTTATTGAGGTCAGGCCTGTGCAATAACTGAACGCATCTTTGCCAATGCTTGTCACGGAACCGGGAATGGTGACGAAGGTCAGGCCTCTGCAACCCCAGAACGCATAATCGCCGATGCTTGTCACGGAATTGGGGATGGCGACGGAGGTCAGGTTTGGGCAATTCCAGAACGCACTCTCGCCAAGGCTCGTTACGGAGTTGGGGATGGTGACGGAGGTCAGGCTTGAGCAACCACTGAACGCACAACCGCCAATGCTCGTCACGGAATTGGGGATGGTGACGGAGGTCAGGCTTGAGCAACCACTGAACGCATAATCGCCAATGCTCGTTACGGAGTTGGGGATGGTGACGGAGGTCAGGCTTGAGCAACCACTGAACGCACAACCGCCAATGCTCGTCACGGAATTGGGGATGGTGACGGAGGTCAGGCTTGAGCAACCACTGAACGCATAATCGCCAATGCTCGTTACGGAGTTGGGGATGGTGACGGAGGTCAGGCTTGAGCAACCACTGAACGCACAACCGCCAATGCTCGTCACGGAATTGGGGATGGTGACGGAGGTCAGGCTTGAGCAACCACTGAACGCATAATCGCCAATGCTCGTTACGGAGTTGGGGATGGTGACGGAGGTCAGGCTTGAGCAACCACTGAACGCACAACCGCCAATGCTCGTCACGGAATTGGGGAGGGTGACGGAGGTCAGGCTTGAGCAATCACGGAACGCAGACCCGCCAATGCTTGTCACGGAGTTGGGGATGGTGACGGAGGTCAGCCTTGAGCAACCACTAAACGCACCAACGCTAATGCTCGTCACGGAGTTGGGGATGGTGACGGAGGTCAGCCTTGAGCAACCACTAAACGCACCAACGCTAATGCTCGTCACGGAGTTGGGGATGGTGACGGAGGTCAGCCTTGAGCAACCACTAAACGCACCAACGCTAATGCTCGTCACGGAGTTGGGGATGGTGACGGAGGTCAGCCTTGAGCAACCACTAAACGCACCAACGCCAATGCTTGTCACGGAATTGGGGATGGTGACGGAGGTCAGGTTTGGGCAATTCCAGAACGCACTCTCGCCAAGGCTTGTCACGGAATTGCCGATGGTGACAGACTTCAGGCTTGAGCAACCACTGAACGCACCAGTTCCAATGCTTGTCACGGAATTGGGGATGGTGACGGAGGTCAGGCTTGAGCAACGTTCGAACGCACTCTCGCCAATGCTCGTCACGGAATTGGGGAGGGTGACGGAGGTCAGGAATAAGCAAGCTTCGAACGCAGACCTGCCAATGCTTGTCACGGAGTTGGGGATGGTGACGGAGGCCAATAAGCAACGTTCGAACGCAGACCTGCCAATGCTTGTCACATTCAGAGTTGTCCCGTCAACCGTGACAGTCGCCGGAATGGTGACATCTTCTTCCAAACAATAACAGTCCACGCGTATCACTTCCACTTCCGTGCTGTCGTTGATGTAGCTGTAATAGATGGTCACTCCTTCGGCATTGACGGCGGTAAAGGTGTCGGCGAAAGTCACGGGGGTGACACAGCTCAGGGGCGCGGCCTGCGGAAGCGTGGCGATGCGCGGTGCACCAGAGGCGCGGCTTTGGTTTCTTTCAGGTAGTTCTTTTCCCTTCATAATCCTTGTTTTTGAATTGCGGAGCACAGAAGCCGGTATGCCACAATAAACCATGTTTGTTGACTATCCAAACACAAAACGCTAGCTTCCACCTCCACCCGTCTGCATCTTTAGGCCGTAGGAAGCCCCTATAAGTGACGAGTAGAGTGTCTGCCCACGCCGGTATCTGCACATATCTCCGGGGAAAGTGCGCATGAGGAATAATATAAACCCTCGCTGCACACCCCGGGATACAGTTGTTACATACCCGTAGCAGCCACTTCTGTCATTGTCATTGACACACGATTGAATTTCCTACGTTCAAATGACCAAAGGACAAAGCATCGGTGACGCTTTAACATTAAGTAGTGCCCACCCACGACCCGAAAGTCTGCCTCCACATTGTTATACAGAGCCTCCCTCCACCCATCATGGCATAAGCCGACGGATGGCACGGCGTGGGTCTAGACTTTGTAAAAGTAGCGTTTTTCCATTACATTCAGAGCAATTCTTCAGAAAAATGTGCATGGAAAAGCAAAAAACAGCGCATACAGAGCCGACTACATGGTCAACCAGCACCCGTAGATGCGGCATCCAGCGCTCGTAGATGCAGCAAGCAGGTATTCTCAATGCGCAACCGGCACTCTTAATGCGCAATCTTGGCCTCGAAGAGGCCGCACCTCAGTAACCCCATGTGTAGCGAAGCGGAACATGGGGTATATGTGCGGTGAGGGAAAATCGGCTTCGAAGATGCCGCACAGCTGCGGAGAGACATACTATCCCGTGCGGAGAAGCTCCCTATAGCCTTATGTGCGGCATCTTCGAAGCCGATGTTTTGCTCCGTGTCCTAAGCCCCATGTTCCGCTGACGCTGCACATGGGGTTACTGAGATGCAGCCTCTTCGAGGCTATGTCACCGCTGCAAGCTCCACGAGTCGTACCTTATTATACAATAGGTGCAGCCTCTCCGAGGCTATGCCACCGCTGCAAGCCACACAACCCCTACCTTATTATATGATAGACATATTCTCTCCGAGGCTATGCACGCTTTGCTTTGTTACTTGCGTATTCTTATTGTGCCCTACTGCTCCGGTTGCGGGGCATTGTTACCCGGTGGAGCATACAGTTCTATGTCGAACTTTCTGGCCAGCTGTTGCAGTTCGTCGGCAAAGCGGACTTTCTTGTGGTGCTCTTTCTGCGACATGATGTACTGGCGGATGCCTTCCACGCTATCGGGGCTGCATGATACGGCAAAGTACTCCTTGCTCCATTCCCTGAAAAGGGGAAAGTCGGCAGCATTGGCTTTCAGGAATGAGTTTGTGGATGTCTTTATTATCCTTACAAAATCGGAGATGCTGACTGTCGAAGGCAGGGACACGAGCAGATGAACGTGGTCGGGCATACCGCCGATGCGTATTACACAGCCACCCTTTTGCCTTACCATGCCGACCATATAGCCGTACAGCTTTCGCTCATGCTCTACAGGGATAGCCCCGACGCCGTTCTTCGGGCGGATTACAATGTGGTAAACAAGTTTGGTGTTGCTCATATATTCGTTTAGCTTGGTGATTCTTCCATAGGCAAACTTACATAAAATATTTATAAGCCAGTCGAAATAAGAAGCCAAATAGTGTTATTCATGCTGCAAAAGGAAAGGGAACAACAAGGCCGACTCCATACAAAAGCCTATCACGAGGGGCAGGTGCCTGTTACGAGGGGCGACTTTTTGTTCTTCCGTTTTCTATGTTTGGATAGCGCTTGTGTCATCTTGGCCTCGAAGAGGCCGCACCTCAGTAACCCCATGTGCAGCGAAGCGGAACATGGGGGTGTATGTGCGGTGAGAGAAAATCGGCTTCGAAGATGCCGCACAACTGCGGAGAGACATACTATACCGTGCGGAGAAGTCCCCCATGGCCTTATGTGCGGCCTCTTCGGGGCTATGTCACCGCTGTAAGCCATAAATTCCTTACGTATGCCGCTCTAACTCCCTATATATGGTGTTCCAGCTCCTGCGCATGGCCTCGAAGAGGCCGCACCTCAGTAACCCCATGTGTAGCGAAGCGGAACATGGGGTATATGTGAGGTGAGGGAAAACCGGCTTCGAAGATGCCGCACAACTGCGGAGAGACATGCTTTCCCGTGCGGAGAAGTCCCCCATGGCCTTATGTGCGGCATCTTCGAAGCCGATGTCTTGCTCCATATCCTAAGCCCCACGTTCCGCTTCGCTGCACATGGGGTTACTGAGATGCAGCCTCTTCGAGACTATGCCCTGCGCTGTAAGCCCCACGAGTCCTACCTTATTATACAATAGGTGCATCCCCTTCGGGGCTATGACACCACCGTAAGCCATACAAGCCGCACCTTATTATATAATAGATGCAGCCTCTCCGAGGCTATGTCAAGCACTGTCCCCTTATATGGGCGGGCCTTGTCCACTCATTTAACGGAAGAACCTATTTTTTCACCGCCACTAATGCGCTAAAACCGCACTGGCTTTCAGAGATTAAGACTAACTTTGCGCCAACAAAACTATAAGGACAGACAAAATGGAGATATGCGTTTTTTGTTCGGCCAACGACCGGATTGCGCCGGAATACTTCCGCCTCACCGAAGAGTTCGGGCAGTGGGCGGCTCGCGAAGGCCACACGATTGTGTTCGGCGGCACGTCGACGGGACTAATGCAGTGTGTGGCCAAAGCGGCTCACGATGCCGGCGGAATGACAATAGGTGTGGTGCCGAGGAAAGTGGAGGATGGAGGCCACGTGAGCGACTGCATCGATGTACACATACCGTGCGACGACCTCACCGACCGCAAGGAGTTGATGATGAACCGCAGCGACGCCTTTGTGGCTCTGCCCGGCGGCATCGGTACGCTCGACGAGGTGTTTTCCGTGGCGGCCTCGGCAGCCATAGGCTATCACCACAAGCCGCTCGTGCTCTACGACATGAACGGCTTCTGGCAGCCGCTTGCCACTCTGCTCGACTCGCTCGCCGCAAGCGGTATGGTGCGGGGAGAATGGAGAGACCACATCGCCCTGGCCAAAAATCTCGACGAAGTAGCGGCGTTCTTGAAAAGGTGAAGAGTGAAGAATCACTCCTCTTTTTCTCGCTTTCTCGTCCTGGCGACCAAGGCAGAGAACCCCGAAAAACTTGACGTAAAAACCGAGCGCATCAATCGTGCCCGAAAATCATATCGATTTTCGCCAAAGATTGCATACATTTTCGGCAAAAATCGATACGATTTTTTGGGTTCTTCCGTTAAATGCGTGGACAAGGTCAGCCTTATAAGGAACAGTGTTTGGCATAGCCTCTTCGAGGCCAAGGCGTCAAAGGTAGTATCCATGCCTTTGACGAAAAGAAACACTAAAGAAAGCAGGGTCTCCGATGTTACAAAACGACAGCGTTTATTCCCTTTTTGAAAATTAATGGTAACATTTTGACCATCATCATGGAATAATGTATACCTTTGCGCCCAGTAGAAAAAACATTTTCAATTACTTCTTAAACACACAAAACATGAAGAAATTTGTATTCAAAGCAGCTCTCTGCCTTACCTTGGGCGCAGTAACCATGTCATCGTGCGTAGGTTCGTACGGTCTGTTCAACAAACTGCTCGCATGGAACAAGAATCTCAGCAACAAGTTTGTCAACGAACTCGTGTTCATCGTCATATCTCCCGCATACGCTTTCTGCTCACTTGCCGACGTCGTTGTGCTCAACTCAATAGAGTTCTGGACGGGCAAGAACCCGATAAGCAAGGTCGGCACCACCAAAAACGTTTGGGGCAAGGACGGCCGCCAGTATGCCGTGAAGACTTTGAAGAACGGTTACGAGGTGACAGAACCCTCTGGCGAAAAGACTCTTTTCGTGTACAACAAGAGCGAAAAGAGCTGGTCAATGGAGTCTAACGGCAAGGTGCAGGAACTGTTCCGCTTCAATGAGGACGGCACTGTGCAGGCTTGTCTGCCCAGCGGCGAGAAGATGGACGTAGCTCTCAACGAGGGAGGAATATACCAACTGCGCATGGCAGTTAACGACGGAACATTCTTCGCAGCAAGGTAAGCCACGACATAACTCAGAAAGGAAATCCCCGATGCGCCTTTACGACACATCGGGGATTTTTGTTGTTTTTACCGCCACATAACTACTTCGCTCCTATCTCGTCGAGCAGACGGGTGGCTTTGCCCCACTTGTCCATCATGTAGAGCACATAGCGGATGTCCACACCAATGCAACGAGCCAGTTTGGTGTCGAAGAAGATGTCGCTTGAGAGACTGTCCCAGTTGCCGTCGAAGGCCAAACCTATGAGACGACCCTTGCCGTCGAACATCGGCGAACCGCTGTTTCCGCCCGTTATATCGTTGTTGGTGAGGAAACAGAGCTGCATCTTGCCTGTGGTTGAGTCGCGGTAGCAACCGAAGTCTTTGGTGGAAAGCAACTCGTGCATGATGGGTTCTGCATAGTAGTCCACAACCTTTTCACCCTTTTTCATCTTCTCAACGATGCTCTCGGCGGTGGTATAGTAGCCCGACGGACTGCCGTTGAGGCTGAATCCGCCCACCTGTCCGTAGCTCAGACGCATGGTGAAGTTGGCGTCGCTGTAGTGTGGCAGTTCCTGTTCCATGCGCAACTTGGCGGCGCAGAGGTAGCGCTCCTGCACATCGATGGAGTCAGACAGCGATCCGAGCGGTGCCTTGAAGTCGGCCAGCATGGCAGTGAGGTCGAGTCCCATCTGCACACCGAGGTCTTTGTCGAACGACTTCTTGTTGACGTATATCTTTTCGCCCTTCTTCATCAGTATGGAGTTGGCCCAAAGATAGTCCACATACTTGGCATAGTCGCCACCGAACTGCGTGTCGATGGTCTTGTAGAAGTCGGGCAGATACTTTTGCGGCACGTTTTCACGGTAGTTTTTCAGCAATACGGCATACACCTCCTTGTCGGTTGCCTCGTCCCAAGAGTTGCTATTGTCCTCAAACTCCACATACTGCTTCTTCTTTCTGTTCTTCGGGCCTTTCACTTCCATACCGTTGTGCACCTTTATGGCACGAGTTGCAAGTTCGTTGGTGCGGAAGAATGTCTCGCTGAACACCGTGAGCGGGCGCATGATGTCTATACGTTTGGCGTAAAGACGCTTCAAAAGGTCAAAGTCAAGCTGACCCTTCAGATAGCCGGTCGAGTCGATGAAATGGGCGATTTTGGTCTCAAAAGCCGCTTTTTGGGCAATCAGACCAACACTGTCGATGCAGTGGTTCATGCCAATGGAGTTTTTCCAGTAGTTGGAACTGTTGGCGTATTTGGAGTCATACTTGATGCGCACAGCTTCGCTTGCCCTCATGTGGCGTATCATGACGTCCTGCTTCACACCGCGCACCTGTGCTCTCGGTTCGTTCATGGCATCGCGACGCTCACGTATGCCATAGGAAGAAAGGTAGCGGCTGGTGCTTCCGGGATAGCCGATGGTCATGGAGAAGTCGCCCTCCTTGTAGCCTTGGAGCGACACGGGAGCCCAAGAAGCCGGATGGTAAGGCACATTGTCCTTGCTGTATGCGGCAGGACCATTGGTCTTCGGGTCGGCATAGATGCGGAACACAGAGAAGTCGCAGGTTTGGCGCGGCCACATCCAGTTGTCGGTTTCACCTCCGAACTTACCCATAGACTTGGGTATGGTGAACACAAGGCGCAGGTCGGTGAAGTCGCGGTAGGTGGTGGCAAAGTATTGGTTGCCCTCATAGAACGGTTTTATCTCCAGCCGAAGCGTTGAATCCTTTGCTTTTACGTCCTTCGACCACGCATTTTCCAGTGAGTCGAGGAATGTCTCCTGACGCGAAGGCACCATCTCGTTAATGCCCATACTGTCGAGTTTGGAGGTTATGTTCTTCTGCTCTACCATGAAACTCACAAACATATCCTCGTTGGGCAACTCATCGGCATAGGTTTGGGCATAAAATCCGTTGAGCATATAGTCGTGTTCAACGGTGGAATGGCTGCGAATGGCCTCAAAACCGCAATGGTGGTTGGTGAACACCAGTCCGTTGGGCGACACCACAACGCCCGAACAGTAGCCGCTGAAGTTGACCACGGCGTTCTTGATGGCGTTGTCGCTGCTGTAAAGCCCGTCGTAGGGCAGCGAGTAGCCCTCGGTTTGCATCTGGTTGTAGACCGCTTGGGGTAGATTGTAGAGCGTCCACATTCCTTCGTCGGCATGAGCTGCGCCCACGGAGAGCAGCGCTGCCATCAACAAAGTAGCTTTTTTCATCTTGTGCTTTATATGTTTTTGATTAGTATTCTTAGCGTCTAAAGTATTTCCCCACCACAGGCAATGAACTGAGAGGGAAGTCGCGCTTCACCAAATAGGCGGCGAAGACACACAACAATGCGGTGTTGACCAACAGTGCAGCCCACAGGGGAAGATGGGAATTGGCACAATTCATGCCGAGGAAAAGCACTATGGCCAGCACGACATACACCATTATCTGCTTGACGGGATAGTTTATGGGGTAATGCTTCTGTCCTACAAAATAGCTTGTGAGCATTGCCGTGGCGTATCCTGCAAAACCTGCCCAGGCGCAAGCGATATATCCGTAGCGCGGCACGAACACAACATTAACCGCAATCAGCACTGCACAGCCAATACCGGAGAACCAAGCGCCCCAAATGGTCTTGTCTATCAGCTTGTACCAGAACGACAGGTTGAAGTAAATCCCCATCATTATCTCCGCAGCCATGACAATCGGCACAACCCGCAGACCTGCCCAATAGTCGCGCCCAATGATGTATTTGAGCAAATCCATATAGCCTATCACCACAAGGAAGGCCATCAAGGTAAAGATGACAAAGTATTTCATGGCCTTGGCATAAGTGTCGCGGTTGTCCTTGTCCTTTGCCTTGCCAAACACGAAAGGTTCGTAGGCGTAGCGGAACGCCTGGGTTATCATGGCCATAATCATGGCTATCTTCGACGCGGCACCGTATATACCCAACTGTCCGTGGGCGTTTGCACCTTTGTATATATAAGGAAAGAGAATCTTATCTGCCGTCTGGTTGAGTATACCGGCTATGCCGAGCACCAATATAGGCCAACTGTATGACAGCATACGTCGCAGCAGGGCGCGATCGAACACATACTTGAAACCTGTAAGCTCGCGCCAAAAGAGGAAAGTGATGGAGCCAGTGCAGGCAAGATTGATATAGAAAGCGTAGCCTACATCTGTCGGTTTCCCGATGAAACCGGGCATTATGACGAAAAAGAAGATATTTAGCGCAATGTTCATAACGATGAACAATAGCTTGAGAGCGGCAAACTTCATCGGCCTTTTCTTGTAGCGCAGATAGGCAAATGGTATGCACTGGAAGGCATCGATGGCCACCGTGACGGCCATGACCCACACGTATGAGGGATGGTCGGCATAGCCCATGAACGATGAAATGGGCGAAATGAACGCCAAGACAAGCGCAACAAACAGTAGCGAGGTAGTGCCTACGGACAGCAGAACGGTGGAGTAGACCCGCTGTGCATCTTCGCCTTCCTTGTTGGCAAAGCGGAAAAAGGTGGTCTCCATGCCGTAGGTAAGCAGCACAAGTAGCAGTGCCACATAGGCATACATATTGGTTATCACACCGTAGCCTCCGCTTTCAGCCGACAGCTTGGCTGTGTAGAGAGGCACAAGCAGATAGTTAAGGAAGCGTCCCACTATGCTGCTCATTCCGTAGATGGCCGTGTCTTTGGCCAGCGACTTGAGGTTTGCCATGGATTTACATTATATAATATACATGTGTAAGCGCCTTTATATTATATGCACAAGCGTCTTTGCGTCCTCCTATATTCAGAAGAACATATAGCAAATGGCTATTGCTGCCACCACTCCGGCCAGGTCGGCAAGCAGTCCACAAGCCACAGCATGACGGGTGTAGCGTATACCTACGCTGCCGAAATAAACCGCGAGGATATAGAACGTGGTATCGGTGGAACCTTGAAAAACGCAGCTCAAACGCCCGACAAACGAATCGGCACCGTAAGTGGTCATGGCATCAACCATCATTCCGCGCGCCCCACTGCCCGAAAGGGGTTTCATCAGAGCCGTTGGCAGTGCGCCAACGAAGTCGGCGTTGCCGCCCAGCGCGTCCACCGTCCATGCCACACCGTAGATGAGCATGTCCATTGCGCCCGAGGCGCGAAAAACACCGATTCCAACGAGAATGGCCACAAGATAGGGAATGATGCGCACGGCGGTAGAAAAGCCATCTTTTGCTCCGTCGATAAACGCCTCATAGACGTTGACCTTCTTCCTCATTCCGGCCAAGATGAAGCCAACAATTATCACCATGAGCAGTATGTTGGCCACACTTGTGCTCACCACATTCATCATCTCCTTGTCCATTTGGCCAAAGCCCCATATCACCGCCGCCACGAAAAGGCACAGTCCGCCAAGCGTAAGCAACATGGTGCGGTTGAGAAGATTGATGCGTTGGTACAGGCTGGTCACTATTATGCCTGCCAAAGTGGAGAAGAATGTGGCCAAGAGGATGGGGATGAACACATCTGTCGGCTGCGCCGCACCGAGCTGAGCGCGGTAAACGAGGATACTAACCGGTATGATTGTCAGTCCGCTCGTGTTGAGCACGAGAAACATAATCATCGGATTGGTGGCAGTATCCTTCTTTTCGTTGAGTTGCTGGAGCTGTTCCATAGCCTTCAGTCCGAGCGGCGTGGCGGCATTATCGAGGCCAAGCATATTGGCGGCGATATTCATAAAAATGCTTCCCGTGACGGGATGACCCTTGGGAATGTCGGGAAACAGTCGGGTGAACACTGGACTAAGCAGTCGCGCAAGCACATTTACCATTCCTCCGCGCTCGCCAATCTTCATCACGCCGAGCCACAACGAGAGCACTCCGGTAAGCCCGAGCGAAATCTCAAAAGCGGTTTTCGACGAAGAAAACGTAGAGTCAATCATTGCCGGAAACACGCTTACGTCTCCCATGAACACAAGCCGGAAAACAGCAATGACGAAAGCGATAACGAAAAACGCTATCCAGATATAGTTCAGAACCATCGGTGGATAATATCTAAAAACCTTGCAAAGTTAGCTTAATTAACAGACAAGACAAAATAAGTAATGTCCAAAAAGCGGACATGGAGGTTCTTCTCTCTTCAGCTTCAACGAATTACTACTTAAAAATGAACCTTGCAAGACCGTAGACATAGCGACGGAAGCCGGGTTGATAGGCCAACAGACGGTCGAACCATCCGAGATGTTTACCGACAATGCGCACCACGGCTCCCACATAGACCATGGCGAAGAGTGTGCCCACACCAACGATGTACCACTGCCATTCGCCAAAGAATACGTAGCAGAACACTACCGCAAGCACAACCAGCGAGATATCGACAGTTATCTTCATCTTCGGGAACTCAATACCTGTGACTTCGCTCACGGCAACCGGGAAGCCTTCGCCCGGCATAGTCACCGAACCGCAACGCACTTCAATGGCTATGCCGCAGCCAAGCACGGTGCATCCGACCACCTGCGACACCACTTTAGCCCAAGATTCCGTAGGAACAAGCCATGAAGTGAGCGACATATTGACGTCGATGAGGGTGCCAAACACAAACCCGACGAGCAGCTGGAACAACTGGACGGGTTCAAAACGACGGCGAAGCACAACTATCTGGCCTGCCACAAGTACTGCGTTCATGATATAGGTATACTGTCCGATGGTGAACTGCGGTACTCCGTCAATGCCTTTCTTGCCCGCCGACTCAAAAACGTAGGGCAACGTGGATATCACACTCGACCCCAGCATACTGCGCACACACACGGCAACGCCGAAAGTCATTATACACAAAGAGATAAGCAGCAGAACATGCTGCCATAAAAACGAAACTATTTTATCTTTTACAGTCATAGTCAAGCGTTGCAAAAAAAACGTTTCCAAGTTGCGCAGATGTCCATTCGATCAAGAAAAACAATGAGGCACACCTGCTTATCCTCGTATAATCTGACTGCAAAATTACATTTTTTTTGCGAAAAAATCGCCATTTCGGCCGTGCTTTCCGCACTCTGCGACACGTTCACGCCCCATTATTTGGAGTAGTACGGCTTGGTTTTTCAGACTGTCCCTACATTTGGAAGTCGAAAACAAAAAAAATGCCACGCTCCATCAACCGTCGGTTTGACATGGCAATGCGGATGATGGAGCGTGGCGTTTTTAGGAAGTCAGAAACGCTAATTGGCGATGTTGCTGCCGCCAATCGACGACGTTGCTGCTAATCAGCAGTAAAACAGTTGTCGAGCCGTCCTGTTTCCCCTATAAAGTTAGAACTCTGCTGTTTTCGGAGTGCGCGGGAAAGGTATCACGTCACGTATGTTCTGCATACCCGTAACGAAGAGTATCAGCCGCTCGAAACCGAGTCCGAAGCCACCATGAGGGCAGGTTCCATACTTGCGAGTGTCGAGATACCACCACATATCCTTCATCGGGATGTTGCGCTCCTCTATCTCGGCCATCAGTTTGTCATAGCTTTCCTCACGAACACTACCACCGATAATCTCGCCAATCTGCGGGAACAACACGTCAGTGCCTTGTACCGTCTTGCCGTCCTCATTGATTTTCATGTAGAACGCCTTTATTTCCTTGGGATAGTCTGTCATTATGACGGGCTTCTTGAAGTGTTCTTCCACAAGGAAACGCTCATGCTCGCTGGCCAAGTCCATACCCCAGCTGACAGGGAACTCAAACTTGTGGCCGTCGGCAACAGCCTTTTCGAGAATCTTAATGCCTTCGGTATATGGCAAACGCACGAAATTCTCATTCACGACGTGGTTCAGGCGTTCTATGAGCGTCTTGTCTATCATCTTGTTGAGGAACTCCAAATCATCCTGACAGTTGTCCAACGCCCAGCGAACGCAGTATTTGATGAAGTCTTCCTCAAGGTCCATGAGGTCTGTCATGTCAATAAACGCCACCTCAGGCTCTATCATCCAGAACTCAGCGAGGTGTCTCGGAGTGTTGGAATTCTCCGCACGGAACGTAGGGCCGAACGTGTAGATGGCTCCCAACGCCGTGGCGCCAAGTTCTCCCTCAAGTTGTCCGCTCACGGTGAGCGATGTCTGCTTGCCGAAGAAGTCGTCGTCGTAGATGATTTTGCCATCCTTGTCTTTCTTCAGGTCGTAGAGATTCTTCGTTGTAACCTGGAACATCTGACCTGCGCCTTCGCAATCACTGGCAGTAATAAGCGGTGTATGAAAGTAGAAGAAACCGTGCTCGTGGAAATATTGGTGTATGGCTATAGCCATGTTGTGGCGTATGCGCATTACCGCACCGAACGTGTTTGTGCGCAAACGCATATGGGCGTATTGCCTCATATACTCAAAGCTCTGACCTTTCTTCTGCATCGGATAGTCACTTCCGCACGTGCCGTAAAGTTCGATTTCCTTGCACTGCAACTCGACCGACTGCCCAGCACCCTGGCTCTCTACGAGAACGCCATTGACACTGATGCACGAGCCGGTTGTAATCTGCTTGAGCAGGTCTGCGTCAAAGGCCGTCGGATCCACCACCACCTGTACATTCTTTATCGTTGAGCCGTCGTTGAGCGCTATAAAATCAACGGCCTTGCTGCTGCGGTGAGTGCGCACCCATCCGCGGACGTTAACTGTTGCACCGAAGTCTGCACGCTTCAGAACGTCGGCCACCTTGGTTCTTCTCAATTTCTCCATTATCTTCAATGCTTTTTGTGTCTGTTTCGGTGGCAATTTATAGAACCACCCTACAATGCAAAAAGCACGGGGACACACAGAGGCTCGTCGTTTCCGTTTTCCCTTCTATGTATCCCCGTGTCTTTATGCGTATTATTTTTGTTGTCTTTTACTCATAAGCTCCCATGCGCAAACGGTCAACTTCCTCCTCTGTGAGGTAACGCCAGTCGCCGCGGCGCACGTTCTTCTTGGTCAAACCGGCAAACTGCACACGGTCGAGCTTGGTCACTTTGTAGCCCAGGCTTTCGAATATACGGCGCACGATGCGGTTCTTTCCGCTGTGTATCTCTATGCCCACCTGCTTCTTGTCGTCAGAATCGGAATATTCAACGGCATCAGCCTTTATCTCTCCGTCCTCAAGCATTATACCGTCGCGTATCTGTTGCAAGTCGTGAGCGGTTATATTGTGGTCGAGGAACACATGATATATCTTCTTCTTGAGGAACTTCGGGTGAGTCAACTTGCTGGCCAAATCGCCGTCGTTGGTCAAGAGAAGCACCCCAGTAGTGTTGCGGTCAAGCCTTCCCACAGGATATATGCGCTCCGTGCAGGCGTCTTTCACCAAATCCATCACCGTCTTGCGGTGCTGCGGATCGTCGCTTGTAGTCACATAGTCCTTGGGTTTGTTGAGCAATACGTATACCTTCTTCTCAATCTTCACCGGTTCGTCGTGGAACTTCACCTCATCGGTGCGGACGATTTTCGTTCCCAACTCAGTGACAACCTCACCATTCACCGTCACTACACCGGCCTGTATGAATGTATCGGCCTCACGGCGGCTGCAAACTCCGGCGTTGGCGAGGAATTTGTTGAGACGTATCGGCTCGTTGGGATCGTGGTGTTCTTCCTTATATTCTATGCGCTTCTTCAGGCTATACTTAGCATTCGGGTCGTAGTCGGCCGAGTGCTGACGATAGCCGCCACGGTTGTTGTAACCACCGCGCTGCTGATAGCCACCACGGTTGTTGTAGCCGCCACGCTGCTGATAGCCGCCACGGTTGTTGTAACCACCGCGCTGCTGATAGCCTCCTTGCTGCTGGTAACCGCCCTGCTCGCCGTCACCTCCGTTGTTGTAACGGGGACGATAGCCGCCCTGCTGACGGTCGCCGTAGCCACCGCGCTGCTGATAGCCGCCCTCATTGTTGTTGTAACGGGGACGATAGCCGCCACGGTTGTTGTAACCACCGCGCTGCTGATAGCCTCCTTGCTGCTGGTAACCGCCCTGTTCGCCGTCACCTCCGTTGTTGTAACGGGGACGATAGCCACCCTGCTGCTGACGGTCGCCGTAGCCACCACGCTGCTGATAGCTGCCCTCATTGTTGTTATAGCGTGGACGATAGCCGCCTTGTCTTGGCGCACCGCCCTGCAGATTTGCTCCAAAACCTTCGGGACGGAATCCGCCCTCGTCGTTGCCGCCCTTTGAGTAGTAGCCCTTGTCCTGGTCGCCGTATGGGCGCGGACTGTGGATGCGCGGACGTGGAGAGCGTCCTGCCGGTCTGAAGTTCGAGTAATTGCTTTCCGAATGGTTCGACTGCTGGTAGCCATCCCGGCTGCCGGCGTTCCTTTCAATAGACTGTCCTTCCTGTGTCTGTTCGTTTTCCAAATCCATAGTGTTCTCCTTTTGTTCGTGTTAAAGCCTCACGGCCATGTTTTTTTGTTTTTTATTAATAATTATCTAAGCCCATCTTCCTGGGCTATTTCCAATGTGGGTTTATAATTTAGTTCTTATATTTCCCACCTCCAGAGTGTATTTGCGGGACAGCGAGCCTTGCAGACTGGAGGCACCTCTTGTGTCCGTATTGTAGACGTATGGTCTGCCCTTCCGTGTTTTTTTTAGATTCCTGTATAGTTGTGCGGCGTTATAGCCATCAGTTCGGCCTTTACGCTTTCGCTCACATTGAGACCCTTGATAAAGTCGTGAATGGTCTCCTCCGTCATGGTCTTGTTGGTGCGTGTGAGAGCCTTAAGAGCCTCATAGGGATGCGGATAAGCCTCGCGACGCAGTATGGTCTGTATTGCTTCTGCCACAACAGCCCACGTATTGTCAAGGTCTTCTGCCACCTTAGTCTCGTTGAGTATCAGTTTGCCGAGTCCTTTCAATGTACTCTGGAAAGCAATCAGGCTATGTCCCATGGGAACGCCCACGTTGCGCAGTACGGTAGAATCTGTCAGGTCGCGCTGCAGACGACTCACGGGCAACTTTTGTGCGAGGAACTGCAGTATGGCGTTGGCCAGTCCAAGGTTGCCTTCGCTGTTCTCGTAGTCAATGGGATTTACCTTGTGCGGCATTGCACTCGAACCAACCTCGCCTGCCTTTATTTTCTGTTTGAAGTATTCCATGGAGATATACATCCAGAAGTCGCGGTCGAGATCAATTACGATGGTGTTTATGCGGCGCATGGCATCAAACAGAGCACCGAGGAAGTCATAGTTGCTTATCTGTGTAGTGTACTGTTCACGCTGCAAACCGAGCTTTTCGCTCACGAAACGGTTGCCGAAGTCGCGCCAATCATATTGAGGATAGGCCACGTGATGCGCATTGAAGTTGCCGGTGGCACCTCCGAACTTTGCTGTAATCGGAGTCTTCTTCAGCGAGTTGAGCTGCTGTTCCAGACGGTACACGTACACCATTATCTCCTTGCCCAAACGTGTGGGCGAAGCCGGCTGTCCGTGGGTCTTGGCGAGCATAGGCACATCCTTCCACTCCTCAGCGTAAGTACGTAGCTGCTCGATCAGTTGCTCCACAACTGGACAGTAGACTCCTTCCAAAGCCTCCTTTATCGACAGGGGCACACTCGTGTTGTTGATATCCTGCGACGTGAGGCCGAAGTGGATAAACTCCTTGTAGGCGTCAAGTCCGCCAATCTTGTCAAGCTCCTCCTTAATGAAGTATTCCACCGCCTTGACATCGTGGTTGGTCACCTTCTCAATGTCCTTCACCCTCTGCGCGTCGGCCACGCTGAAGTTGCGGTATATGCCGCGCAAAGTGTCGAAAAGGCTGTGATCGAAATCTGCCAACTGCGGCAGCGGCAGTTCGCACAGCGTTATGAAGTATTCAATCTCCACCCTCACGCGGTAGCGTATGAGAGCATATTCCGAGAAATATTCTGCGAGAGGTTCTGTTTTTCCCCTGTACCGGCCGTCAATTGGCGATACGGCTGTCAATGCGTTTAGTTCCATGTCTTTTGCCGTAATTTAGGCCGCAAAGTTAAGAATTATATTCGAGTTGGCAATAATATAAGGTGGAAAATTACCAGCGAGAAGCCTGGATTAGCCGAAGTGGAGGATATAAATGTATGCTCCATTCCTCACTCATCATCCTTCATTTTACACAAGCCGTTCTTCAGTTCTAAAAGCTGTTTAGCCACGCTTTCAGATCGAGCAGCATCTCGATATGACAGGTAAAGTCCGGACGGATGCCCCAACCATGACCTCCCGACGGATAGACGTGAAGGGTGGCAGGCACGTCGTGACGGTAGCACTGCATGTAATAGTTGACCCCGTGTGCCGGCAAAACCACGTGGTCGTCGTCGCTTAGAGCGATGAAAGCCCTCGGAGTGACGCGTGACACCTGCAAGTCTGTGCTGTATTTCTTTATGTCTTTCTTGGATGAATGTTTCCCAAGGAAGTTGTCGTGCACCACACGGGCCAGACTCGGATCCATGTTTATCACAGGATAGAACAGAATCTGGAAGTTTGGAGCAGCATCACCAGTGGACAGAGTGGCTATGGTTGAAGCCAGATGGCCACCGGCCGACGAACCCATTATGCCCACTTGCTTGGGATTGATGTTCCATGTGGCAGCGTTGCGGCGCACAAGGCGCATGGCTTCCTCTGCATCTTCTATCGGCACGTTGCAGTTTCCCCACGGCATACGATACTTCAGCACGATGGCCGCAATGCCCTGCGAATTGAAGAAAGAAGCCCAGTCACACCCCTCGTGTCCCATGGCCAACATCGCATAAGCACCGCCGGGACATATCACCACGGCACGTCCAGTGGCCTTGGCAGCCTCGGGAAGATAGACAATCACCTTTGCGGTGTCGTTGGCATGGCCATTGTCATGCGGTGCGCCCGACGGCCACAACAAGATTTCCACAGGGTTTCCAGCCACTACCCTCATGCCCGCCATCAGCAGAAAGGCAAGCAGCAACAATGTTTTCTTCATAAGAATCGTTCCTAAGCGTTGATTTATAGTTTCAGGATGGTTATAAGTTGGTTCATTGCCAATGCCACGCTACGGTCACAGAAAATGACCGAGTCGTGTTGCAAAGATAAATATTTTTAGTAATATTGCAGCAAATTACGCCAATAAAGACCCCTTTCAGGTGCGCCAGCAAAGGATTTTTCAACCACACGCAAGCACCGATGAAACGGTAAAAACTGCGGCGGAAAACGAGGCGAGCGAAACAAAATAAACAAAGAAGATATGCACCCTTTAGAGAAATTCTGCTACTGCCCAATGTGCGGAAGCAAACATTTTGAAGTGAACAGTGTCAAGAGCAGAAAGTGCGAGAACTGCGGCTTTGAGTTTTTCATGAATCCCGGTGCAGCCACTGCGGCATTCATAGTGAACAGCAAGGGCGAACTGCTCGTGGAGCGCAGAGGCAAAGAGCCGGCGAAAGGCACGCTCGACCTGCCCGGAGGCTTTGCCGATATGGACGAAACCGCCGAGGAAGCCATAGCACGCGAGGTGAAAGAGGAAACGGGACTGAACGTGACAAAAGCCGAATATCTGTTTTCACTGCCCAACATCTACCGCTATTCGGGTTTGGACATACGCACCCTCGACATGTTTTTCAGTTGCACAATAGACGACAACGAAACACCCGTGGCCGCCGACGATGCTGCCGAGTGCATGTGGGTACCCATCAAGGATATACGCACCGAACAGTTCGGACTGCGATCCATACGCCAGGCCCTGTATATGTTTCTCGAAAAACAGAGGCAAAAGAAATAACGCCCCACCGCAAACTCATCAAACAACCATAAAAAGACACGTAAAATGCGCAAAGTAATAGGCATCGGAGAGACGGTGCTCGACATAATTTTCAAGAACGACCAGCCAGTCGGAGCAGTGCCGGGAGGTTCCGTGTTCAACGGAATCATATCGTTGGGGCGCGCCGGAGTACCCACAATGTTCATCAGTGAGGCCGGGAACGACCGCATAGGACGCAATATAGTGAAATTTCTCCAGGACAACGGAGTGAACAGCGACGGCATAAACGTCTATCCTAACAGCAAGTCGCCGGTGTCACTGGCTTTTCTCAATGAGTCGAACGATGCCGAATACATATTCTATAAGGACCATCCGCACGACCAACTTGACTTTTCTTACCCGAACGTAGAGCGCGACGACGTGGTGATGTTCGGCTCCTACTACGCCGTAAACCCGGCCATAAGGCTTCAGGTGCAGGGTTTTCTTGAGCACGCACGCAGCAAAGGCGCAATTCTTTACTACGATGTCAACTTCAGGTCGTCGCACAAGGACGAGGTGATAAGGGTCATGCCCAACATTCTTGAGAACCTTGAGTATGCCGACGTGGTGCGCGGCAGCAAGGAAGACTTCAGCGTGATGTTCAAAAAGGATACCCCCGACTCTGTTTACCGCAGCGAAATAGCTTTCTACACGAAGAAATTCATCTACACGCAGGGCAGCGACCCGGTAGAACTGAGGGCTGAAAACGGACTGAACAAGCAGTATCCCGTGATTGAAACCAACACTGTGAGTACCATCGGTGCAGGCGACAACTTCAATGCGGGCTTCGTTTACGGTATATTAAAGAACGGTATAACGCGCAAAGACATGGAGCGCGGACTCTCCGAAGAGCAGTGGGACGATCTGATTCATTGCGCCCTACTCTTCTCCGCAAACTGTTGCAAGAGCATAAGCAACTCCATCGACAAGGCTTTCGGCGAGAGCATGAAGCTATAAGCGAACTTTTTGTACGGTTTCAACGGAGTCTTTATCCCGTTGAAACCGCGTAAAATTGCCGCTTCTGCAATAAAAACCACAGTTTTACGACAACTAAATTATCGTCGGATGTCTGACAAAACACAGTCAGGCATCCGACAAAACGTTTCTAAAGATAGAAGATTCCTTCTGGACCCATATTGAAAAGCAGGTCAAGCACACTGAGATTTGAAGCAAAGCCGTGCTTGCCGGCATACACCTGATAATAGTTTTTAGGAACAAAGTCGCAGTCTTCCAACGGATGCTTGGGGTCGATAGCATCACGGAAGTCTGCAATTGCTCCGTTGGAAACATTGTTTTCACCGTTGCAACTGCCATCATCCACGCCGTCACAAGCATTGTTGCAGCCATCCAAACAGCATCCACTGTCTTCGTTGAAACCGTCGTTTTTCGCGTTCGAACCGCTGATTTTGCCATAAAACGACGGTAAGTCTTCGGCGTGGATGTACTGGTCTGTGAAAAGGATATTCGGACGGATGTCAAGCAGTTCGCACATCTTCCGGCAAATCTCCATGTTGTAGTCGTAGAGGAATTCCCATTTGCGCTCAAAGAAAGGGCGGATGTCGTCGGCGTAATAATCAAAGAAAGGCGACTCACTGTATGCACTGATTAATGCATGCCAATGAACATGACGCCAGTTGCCGTGGTCACTTATGCGAATATCCTGCATCTGTTGTGCCCCATCAGATCTTTCCACAGGCACCGTCAACGCCTGCACACCGTTGGTAGTGGCTATCACACAGCGGTTGCGGTAGGTTTGCTTGCGAAAATTGTCGCACCGCTCAATGAAAATGCGGTCGTAGCGGTACAGTTTCTGATACCACTGCACTGGCCCGAAGTAAGTTGTGCTAAGAAGGACTTGCTTTTCTGTCATTGTTATCTTGCGCTTCGTTGCGCCTAAAAATGCATTTTTTGCGATGAAATCAGGACTTTTGCTTTGAGGGCGGCCTATAAATCACCGCCGCAATTTTGTTCGGGCGGATTCTATAAGCCATGTTGCCCCAAGCCGTTTACTTCAGCAGGAACGTCCGCTCGCGCCTGAAACTTCCGAGCATCGGGCGACTGTTATCGAGACTGTAGACCACAAGACAGACACGCCCTATTATGCGACTTTCAGGCACTGGGCCGAACTGTCGGCTGTCCAGACCACCCTTTCCGAGCGATTCCATCCAGTAATAATCCTCGTCAGCGCAGGTTGCCTCACGTCCGGGAACGAGATACGCGCCCTTGCCAACGGCGATTGTGTCGCCCGGAACATACTTGCAGCGGCACACGAACACCCCCTTGTGGCTGTCGTCTGGACTGTCGAAGGCCACGATGTCACCCTTTTCCACGGGCGAAGCCAGCAATCGGCCGTAGAAGAACAGCCCTTTGCCGCCTCCGGTGCGCAGCCCGTAGCTCCACCGGTTGACCAAAATCCGGTCGCCCTCCATCAGTTCCGGCTCAAGATTGTGCCCGTCCACCGTATACATGGTGAACGCGAGTGCCCTGAAAGCGGCCACCGCAAAGGCTGCAACGAGCAGGGCAAGGAGAAACTGTATGGTGGTTTTCAATGCCTTCTTTATGTTGTCAACAAGAGTTTTGTGGCTGATGACATCGTTGAATGTTTTTTTTGGGATGGGAACGGTTATTTTATGTTGTCAACCACACTAAACAGTCGATTCCATCGTATTCCGGAGAATCCGTGACGGTCAGGGTCGCTTGACCACCAGACGAAGATTGGCTTTCCGACGATGTGGTCTTCTGGAACAAAGCCCCAATAGCGCGAGTCGGCCGAATTGTGGCGGTTGTCGCCCATCATCCAATAGTAGTCCAGCTTGAACGTATACGACGTTGCCTGTTTGCCGTTGATGTAGATTTTTCCGTCAACCACTTTCAAGTCATTGCCCTCATACGTTCTTATCGGACGCTCATATACGGGCAGGTTGTCGAGGGTGAGCTGTATGCTCTTGCCCTTTGCCGGAATCCAGATTGGTCCGTAGTTGTCGCGCGTCCAGTGCTTGTTGCCGTTCAGAGGGTATGTGTCAAGATCGGTAGCGTCGGTGTTCAGCGTTATGCTCTCCACCAAGTCCTTCCTCATGGCCAGAGCAGCCACGGCACGCTTCGTGAGCGGCATATAGCCCTGCGTGTTGAGACTCTGGAGGTCTTCCATGGATATGCCAAGCTCCTTCATGAGGTCATCCGGCAGTCCCTGACGCAGTTTCACATAATAGGTATACTGCACGTTTTCCGGTTCCTTATTGGGCTTTCCGTCAAGATAAACAATGCGGTTCTTTATCTGAAGAGTCTGCCCCGGCAGTCCCACGCACCGTTTCACATAGTTCTCCCTGCGGTCTGTTGGACGCGTGATGATGTCGCCATATTCAGCGGAATTGGCCTTTACAGCCTCCCTTCCGGCGGAATAGAGGGCGTCAAAATAGCGCATGCGGTCTACAGCCGACAACGAGTCGGGATTGGGACGCTGCGGATAGAGCTGATAGCCTATCGAGTAGCACATCTGATAATAGTCATACGCCTGATAGCGCGGATCGGAGCACAGAGTGTCGCCGGCAGGATAGTTGAACACGACGATGTCGTTGAGCTGTACCTTTCCCAGTCCCTTCACACGGCGATAGTCCCAATGCGGCCACTCGATGTACGACTTGCAGTCGAGCACTGGCAGTGTGTGTTGCGTGAGCGGCATGGTAAAAGGTGTCTCGGGTATGCGCGGCCCGTAGCTCACCTTGCTTACGAACAGGTAATCGCCCGTGAGCAGCGACTTTTCGAGTGAGCTTGAGGGTATGACGTAGTTCTGAAAGAAGAACAGGTTGACGAAATAGACGGCCACAAGAGCAAACACAAGCGCGTCAACCCACGACATGATGAACTTTACCGGCCCTTCGGAGTCTTTCCACCACTGCCAACGAATCTTCTTTGTGATATATACATCATATATAAACGGCACTACAATCAGTCCCAACCAACTCTTCACCCACACGAGGAAGAGCAGATAGAGCACAAGAACTGTGGCCAGTTTGAGCCACTGCTTCGGTGTCGGTTTCTGTTTCTTTTGGTTTTCCATCGCTTCGTTTAGAACTTGAACATATCGTTTATGGTAAGCAGTCCCTTGTGTTGCGCAGTGTATTCTGCGGCGAGCACAGCTCCGAGAGCAAATCCCTTGCGTGAGTGGGCGTCGTGGGTGATGGTTATACAGTCAGCCTCGCTCTCATAACGGATTGTATGTATGCCCGGCACCTCGCCTCTGCGTATGCTGTCGATGCGCAGTTCGTCGGCCTTGCAGGCTTCGGTGCCGCTCACGGTTCCGTCGGGTGCGGTCATTGTGCCCTTTGTCCAGCGGTCTTTACGGTCAAGGTTGCCAATGATTTCCTCTGCAAGCGTTATGGCGGTGCCGCTCGGAGCATCAAGCTTGTGCACGTGGTGCACCTCTTCCATGGTCACGTCATACTGACTGAAGCCGTTCATTATCTTGGCCAAATATTTGTTTACTGCTGAGAAAATGGCCACGCCCACCGAGAAATTGGATGCCCAGAACAGCGTCTGCCCTCCTTCGGGCGAGCACATGCGCTCCACGTCGGCCTTGTGGTCGGCCATCCATCCCGTCGAGCCGCTCACCACCTTCACGCCTTTCTCAAACGCCTTCAGGTAGTTGCCGTAGGCCGATGTCGGCGAGGTGAACTCTATGGCCACGTCGGCCGATGCGAAGGCAGGGCTGTCGAAGTCCTGCTGGTTGTCTATGTCGATGACGCTTACAATTTCGTGGCCACGGCTTAGAGCTATCTGCTCTATCATCTTGCCCATCTTGCCATAGCCGATTAATGCTATCTTCATTGTTATTTCGGTATTAAGGCGTGGCTTATAAACTCCACGCCATGTTAAACTTCCTTCGTCAACGGATGGCTCTTTGTGCCTTTTTGCTTTTATCCAGCACTTTTTTATTTCTCTTTCTGCAGTGTAGCCCGCCATGCCCTCTTCAAGAAAAGAGAAAACCGCTCGGCTAAAAAACAAAAGAATCCATCTAAGGCATCTTATAGAACCCGCCTAAAACTTTGCAAAGTTACATTTTTCCTACTATAATATGTTGCAAGTGACGGCAAAAATACGGATTACACAACATTCCGCTGCCGGCAACACGCTGGCACGAAATCAAAAATACCGCATCCGTCACGAGGGCGGATGCGGTATTTATATTGAAGAATGTATGGTTACTTAACTACAGCCTTCTTGTCGTTGACGATATAAATGCCTTTCTTGAGGCCGTCTATCGACTTGGCATCCTTGCTTATGCGCTTGCCGTCAACGGTATATACCGTATACGTCTTGCCGTTGGCCGCATTTGCATTGTCTATTGCAGACACAATCACAGGAGTTGCTGCCTCAAATGTGACAACGTTTTTTTAGGGATAGTCAATATTCCTTCAATATCAAATTCCTCCAATACAAATAGTCATCTATCATGATGCAAAAGCAGACAAAGTATTTCTCTTGTGCAAATTTATCGTGTCTTTTGTTATAAAATGCGTATCAGAACTTTCTTTTGTACCACATTTATGGTATAAACGTGTCGTGTTTGCGTGGCATCAGCAAGCTGTAAAAAAGCTTGACTTAAGAATTGCACGCATCGCTTTCGCCCGAAAATCACATCGATTTTCGCCAAAGATTGCATATATTTTCGGCAAAGATTGCATACATTTTCGATGAAAATCGATACAATCTTTTTGGACCCAGCTTTAGGCGTTTTTGCAAAGGCGCACCCCCTTGAAGAGTTGTGCAGTTTTGTTTACACTTATATCAATGATGCGAGGTTTATAGAAGACACGACGCAGCGCCTACTACAGACAGAACCAAGCAGGAGGCACGAAACAAAAAAAATCATTAAAAATGCAAGTCTCTTGGTTGAAAATGAAGTTCTCTTTCCTTTATAAACGCTAACTTTGCACCGTATTAATCATGAATTACAATATTTTTACGCTGCCCAACGGGTTGCGCATTGTACATCTTTATTCTACCTCACCAGTGCTGTATTGCGGATACGGCATCAACGTCGGTACGCGCGACGAGCTGCCGGGCGAGGAAGGATTGGCTCATTTTTGCGAGCATACCACGTTCAAAGGCACCACCAGGCGCAAGGCTTGGCACATCCTGAACTGCCTGGAGAGTGTGGGAGGCGATCTCAATGCGTTTACCACCAAGGAGGACACTGTATATTACGCATCCATACTGGGTGAACACTTGCCCCGTGCCGTGGATTTGCTCACTGACATCGTGTTCAACAGCAGCTATCCGCAGCAGGAGATAGACAAGGAGGTGGAGGTGATATGCGACGAGATAGAGAGCTACAACGACTCGCCGGCCGAACTTATCTATGACGACTTTGAGAACATGGTGTTTCGCGGCCATCCGCTGGGACACAACATATTGGGACAGGCGGAGCAGTTGCGCACATACACCACGGCCGACGCCCTGCGCTTCACGCAACGCCACTACCGTCCGGACAACGCCATATTCTTCGCATACGGCGACATTGACTTCAAAAGGCTCGTGAAGCTGCTTCAGCGCGCCACTTCAGGCATTGAGGGAAGCGGCACCCCGAGAATCACCACTGCCGACGACGCCACAGCAAACCTTCCGGAATACACGCCGCAGGAGCTGACCGTTGACCGCAAGACCCACCAGACTCACGTGTTGATAGGCACAAGAAGCTACAGCGTGTTCAACGAAAAGCGCATGGCTCTGTATCTGCTGAACAACATACTTGGCGGACCTGGCATGAACGCACGGCTGAACCTGTCGCTGCGCGAACGCAACGGACTGGTGTACACAGCCGAGAGTTCCATGGTGAACTATTCCGACACAGGCGTATGGAGCGTCTATTTCGGATGCGACCCGCACGACTTGGCGCGGTGCAGAAGGCTTGTGCGCAAGGAACTTGACCGCCTCATGCTGCATCCCTTGAGCCTCAGCCAACTGTCGGCGGCCAAAAAGCAGCTGAAGGGACAGGTGGCCGTGGCGAGCGACAACCGAGAGAGTTTCGCACTCGGCTTTGCCAAGAGTTTCCTGCACTACGGCTGGAAGAAAGATGTGGCTCGACTGTTCGCCCAAATCGACGCCCTCACGCCGGACAATCTGCAGGCTGTGGCAAATGAAGTGTTTGCCGAAGACCAACTCACCACACTCATCTACCAGTAAACGACAAACAAAACCATAAACCAACCGTATGAGCGAGCGCAAGGATTTCTGTAGGCGAAAACATCCGCACCAGTCAGTAAGTGACGGTAAAACAACAATTTGGTGCGATTTTACGGGGGGGGGTAAGCTACCACTATAACATACAACAACGAAAAAGTCCGAACCTATGGAAGTGAGTCTTAACGTAGTGGCATTCTTCATCGGAATAAATACCGCCTACTACATCATGGCGGCCTACATATTCCTGTATAGCAACCGCAACAAACTGTCCCGACTACACAAAGTGCTCGGCTACTTGTTCGTATATATGGCGCTGGTCAGTGCCAAAGACCTGATTTTCACCTTTCCTGGCCATTTTGTGGAGCCGATAATCAACCGGACCATGGTCTTTGACGGATGGTCGGGCATCGGCTATGCCGCACTGATGTTTGAAATAACGACGCCTGGGTGGATTCGCCCACGGCGCATTGCACTCCTTTCCATCCCGTTTGCGGTGTTCACTACAGCCTATTTCTTCCTTCCCCTCCGTAGTTTCACGGAAATATATGCTTTGTTTCTCTGCGCATTCGGACTGTGGGTCATACTGGAAGGCTTCCGCAAGGCGCGCAAATATACCGACTACATACATGCCAACTACTCCAATATTGACGGGATAGAGGTAGGTTGGGTGCGCCACATGTTCATCTTGTGCTTCTTGTCACAGTCTCTGTGGCTTGTCGCATCGCTCGCCGGCAACTTGCTGATTGACTGCGTGTACTATATCGTGGTCATTGTCGTGTGGCACATGATGTGCGAATACATCCGCTACATGAAGAATGTGGAGATAGTGATTCCCGAAGGCGACGAGGAGGAAGACTGCTGCCACGATGACACTTCGGCCGAAAAGAGCTATACCTTTGCCGGAGATGTGGATGCTGTGATGGAGCGCGAACGGCTTTGGCTCGACCCCAATCTGTCGCTGAACGACCTCGCCCGCAAGTTGCAGACCAACCGGACTTATCTCAGCAACTACTTTTCAAACACTCGCAAAACCACATTCTACGACTATGTGAACGACCTTAGGATAGAGAAAGAGGGCATGTCGCTCGTGCTGGAACATCCAGAATACACTCTCGACCACATTGCCCAGTTGAGCGGTTTCAACTCCCTGTCCACTTTCCGCCGCGCCTTCCGCAGGGTCACGGGCTATACTCCCAGCCAGTTTCGCAGCGGTGCTGCAGACGGAGACGGCGAATAAAAATCTTCTACAAATCACCTTTTGCAATCTTGCGGCAGCGTTTTTTTTAGAAACCACCTAAAAACTGTCCGCCATTCCTTCTGCTCAGGGATGGCGGACATTTCGCGTAAACGAGAAAAAAAATAATCAGAAATCCTGAAACTAACTACGCCCGAGGGCGGTCTAAAGAACCGGTCAAGGCGACTCGTGGGACGTTCCCTTTTGCGTCGGCTTGCCGGTTTCCTTGATTGGCTCCGCACAGTTTCGGCGAAACATAGCCTATTCCTCATCTGCGCAGAGCCACGCCTTAGCATCACGTCACCGGCCTTTTTCAAATGCCGCTCACCGTATTAATCATTTCATTTCCCTTGCAATCTGTCGAGACAGCCATAAGCAAGGCCAATAAATTGGTGACGCGATACCTTACATTTAAGGTGTATGTCGTATGTCTTGTCTTTCTCTTTGTGACAGTGCAAAGTTCCGAAGAATTTTCGAACGGTCAAAGGAAAAAGAGCGGGTGGTCGGAGCGTTGGATAAAAACGAAGTGCCAACCAAACAAAAATGCGTGTCGAGACGCAAAAATCGACCATTTCATCGAAGAATGACCATATACGGTTTACATCCCTGAAAAGCTTGTTTTTGTCGAAAAAGCAAACGCCGGATAGCAAAAATTGTCGTTTTCGCTATCCGGCGTTTTTACGTCATGCGCCTTTTTACGCAGTGACGTTTCAGAGCAGAGCCTCTATGGCCTTGTCCAAGTCTTCAATCTGCTCAGAACGGCTTATAAGGTTGTTTTCCCGGTCAATGAGGAAATACTCCGGCAACGCCTTTACATTATACACACTGACGTTGTGCGAATCGATTCCCTGAGGGTCGCGCACGCAAATCCAAGGCAGTGACGCCGTCTGCTGCTTCCAGTAGTGCTCGTCGCCGTTGAGGGCTATCTGATAGATTTCAAATCCCTGACCGTGATATTTGCTATACAGTTCGCGCAGCGACAGGATGCGCGCTGGAGAGTCTTTGGTGCCGAACAGATGAAAATCGAGCAGAACCACACTGCCCTTGAGCTGGCTCAGACTCCTTTGATGACCCTTGTTGTCGTCAAGAGCGATGTCGATGAGTCCGGCAGTGACCACTTTCTTTGAGTCAATCTGCATCGGAGCGGCCTCTGCTTCGGCTATCCGCTCGTTTTTCATGCCCGACACGGCTATGTTGTGCAGGTTCTCGCCCCTCACTGCTCCGGGATAAAACGTGTCCCAGCTTGTGGCCACCGCCGCAAACGCACGGATGTCGTCGCGCGAGGTGCGCGGATTGAATATAAGCCAACCGCCGCCAAGGGTCTGGAAAAGGGCGAAATAGGACGATGCGGCCTTGGGGGCTTTATAGATGAATCGGCTTTTCACCTCTTTTTTATAGGCATCAATCACGGCCATAATGCTGTCGCCGGCCGCAGTTTCACCCAATCCGGCATTGTTTTGTATGGCCATCACGCGGTTTTGGAGATCTATCTGCATCAGCGCAAGTTCTTTTATACGCTCACATTCGTCCGACCCTTCCACCTCATAGTTTGTGGCCATCGTGGCGTAGTTGGCCTTTATTCCCACGGTTTCGGT
>CAVGKZ010000018.1:0-539 GCA_963630025.1 bacterium | reverse complement strand
GTCTATGGCCACATTGATAATCTGTCCGCCTATGCGCAGACGGTAAAATTCGGGAGCTTCGGTGCGCTCGCCGCTGAATTTGAACGCGCCTTTGTCGTCGAGCTTGGCAGAATCGAGCTTTGTGATGCCGTCCACTCCGATGTTTTCAAAGTAAAGTGTTGAGTCCTTCGCACCGGTGATGCTGCCCTCAACGCGGAATTTTTCGCCGCCGCACGATGCCAGGCACAGTGCTGCCAACGCCGCAATGGCGGTTGTAGAGAAGTGTTTCATAAAAGAAAAAATGTCTGTTGCATTGCAAAGTTAGTGCAAATAGAAATAACAGGAAAATTGTCGATAAAAAAACGAGCAATGTGAGTTTGCCAATGTTCTTCAAAAACGAAGCGATAAGTTTGGCAGTGTGAGGGGATAAATGTATTTTTGCGATATATATACATTATATAACTGGGAGAATAGCATGAGAAGGATAGAAGAACGATATATCAGCCTGTTGACCGACTTCGGCTTTAAGCGAATCTTTGGAACAAAGCCCAACAAGGATT
>CAVGKZ010000017.1:0-15894 GCA_963630025.1 bacterium | reverse complement strand
GCAAATCACAGCAGGATACTACATCCTGTATATTTCTAATTCGTAACCTCTTCTTTTAATGAGATAAAAACATATCTCATTCTCAATCACTTATAAAATACTTGTAGTTTCACCCAAATAAACGATATGGTTACGGGTGAAAACCTATACATTTGTGAATGAAAACCGCCTGTTTTTATGTAACAAACCAACATACATTATACATGTTCAAGACAACTATTCTTACATCATTAGCCCTGCTTACCGGAACTTTTGCATGGGCACAAAAGGTGACTACATTCACCACAACGGAGTCTGCACCGTGGGTTGCAGGCAAGACAGCCATGGACGCTAAAGCCAAGAGCAAAGTAGTGGCAGAGGTAGACGCACGAAGCCAAGGCACAAGGTTTGTGGCTTTCGGCACCACGTTCAACGAACTGGACTGGGACGCATTCAATCTGCTCACGAGAAAGGAGCAGGACGAACTGCTATACAACATATTCTCACCCGACGGCGACCTGAAGTTTTCCAGCGGAAGGGTTTCGATGAACGCCAACGACTATTCCCGGGCGTGGTACAGTTGCAGTGATGTGGACGGCGACTTCGCTCTCAAGTACTTCAACATTGAACACGACAAGCGAAACGTCATTCCACTGATACGTGCTGCGCAGAGATACCGTCCCGACATGCCACTCTTCATGAGTCCGTGGAGTCCGCCCACGTGGATGAAGATAAACCACGACTACCCTGTGTCGCCCAGCAAGTACAACCAGATGGACCAGCGCCAAGGCTACCTCTTGTATATGGACGACGGCAAGAGCGTGGATGCCGACGAGATGAAGTTGCTCGGCGACCGCAACGGAGTGTTTCCGCGCCGACTCGCCACGCAGGACTACTTCATACAAGACCCGCGCTACTTGCAGTGCTACGCGGACATGTTCTGCCGCTTCATCGAACTGTATAGGGAAGAGGGTATCAACATAACCAAGGTGATGTATCAGAACGAGGCTTATTCCTACACTCCCTACCCTGGCTGTGCGTGGACGGCCGAGGGCACTCTGCGGTTCAACAACGAATATCTCGCTCCGACTCTCGCCAAGAAGCATCCGGAGGTGGAACTGTGGATTGGAACGTTCAACACAAACCGTCTCGACTACGTGGAAAAGATACTCGACAACGAAACGCTGCAGGCCAACGTGAAGGGAATAGGTACGCAATGGGAGTGTCGCAACAATCTGCCGGAGATGCGCAAGCGCTATCCCAACCACCGGTTTATGGTGAGCGAAAGCGAGTGCGGCAACGGTTCGATGGACTGGAAGGCTGGTGAGCACACTTTCTTCCTGTTGTCGGACAACATCGGCAACGGTTGCGACGAATACTACAACTGGAATTTCATACTGAAGGACAACGGCATCTCGCCTTGGGGATGGACTCAGAACGCCCTCGTACAGGTGGACAGCAAGACGCGCAAGCCCAGATACACGGCTGAATACTACGCCTACAAGCACTTCAGCCACTTTGTGCAGAACGGAACGGAGATGATTGCCTATGCCGGACGCGACTACAGCGGCACGCCAGTTGTGGTGTTCAGGAACAAAGGCGGCAAATATATCGTGACGGCGGGCAACTTCACAGACAAGGAAGCCAGTCTCTCGGTGCGAATCGAAGGGAAGTATCTGAACATAACGGCCAAACCGCACTCGTTCAACACCAGCCTTGTGACGGTGAAATAACAGCTGTATTCCTACGACAATTTCCGTCAAAATATCAGAGCAAAGTACTTCGGAATGTGACAAAACGGTTGCACAACGAAAAAAGCCAAGGTTTTATTTTGTCAAAAGCGCAAAAATAGTTACTTTTGAAAGCAATTGTAGCCAACGGCTCTGCACCGTCAGGGTCGGCTACTTGCCTAACCAGAGAAACTGACTTTTTGATATTTTGACCTTAAATCACCGTACCTATGAGCTATTTACGATTTGAGAGGACTGCAATGACTAACCTTGAAGAGTCGCTCAGGCGCGAATTGCTCCGCACGAACCGCTCCGGTGCCTATGCCTGTTCAACCATCGTCGGCTGCAACACGCGCAAATACCACGGCCTACTGGTCGTTCCCGTGCCGGAACTCGACGACGACAACCACGTATTGCTGTCGTCGCTTGACGCTACTGTCATTCAACACGGAGCCGAATTCAACCTTGGGTTGCACAAATACCAAGGAAACAACTACAGTCCTGCGGGACATAAGTATATCCGCGAGTTTGAATGTAACAAAGTGCCTACGACTATCTACCGCGTAGGCGGCGTGATACTGAAGCGCGAGGTGCTGTTTCAGCACTATGAAGACCGTCTGCTCGTGCGCTACACGCTGCTCGACAGCCATTCGGCCACCACGTTGCGCTTCCGTCCGTATCTCGCGTTCAGAAGCGTGCGCCAGTTTACACACGAAAACTCCACTGCCAGCCGCGAATACTTTGAGGTGGACAACGGCATAAAGACAAAGATGTATGCCGGATATCCCGACCTGTACATGCAGTTCAGCAAGAAGAACGAGTTCAAGTTCGCTCCCGACTGGTACAGAGGCATCGAATATCCCAAGGAACAGGAGCGCGGCTATGCGTCAAACGAAGACCTGTATGTGCCGGGCTACTTTGAAATGCCAATACGCAACGGCGAAAGCATAGTGTTCTCGGCCTCCACATCGGAGATACGCACGACAAAGCTCAAGAAACTTTTTGAAGACGAGGAGAACGAGCGCACACCGCGCGACAACTTCTTCCACTGTCTCGTAAACGCCGCCCACCAGTTTCACCTGCACGAAAAGGACGACTCACGCTACTTGATAGCCGGTTATCCTTGGTTCAAGTGCCGCGCACGCGACACATTCATCGCTCTCCCTGGACTTACTCTGTCCATTGACGAGCAGGACTATTTCGAGTTGGTGATGAAAACCGCCGCAAAGGGACTGCGGGAGTTCATGCAAGACAAACCGCTGACAGTGAAAATATACGAGATGGAGCAGCCCGACGTGCCGCTGTGGGCTATATGGGCGATACAAAGATACTCGCTCTACACTGGCAACGAGCACTGCATGGAGATGTACGGCAAACTCATCAACGACATTGTTGCCTATATAATAAAAGGCAAGCACCCGAATTTGAGGCTCGACGACAACGGTCTGCTGTATAGCAACGGCCGCGACAAAGCCGTAACGTGGATGAACTCCACAGCCAACGGCCACCCTGTGGTGCCGCGCACGGGCTATATCGTGGAGTTCAACGCACTTTGGTACAACGCACTCAAATTCTGCGCTGCGCTGAACGCTGAGGCCGGCAAGCAAAAACTGGCCGATGACCTTGAAAAGCGTGCGGAGCTGTGCGGCAAATCGTTTGTGGACACGTTCTACAACGAATACGGCTATCTGCACGATTATGTCGACGGCGACTACAAGGACTGGAGCGTCAGACCCAACATGGTGTTCACCCTGGCGTTTGAGTACTCACCTTTGAGCCAGGAACAGAAGAAGACTGTGCTCGACATCTGCACCCGCGAGCTACTGACTCCCAAGGGCTTGCGCACGCTATCGCCAAAGAGTTCCGGATACAACCCGATGTACGTGGGTCCGCAGACGCAGCGCGACTACGCATACCACCAAGGTACGGCATGGCCGTGGCTCGGCGGCTTCTACATGGAGGCTTGCCTCAAGCTGTACAAGCGCACCCGACTGAGCTTTATCGAGCGACAGATGGTGGGATATGAGGATGAAATGTACTACCACGCACTTGGCACCATATCGGAACTGTTTGACGGCAATCCGCCGTTCCACGGTCGGGGAGGCACATCGTTTGCCGTCAACGTGGCAGAGATACTGCGCACGCTGAAAATGCTTGAAAGTTATACTTACCAAAAATAACGCGGAAGGAGAAATACTATGAAAATATTAATGTTCGGTTGGGAATATCCTCCGCATATCCTCGGCGGTCTCGGCACGGCGAGCTTTGGAATAACCGAGGGACTGCACGCTCAAGGTGACGTACAGATAACTTTCTGTCTGCCAAAACCGTGGGGCGACGAAGACAAGACTAACGCTAACATAGTGGCAATGAACGCTGTGCCGATAGCATGGCGCGATGTTGACTATGAATACGTGAAGAGTCGTGTGGGCAACGTGATGAGTCCAGACTACTACTATCGGTTGCGCGACCACATTTATGCCGACTTCAACTACATGAACGTGAACGATTTGGGGTGCATGGAGTTCTCCGGACGATACCCGGACAACCTTCACGAGGAGATAAACAACTACTCCATCGTGGCAGGAGTGGTGGCTCGGACGGAGGAATATGACATCATCCACGCCCACGACTGGCTCACTTATCCGGCTGGAATACACGCCAAGCAGGTGAGCGGCAAACCGCTTTGCATACACGTACACGCCACCGACTTCGACCGAAGCCGCGGCAAGGTGAACCCGACGGTGTACTCTATCGAGAAGAACGGTATGGACTGGGCTGACTGCATCATGTGTGTGAGCGAGCTTACGCGCCAGACCGTCATCAACCAGTATCATCAAGACCCACGCAAAGTGTTCACCGTACACAATGCGGTGTATCCCTTGAAGAAGGAGTTTGCCGACATTGTGCGTCCTGACCATCGCGGCAAGGAAAAGATTGTGACCTTCCTCGGACGCATAACCATGCAGAAAGGGCCTGAATACTTCGTGGAGGCAGCCAACATGGTGCTTCACCGCACACGCAACGTACGCTTCTGCATGGCCGGTTCGGGCGACATGATGGACGCTATGATATATCTCGCCGCCGAAAGAGGCATTGCCGACAGGTTCCATTTCCCCGGTTTTATGCGGGGCAAGCAGGTGTACGAGTGTCTTAAAGACTCTGACGTGTATGTCATGCCGTCGGTCAGCGAACCGTTCGGCATCTCTCCGCTGGAGGCAATGCAGTGCGGCACGCCTTCCATCATATCCAAACAGAGCGGCTGTGCGGAAATTTTGCACAACTGTATAAAGGTAGATTACTGGGACATCCACGCTCTTGCCGATGCCATCTACTCAATCTGCACTAATGAAAGCCTGTTCCAATATCTTCAGGAAGAGGGAAAGAAGGAGGTTGACCAGATAACTTGGGAGAAAGTGGGACTGTGGATACGCGAGCTTTATGAGCGCGCTCTCGGACACAGACTATAGTCTGGGCATATACAAAGCACAACATTAAGAAAAATCTAAAACCCAACTACAACATGAAAACAATTTGCCTATACTTTGAAATCCACCAGATAATACATCTAAAGAGGTATCGTTTCTTCGACATCGGTACCGACCACTACTACTACGACGACTATGAGAACGAGCGGAGCATCAATGACATTGCGGAACGCTCGTACATGCCAACGCTGAACGCTCTGCTGGAGATGATTAAGGACAGCGACAAATACTTCAAGGTGGCGTTCTCTCTGTCGGGAGTAGGTATGGAACAGCTGGAGATGCACGCTCCGCAGGTGCTCGAAAAGTTGCAGGAGCTGAACGAAACGGGTTGCGTGGAGTTCTTGGCCGAACCGTATTCACACGGCTTGTCGTCGCTCGCCAACGAGGAAACGTTTGCCGACGACGTGAAAAAGCAGGCCGTCAAGATTGCCGAATACTTCGGAAAGAAGCCTACAGTGCTGCGCAACTCGTCGCTGATTTATAGCGACGACATCGGCCGACAGGTCGCTGCCATGGGCTTCAAGGGTATGCTGACCGAGGGAGCAAAGCACGTATTGGGATGGAAGTCGCCCCACTACGTATACAACTGCTGCCAGGCTCCCAACCTGAAACTGCTGTTGCGCGACATAGAGTTGAGCGACGACGTTTCTCTACGCTTCAACAACAGCCAGTGGAGCGGCTATCCTCTCTTTGCAGACACATACATCAACCGCATCGCATCGCTGCCAGAAGAGGAGAAAGTAATCAACATCTTCATGGAACTTTCCGCACTTGGCATCGCCCAACCGCTATCTTCCAACATCTTGGAGTTCATGAAAGCGTTGCCGGCCTGTGCAAAAGCAAAGGACATCAAGTTCGCCACACCGTCGGAAATCATCAAGTCGGAAAAGAGCGTAGGTGCGCTTTACGTGCCCGATACACTTTCATGGGTTGACGAGGAGCGCGACGTGAGCTGCTGGCTTGGCAATGCAATGCAGCGCGAAGCATTCAACAAGCTCTACGCCGTGGCCGACCGTGTGCGCATAGCCAACGATCCGCGCATCTGTCAAGACTGGGACTATCTGCAGGCAAGCAACAATTTCCGCTTCATGACCACAAAATCGTCCAACGTGGGACTTGACCGTGGCATATACAGCAACCCGTTTGATGCCTTCACCAACTACATGAACATCCTTGGCGACTTCATTAGCCGAGTGAACAGCCTGTATCCGGACGATATAGACAACGAGGAATTGAGCGCTCTTCTCACTACCATCAAGAACCAAGGCGACGAGATTGAGATGAAAGACAAGGAAATTCTGCGTCTGAAAGCCAAGCTCGAAAAGATGCAGAATGCCGAAAATCGCCTGAAAGCCAAGATGGAAAAGGAGGCTACCGCCGCAAAACAGACTGCAGCACGCAAGGCTGCGGCAGCAAAGAAGGCCGAAGAAGCGGAAGCAAAGTAGTCCGTTCGGTCAAGTGAGGCGACTGCTCTTTTCAATGTGAACGACCCATATCGTTCTGGCGGCGCATCAGTTTGCGACACCATAAACATTCAAATCGGGCAGAAGATAACCGAAAAGGTTTTCTTCTGCCCGATTTCTTATACTCACAATCTGCCAAAGCTAATTTATAGAACCACCCATATGATTTCACAATTAGTTGTTTTCTACTTCACAAGATACTTCTGTCCGTTGCGTATGTAAAGCCCCTTCTGCGGCACGCTTGTCAGTCGCCGTCCTTGCAGGTCGTAGATTGCACTAGAGTTGCCGCAATCTTGGCGCGGTTTGATGTCAGTGATGCCCGATATGTCGGGACTGCTGTAGGTGAGGGTGAAGTTGTCAAACACGAGCCATGTGGTGCCGGCGGACGGCTCTGCCACACCAACGGTGAGCACTCCGTCGGTGACAGCCACGTCAACCGAGAGCTTGCCGTAGGCGGAATTGCTTGCCATCTTGTCGCGTTCGGTATCGAAATCGCTGCCTGAGCAGCTCTGGCTCACCACGTCTTTGGCGGTCGCTGTACTTGTAGCAGCGTAGAGATAGCCCGTATTGCTGCCATCGCCGTTGGCCATCTGGCACGTTACCGTGTATCGTCCTTCGGGCAGTCCCGAGATGGTCTGCGAGATGTCGAAGTTTGTTGAGTGCCAAACCTCGGCCGCACCGTTGTAACGTTGGTTGCCCCATGTGCCCGACAGAGTCCATCCGTAGCCGTTGGCGGCCACAAACGAGGGGTTGGCCAGCAGAGGAGTGATGTCAACAGGAGCATCGCTGCGCAGAGTGTAGTCGTGGTGGAAACGGCTGCGGCTGACAGCAAAGAGCTGAAGGTGGCAGATGTCGTCACCAGTCTTGTTGCAGGCCAGTTCTTCGTCGGCTTTATATCCATTGTCCGGTGTCCACAGTCCGAGCCAATTGCCCGTGTACTTGCCATTCTCTACCGTCCAGCTGTCACCGTTGTATTCGAACAGCAGCTTTGACCATTCGCACGCCAACGGCTGGTCGTGGGTGCGCATCTGGTCAGGGCGGTCCCACTCGGTCTGAAGCAGCAGTGCGTCGTAGTCAATGTTGCGCAGGCAGAACGCGTCGCCATAGGTTTCGATAGTGAATACGGTAGCCAGGTCGGCCATAGGTTCCGCCGGAGAGGAGAATAGCAGAGCCTTGTTGCCGTTTTTCGGCGCGTCGCGCAGTGCCACGAGCAGGTCTGCCTCGTCTGAAGCAAGCACGAAGTAGCTGCTGGCGGAGAGCTTCTTCAGTTCATCGGCCGAACTGACAATGCTGTAGCCCTTGTCGGTGGTCAGGATGTTGTAGTAAGAGAAGTCGGAAGCCTTGACATTGACGGTGTAGACGTAGTCCACATCGTGGTATGTGGCCGTAGCGACAGTCGATTGCTTCACGTTCTTCAGTTCAAACGAAGTGCCGCGCGAACCATCCTGCCAGGTAATGTCGTCAGGGTTGGCGTATGACGGAATGACAAGTCGCAGAGTGCAGTCACTGCCGGCCAAGACGCGCACGCTGTCAGTCTCCGCACCGTTGATGGTCTGCTGCGCTTCCACCACGTTGATACTGAACACGCTCTCGCTCACCGCACCGCTCTGGTTGGCATACTGGCAGCGGTACTGGCGCGAGGTTACGATTGCAGGAATGGTAACTGCATTAGACGTAGACCCATTGTCCCAGAGGTAATCGTTAGTCCAGCCGGTTGTCGCACTGGCAGACAGACTTACGCTTGAGCCTTGCAGCACTGTCTTCTCCGTCGTGGTCGCCTCCACCCCGTCAACGGCCATCTTCTCCGTCATAAGGTCGGCCTTGCCGTCGCCGCACACGGCTATAGCGAATGCCTGATGGCTCACTTTGCCGTTGGCTGCGGTATAGCTGACGCGGTAGATGTAGCTGCGGTCGGCCTTTACGGTTATGCTGCGCGTGGTCTCCCCGGTGCTCCAGAGCCATTTGCCTGTGTCTTCCGTCCCCTCGGGCAACTGCGGCACGAGCGTGATGTCGGCACTGTCGGCAGGAATGGCCTTGGTTGCCCCGGCCTCATAGTTGTATTTCAGTCCGCCGAGATTGGTCTGGTTGGCGTAGGTCTCACCTTTATATATAATGTCACCCGAAAGCGGAGTGATGGCAGAGTCGGCTGCAATGGCTGGACGCCAACTCGTGAGCGTGGAGAAGCCTATATGGTCGAAGCCACCGCTGTTCTGGCTGTAGTTGCCGCCGCCTCCGTCGGGACAAATCTTGGCGTGCGCCTTGTCGGCATACTGCAGCTTAACGCCGCGCATGCCCTCGTAGTAACCGATGGCGCGGTCCCAATAGGGACGGTACTCGCCGCTTCCGCCAGTGTTAGGGCCGGTCATCTGCCATCCAGCGCCCATCGTGCCACGACAGTCGGCATAGTTGTAGTTGATCCAAGGCAGCGACGTGGCGTCAACACCGCCGAAGTTCATGGCTGCGACAAACTCCGTTCCTGCGGCGATGCGGTCGTTCATGTAGGCAAAGAGGTCGTCGCCCTGGTTGAGACCCACCGTGCAGATGTCGAGAGCCAGGCCGAGAGCCATCAGAGCGTGCCCCTGGTCGCGTCCGCTCTCCTGCATCTGGCCGAGATAGCCCAGCGGACCGCGCTCGTCGGGCAGCACCACAGGCACAAGGTTGCCGATGAATTCATCGCATCCGTCGTTGAGTATCACGGTGTTGTTGGTGCGGTCTTTATACGTACCCACGTGGTCGTACTTGTAGAAAGACACGCCCTGGTTGTACATGTGTACGTCGTCGCACAGTATGCCTATACTCATCACGCACAGAGCATTGCACAGTCCCCAGTTGCTCCAGTAGTGTCCGGGACGCTCTCCGAGGTTGCTGTAGCGGGCGTTGAGCCAAGTGTCGTGGCGGCGGCGCAGGAAATCGATGGCTGGATTATACCACACACGTATCATATACTGGCGGAACGTCTCGAAGTCTTCGCTGCTCCAGCCCTCATAGTCGCGCATCAGTTCGGCGGCGTTGGCCAGTTCGTAGCCGTAAATGCCGGCGGCGAGCGACAGGTTGGTGTCGCCGCTCACATACTTGTTGCCCTTCGCCCATGCCATGAGTATGCGCACTGCGGCATCGGCATTGGCCGTCGTGCCGCCGATTTTCCAGCGCAAAGCGTTCTGATAGGCCATGGCTGCGCCGCGAGCCACGTTCATGTAGTTCTGGCCGCTGCCGCCTCCGCGCACGATAGTCTCCACAGGCCAAGTCTGTATGTCGGCACTGCTGTACTCGTTGGCGCACAGTATTTCCCACGCCTTGGTTATGGTCGCGTCGCCTTCAGCCAACAGTTTCTTCGCCCGGTCGATGTCCTGCTGTGAGACGATGCCGCCCGGATGTATGAAACCGTGGTTGTCTGTAGCCTCAAACACGCGCTTCGAGGCATAGCCTTCGGTGGCCTTCGCCTTGTCAAACGCTGTTTGAAGTGCCTGCAAACGCTCGTCGAGCAGAAGCTGCGAAGCCTTGCTCGTGGCCAGTTCCGTGTCGGCTATGTCCACTGCGTCCTGCACTTCGCTTATGGCATTGGGCGCATAGTTGCCCGTAGCTGCGGCCATCCATGCCTTCGCCTCGGCCACAAGGGTCTGCAGGGCGGTCGGGTCGCCGGGCGTACCGTAGCGGTATTCCTTTTCAATATCGGTGGCCACGGCGGCGAGCGACTGCACTTCGGCGTCGCCGACGGCCTCTCCGTAGATGCGGAAGTCGGCCACGAGAGTGTTTCTCAGGAAGTTGTCGTCAGCAAACGGCGAGCGTCCAACGTAGCAGCAGGTGGGTGTTTGGGTGAAAACCTTGCTGAGGATGGGCATGGAGGCGTTCTTTCCCATGAGTTTACCGTCGACAAAGAGTTCGCCGGTGGTGCCGCTCTGGCGGTAAACCACGCTCACCCACCGTCCCTTGGGCGATGTGGAGCCAACTTGCATGCCGCTTTCATTGTTATAACCGCCGGTTGACGTGGCCACGCGCTGGGCGTTCAGACGGTAGGCGGTGTACTGGCCTTCGGTGGCGGTGCCGGTGGCCGTTGTGGAGAATGTCCACAGGAAGAAGCCGTTGCCCGACAACGAGGCGTCGCTGGCCACGCGGTAGCAAGCGGCCACGGTGTAGTCGTTGAGCGACTGCACTATTTCGCCCGTAGCCTTGCCCATAATCAGATAGCCACGGTTGTTGCCGAGGTCGAGAGCGTGGTATTTGCCAATCTGAACCACCGACGCGACGCCGGATGCCTGAACCGTGACTCCCGAAACCGGGTCGGTAATGTTTCTGCCAGACACATTCTCGAAGTCGAGGTGCATCTTCAGATTGTCCTGCGCCGACAGGCACGCGGCCAGCGCAAGCAGTAATGTGGTAATAGTTGTTCTAAGCATGTAGTTGATTTAAGGGTTGTTAGTTTGTGGCAAATATACAGGTTTCGGGCCGTAACTGCACCACTTATGCGTTCCAAACCGTCTGTTCGTTTCGTACAACCCGCCCGTTTGTACTTTTCAAGCATATCTTTCCGTACAAAAAGAGTATATACCCTTTCACATCAGAACGATTGCAAGCCTTGCGAAGAATGTTTTTTTATGTTGAAATGTACTAAATTTGCAAACGAGAAACAAAGAATGCAATATGGAAAAGAGCGATGACAATCTGGGCATAATAGACTTCGGACAACCACGGGACATGTCGAAGAATATAATAAAGGTGATAGGCGTGGGCGGCGGCGGATGCAATGCCGTGCGCAATATGTATAATGAAGGCATGGTGGGCGTGTCGTTTGCGGTATGCAACACCGACAGCCAGTCGCTGGTGAAGTCGCCAGTGCCTGTGAAGATAATGCTCGGCTCGTCGGGACTTGGTGCCGGAGCCAATCCCGAAGTTGGGCGCAAGGAGGCTCAGCAGAGCATTGAGGGCATAAAGCAGATGCTCGACGACGGCACCAAGATGGCATTTGTCACGGCTGGTATGGGAGGCGGCACGGGCACAGGAGCCGCTCCCGTGGTAGCAGGCATAGCCAAGGCCAAGGGTATACTCACCGTCGGCATCGTGACCATACCGTTTTTGTTTGAGAAGCGCAAGAAGATAGTCAAGGCGTTGAAGGGCGTGGAGGAGATGCGCAAGAATGTTGACGCTCTGCTCATCATCAACAATGAACGTCTGTGCGATGTGTATTCCGACTCGCCCATAACGGTGAAGGACGCCTTTCACCGTGCCGACGACATTCTGGGCAACGCCACCAAGAGCATATCGGAACTGATAACAGTGGACGGCGATGTCAACCTTGACTTCCGCGATGTGGAAACCACCATGCGTGGAGGTGGAGGTTCCATAATGGCCATGGGACGCGCCAGTGGCGAAAAGCGCGTGGAGAAAGCTGTGCTCAATGCTCTCGACTCTCCGCTGCTGTATGGATGCGACATAAACAAGGCCAAGAAGATTCTGTTCAACATCTACACCAGTCCGGAAACGCCGTTGGTGGTGTCTGAACTCAACGAGATTGATGCCTTCATGGATTCGCTCAACCCCGACATAGAGGTGATTTGGGGTGTGTCGGACGACAATACGCTTGAGGCCGATGCCAAGGTAACTGTATTGGCCACAGGACTTGACGATGACTTCAGCGTGACGGACAACTTCGGGACAGACAACGACGATGCGCTTTACGACGACATGATAAAGAAACTGTATAGCCCAAAGCGAGGAATGAGTGAAATCGGGAAGGGCACCTACCCTGCCGAGGGCGACTTTGCCGTGGCGGTTGGCGACGGACAAGGCAACACCCAGATAGTGGAAAACATTCCTCTGCACGGCGGCGACGGCTCGCACGGGGAGAATGATTTAGGCGAGCCGTCGGTCGCCGATAGTCAAGCACAGAATTCCTCTGCGGCAACGCACGAAAACAATACGGCAACACACGGAGACCACACGGAGAAAACTGCAGACGGCACAGCGGAAAACGGTCGGCACGATGCGAGGAAAGCGCACACTCTCTCGTTTCTTGAAAAGGTGAAAATGGCCTATAAGAAGCTTAATGATGAAATAATTGGCGAGGCAGAGTAGGTCTATGGAGAATGAAGAGATTACATTGGAGAGTATCGCCAATACGGTACATCTCCTGGCCATGCAGTTGTGTTCTGCTGGCCGCTACGACCTCTTGCTGCAGGCTGTGGGCACAACCGCACTTGAGGAATTGCGCATCGAGGCAGCCCGGTCGCAGCTCAGTCGCCTTGTAATAACGAAGGACTACCGTTTCGTCTTGTCCGATTACAACTGCGAGGTGAAGCTTTCGCCCGTACACAAGGCCATCTATATGCTCTTTCTCAACCATCCCGAAGGCATTGAGTTTAAGCAGTTGGCCGATTATCGCGACGAACTGCTCGGTCTTTACCGCAAGATGTCCAACAGAATGGACGATGCCATGATTGAGGAGAGCATCAACCGGCTCACGTCGCCGCTCGACAATGCCATCAACGAGAAGTGTTCGCGCATAAAGCATGCCTTCTCCGAGGTGATGGACAGCTACCGAGCCAGCTACTATGTGATAAGCAGCCACGTGCGTTGCCCTGTGGGCGGTGTCGGCAAGGTGTGGTATCGTCGGCTAAAACTGATAACTCTTCCGCGCGAACTTGTGGTGTACGAGTGACACTACAACCGCAGCGCGGCCAAATCAAGACAAAGGAAGCCGCATGAATCAAACGCTTTCCGAGAAACCAAGAGCACGACGAAATCAAGTACAAATAAAAATCCGCACTGTCTTTGGCAGTGCGGATTTATTATTTGTAGATGCAAATCGGATTAGCCGTTGTGCTTCTTCATAATCTTGATCAGCTCAACCACCTTGTGAGAGTAGCCGATTTCGTTGTCGTACCAAGACACAACCTTTACGAAGTTGTCTGTCAAGTATACACCAGCGTTTGCGTCGAAGATAGAAGTCAGAGCGCAGCCCAGGAAGTCAGAAGAAACCACAGCGTCCTCTGTGTAACCCAGTACACCCTTCAGTTCGCCCTCAGAAGCAGCCTTCATTGCAGCGCAGATAGCCTCCTTAGAAGCAGCCTTCTTCAAGTTCACAGTCAGGTCAACTACAGACACGTCCAAAGTGGGGACACGCATAGAGATACCTGTCAGCTTGCCGTTCAGTTCGGGGATAACCTTACCTACAGCCTTAGCAGCACCTGTAGAAGAAGGAATGATGTTGCCGGCAGCAGCGCGGCCACCACGCCAGTCTTTCATAGAAGGACCGTCAACAGTCTTCTGGGTAGCTGTTGTAGAGTGAACAGTTGTCATCAAACCAGTCTCGATGCCGAAGTTGTCGTTCAGCACCTTTGCGATAGGAGCCAAGCAGTTGGTTGTGCAAGAAGCGTTAGAAACGATCTTCTGTCCGTTGTACTTGTCGGTGTTCACACCGCAAACGAACATATCAGCCTGGTTGCCGTTAGCGTCAGCCTTAGAAGGAGCTGAAAGCACAACATACTTTGCGCCAGCCTTCAGGTGCTTCTCAGCCTTGTCATAAGCGAGGAAGAGACCTGTAGACTCAACTACATATTCAGCGCCAACCTCGTCCCACTTCAGGTTCTCGGGGTCACGCTCTGCAGTAACACGGATGTGGTTGCCGTTCACGATCAGCTCGCTCTTCTCAACGTCAGCCTCAATGGTGCCGTCGAACTGGCCGTGCATTGTGTCGTACTTCAGCATGTAAGCCATGTAATCAACCGGGCACAAGTCGTTGATAGCAACTACCTGTACTTCCTTAGCGTTCTCAGCTTCAACCGTAGAACGGAAAACGAAACGACCGATACGGCCAAATCCGTTAATACCAATCTTAATCATCTTTACTTCTTTATTATTAAAGGGTTTAAAATAATTGTTTATCCTCAATCTTTCCAACTGCCGCAAGAAGCACCCTTATTTGAGTAATGAATATCCAAAAAACGGTGCCGCATACAGCACTTTTTCATTTTTTCGAGCGCAAAGTTACGAAATGTTTTTATATTTGCACAAGAGTTTGATATTAAATAAATCAAAAAAGAAGATATAGTATGAGTAAATTTCTAAGTGAGTTCAAGACGTTTGCAGTGAAAGGAAATGCCGTTGACATGGCGGTGGGTGTAATCATCGGAGGTGCGTTTGGCAAGATAGTCACGTCTATAGTCAACGACATCATCATGCCGCCCATAGGCTGGCTTATAGGCGGGGTGAACTTCACCGACTTGAAAGTGACGCTTCCGTCGGTGCACATTGGCACTGAAACGATGCAGTCGGCCACGATAAACTACGGCAACTTCCTGCAGACGCTTATTGACTTCACCATAATAGCCTTCTGCGTGTTTCTTTTGGTGAAGGGAATAAACCGCCTGGCACGCAAGAACAAGGAGAAAGAAGCTGCGCCCGCGCCTTCACAACCGTCGGCCGAAGAGCGTCTGCTTACGGAGATACGCGACCTTCTGAAAGAAAAGAAAGCCTGATATAGCGGTTATGCAAAAAGGTGTCCAGCCTAAGATGACTAACTATCATCAGGCTGGACACCTTTTCTTATTATATCCAATGGCCTTTGGTGCTAAAGTATCAAGGAATGCCTGAAAGCACAAGGTTTTAAGAGAGGCGCATCAGACGCATCTTAAGGTTCCGCGACGGGGCGGACGGACATTCCAAAGTTACGCCCCCAGTAATCGTCTCGGTAATTAAAGCCGAGGTAGGAGAAGGTGTCGTATATTTTCCAGAGACAGGCCGAATTGAGATATTCGGGATTGGGAGCTCTCAGGTAGAGCGAACCTGTCCAATACATGCAGGTGTTCCCCCTGCCCCAGATATAATAATCACTGCCCTTGATGCCCGAAGCCGGGAGGAATATAGAGTTGCCGGCATAGCCTTCATTCTCACTGGTAATTTTACATCCATTGACTCCATTTTCAGTTACCCACTCCAGCGTGCAGCCGTGGCCGTCCGACATAATGAGTTCTTCGAATTCGACATAGGAAGGCATATGGCAGCCTGAACCCCAGTTTACTGTGGCGGCATCATCAGCTGCTTCAAGTTCAATCAGTTTGTCTATGTGGTTGTACTTGGTCATTTCCGCCTCTTCTATGCTATACTTGTACGTACTCCAGCTATACATACTCTTGGGTGTAACCTCGCCCCAGGCAAAATAATCACCGTAATCGGTAGGCGAAGATGCCCCGACATTGCAGGTTGCCCACAGCAGACCGCTGGGCAAACCGAGGTCAACGA
>CAVGKZ010000016.1:0-17325 GCA_963630025.1 bacterium | reverse complement strand
TAAAGCTAAAGCATTTGTACCCATTACTCAACTTTTAGACTTTACAGACTACTAGAGCAAGTTGTTTTTTGAACAAATGCATCATCATCATGCAGGATGCGCATGGCAAAGATACCTTCTACATGAAGAATGGCTTGTGTGGCGACTGCAAGAAGCATCTGCAAAAGATACTGGGCTATGACCTCACTGGCTGCAAGTCACCGTTAGGGGGGGCGCAATATTCTGACGAAAATAAAAATCGAGTAGGGGAAAAAGCCTCTTGGGCTTTTCATCCTACTCGATATCTTTTGCCACCGAAATGGTTAATGTCCACCGTGCCGCTCCGTAGAGGACCGTAAGCGGATGGCTCTATGGTCAGACCTTGTCAGGGATAACCGCTTTCTTGTGGCGGAAGGTTTGTATGCAATGTCCGGAACGGTCCTATGATTAGCAAATCTTTCTTGAACCGTCGCTTATCACAACATCGTAAACTTTTGGAGAATGTCCGAACTTAGCTGCGAACTTCTCCTTTGCGTCAGCGATGAACTTGTCGTAGAGTTCGTCCTTTACAAGGTTGATGGTACAGCCGCCGAAGCCTCCGCCCATGATACGGCTTCCGGTCACACCGTTTTCCTTGGCGATGTCGTTGAGATAGTCAAGCTCTTCGCATGATACCTCATACTCCTTGGAAAGACCGTAGTGAGTTTCATACATCTTCTTGCCTACAGTCTCGTAGTCGCCAGCGTTGAGAGCGTCGCACACGGCAAGCACACGGTCTTTTTCACCCAAGACGAACTTGGCACGGCGGTAGTCCTCTTCGCCAACTTCGCTCTTCACTTCGTCCAGTTGTTCCCATGTGCAGTCGCGCAGCGTCTCGAACTTAGCCTCCGGATGCTTTGCGGCAATGTGCTTTACAACATTCTCACAACTGTTGCGTCGGTCGTTGTAGGGAGAGCCTGCCAACTCGTGCTTCACTACGGAGTCCAAAAGCACCAACTTGTAGCCTATTGGCTTGAACGGGAAGTACTCGAACTCACGGCTTCGACAGTCAAGACGCATCAGACAACCCTCTTTGCCGAACACACTTGCGAACTGATCCATGATACCGCAGTTTACTCCACAGTAGTTATGTTCAGTGGCTTGTCCTGCCAATACCATGTCCCACTTGCTCACCTTGTTGTCGCCAAACAGGTCGTTGAGAGCAAAGGCGTAGCAGCTTTCAAGTGCTGCAGACGAAGACATTCCTGCTCCGAGGGGTACGTCTCCGGCGAAAGCTGTGTTGAATCCCTTCACGTCAACGCCTCTCTTCTTCATCTCCTGCACGATACCGTAGATGTAGCGCGCCCAGCTGGCACGTGGACCTTCGGGATCGTCCACCTTAAATTCTACACGGTCTTTCAGGTCAATAGAGTAGGCCATGACCGTATCAGTGCCGTTAGGACGGATTTCGCACATGATACCTTTGTCCACGGCACCCGGGAAAACGAATCCTCCGTTGTAGTCTGTATGTTCACCTATGAGGTTTATGCGTCCAGGAGAGGCATATATACTTCCTTCTTTGCCGTCGAAATGTTTCAAGAAACGGCTTCTAACAAATTCTATTTCCATGTCTTTGAGTATTTAGAGTTAATAAAGTTGTGTACTGAATTAATAATCTTCGTCATGTACAGTCAGTCCCAGTCCGATGCGGCTACCGAAGTTGCAGAACCAGATGATGTATGCGTAGAACACAAACATTGTGCAGAGTGCAACGATGACATTTGTATTGTCAACGATGGTACCCATAATAGGGGTCAGAATGGCGGCACCTATCACACCGGTGTTAATCACTCCAGTTGCAGCCTTGGTGTGTGGACCGAGCTTCTGCAGACCGAGGTTGAATATCAAAGGCCACATCACTGAGTGGAACAGTCCGGCTGCAAGCATGAACCAAATGCCTACCATGCTCGTTTCAAAGGCCAGTGAGATGGCGATGCACGCAGCACCGAGGCAGAGGCATGCGGTGAGCAACTTGCGGGGCTTGAATTTCGTGAGGATGCCAGCACCGATGAAACGGCCTACCATCATTCCGCCCCAGTAGTAAGACAGGTAACTGGTGGACAGAGCGGCCAATGCGGCTGTGTCCATGTCCGGATGAATCAGTCTGAAGCGGTATGGCAACATGGAAGGAACACCGATTTCGAGTCCCATATACATGAAGATACCCAGTGCTCCTAGCCATACGTGAGGATACTTGAACACGCTGCTCTTGTATTCACGGTGCAAACCAGCCTCTTCAGCCTGTTGTCCTTCATCAATTCTCGGCAGTTTGAGGAATACAAGTACTCCGCAGATAATCAGTGTGAACACGCCCAGCCCCAAGAACGGGCCAGGTACAAATTCAGGTGCAGGCACCTCGCCGTTTATAATCACGTAAGTGATGAACAGCGGAGCAACGGTTGTAGCCACAGAGTTCAAGGCCTGGCTCAACGTCATACGGAACGCTCCCTTCTCGTGAGAACCGAGAACCATCACGTAGGGGTTGGCCACATTCTGCAACATAACCACTCCCATGGCCACAAGGCACATCGAAGCGAGGAATATCGCATAGACATTTGCCCCAGCGTTTATAGCCCAAGTGATACCAAACGAGTTTATCAAGAAACCGATGCCTGCTACGGCAAGACCGAGAATCAAAGTGTTCTTGTAGCCAATCTTGCTCATCAGCAACGCAAAAGGTATGGAAAGCAGGTATGCTCCATAGAATGCGGAGTTGACATACTGGCCTTCTTGTGCTGACAGTTTAAATGCTTCTGAGCAGAACGCAATCATCGAGTTGTTCATGGTGGTGATGAATCCTATGAGGAAACATACAATGAACACGACAATCAGTGCGAATGTGTAGTTCTGTTTAGGTTTTTGTGTCATTTCTTCAGAGTGTTTTTAGAGTATTGATCTTCTGTTTATTGATAAAAGAATGGATATCTCTCGTTATTTCTCTACACCGAATTTGTATATGGTCTTTTGTTTGTACTGGTCGCCAGCGTTAAGCACAACCGACGGGAAATACGTGTGGTTCGGTGTGTCGGGGAAGTGTTGGCATTCGAAACAGATGGCCGATCTGCGCGGGAATGTGGCTCCGTGCTGCCCCTTGTAGCCGTCTGCCCAGTTGTCGGTGTATACCTGCACTCCCGGTTCGGTTGTGTACACCTCCATTGTGCGTCCGCTGTTCGGTTCAGTCACCTTGGCAGCGAAACTCAGTTCTCCTTCTTCCTTTTTGTTGAGCACGAAACAGTGGTCGTAGCCTGCACCGTTCTTTATCTGCGTGTCGTCGGCATCAATATCCTTGCCAACAGGTTTGGGCGTGCGGAAGTCAAACGGAGTGCCCTCCACCAAGCGGATTTCGCCTGTTGGGATGGACGTGTCGTCGATTGGAATATAATAATTAGCGTTGATTTCGCAAACAAGATTGTCAATTGTAGGTGTCGGGTTTGCGATTCCGGCGAGGCTGAAAAAACCGTGGTGCGTAAGATTCATCACCGTTTTCTTGTTAGTGCAGGCGAGATACTCTATCACCAGTTCGTTGTCGTCTGTGAATGTGAACTCTACCGTTACTCTAAATTCACCGGAGAATCCCTCTTCGCCGTAGGCTGAAACGTAGTGCAGGGCCAATGAGCGAGGTCCCATTTGGCGAGCATCCCATACCCTTGAGTGGAAGCCTGTAGGTCCTCCGTGCAGAGCATTGGGGCCGTTGTTGATGGTCAACTGGTATTCCTTTCCGTTCAGAATGAAGTGTCCATGTGCTATGCGGTTGCCGTAGCGTCCGATAAGTGTGGAAAGAAACGGCTCGGGACTGTTAATCACGTCCTGTATGTTGTCGTGTCCCTGTATGACATTCGCCACGTTGCCATTTTTGTCCGGCACCATTATCGCGACAATCGCCCCGCCGTAGTTGGTTATCGCCACTTCATATCCTTTTCTGTTGCGGAGAATGTACAGGTCAGTCTTCTTCCCGTTGATTGTGGTCTGGAAGTCTTTGCGGTTCAGACCACACAGATTTGCGTTTTCGCCAGTGGTATTTGTCATAAGTTGTTCGGTTTTTAGTTAATGATTATGTTATTGCAAAGTAACCGAAAAAAAACGAATACGACAAATGAAGTGTTGGAAAAAACGCCAAGGGTGTGTTAAAAACAACTAATGCCAAGATGACATAAAGTCGGCCACAACATAGCTGCTTCCACCTATAAATATAAGGTCATCGTCAGCGGCAGCCTTGACCGCAGAGTTGAACGCCTCGCTTACGGTTGCATAGCAGGCTCCTTTCAGTCCGTGGCTTCCCGCTTTCTCTTGCAGTACATGCTCGTCCATTGCTCGTTTGTTGTCTGCTTTTGTGAAATAATATGTGGCATCCTTGGGCAAGAGGGCCAGCACTCCGTCAACATCCTTGTCCGACACCATTCCGAACACGAGGTGTTTCCTATGACAAGGCGTGGCCATGAGTTGACGGCTGAGGTATGTCCATCCGCCAACGTTGTGCCCAGTGTCGCAAATCACCCTCGGACTGTTCCTCACCGTCTGCCATCTGCCGGCCAACCCGGTGCTGCTTGCCACCTGAGCAAAGCCGCGTTTCACACATTCTACGATGTCTTTTTCGTTGAATATACTGCTGCTTTCTTTAAGAGTGTCAATGACTTTCAATACCGTGTTAGCGTTTTTCTTCTGATAGATGCCGCTCAAGTCACCATGGATTGCACCGAACGAAACCGTGGCGTAATCCATTCCGTTGCCATCGGCAGACAGTTCTGCTGCCGTAACCTCTGGGGTGTCTTCTGCAAACACAATCTTTGAGTTCATGGCTTGGGCTTTTGTCTCAAACACAGGACGTGTTTCGCTGACCGCTTCACCTATTACAACGGGTACGCCTGGCTTTATTATCCCCGCTTTCTCTTCAGCTATTTGTGCCAAAGTGTTGCCAAGGAATTGCGTGTGGTCGAAGCTGATGTTTGTGATTACCGATATTAGCGGCGTGATGATGTTGGTGCAGTCCAACCGTCCGCCGAGTCCTACCTCTATGACTGCCACGTCAACATTCATGTCGCTGAAATATTTGAAGGCTAAAGCTGTTGTCACTTCAAAGAAAGAAGGGTGGAGGGGTTCAAAGAAAGCCTTATGCTCCTCGACAACCCTGACCACATAGTCCTCGGATATAGGGGTGCCGTTGATGCGTATGCGCTCCTTGAAGTCCACCAAATGCGGCGATGTGTACAGTCCGACCCTATATCCGCACTCTTGAAGAATGGCGGCAATGGTGTGCGAGCACGAGCCTTTTCCGTTTGTTCCCGCCGCGTGTATGGTCTTGTAGTTGTGGTGCGGATGGCCGAAGTGTTCGTCCAGTGCAAGCGTATTTTGCAGTCCCTCCTTGTAGCCGGATGCCCCTTGCCGCTCAAACATCGGCATTTGGTTGAACAGATATTCAGTGGTCTCCTTGTAGTCCATGTGTTGTAGATGTATGTAGGGATATTATAAAAAGAGAGCAAAAATGGCACGGTTGACTGTCGAAATCCCTTTGCGAGGGCATGACGCTCCATCGTTTCCGTCCATTTTTTGCTCCCTTTCTGTATTGTGTCTTGAAATGATTAATTACTTAGTCGAAGAAGTGCTTGAACTTTTGGAATATAGTCTGTTTCGTGGTAGAATCTCCCTTGAAGTTGTCGCTGTCCTTGAACTTTTCAACAGCGTTCTTCTCGTCTTTGCTCAGAGTCTTGGGAACGTATACGCTAATGTTCACAATCAAGTCTCCGCGTCCGTGACCGTAACCCTGCACTGCGGGCAGTCCCTTGCCCCTAAGGCGCAATGTCTTGCCCGGTTGAGTGCCGTTTTCTATCTTCACCTTCACCTTGGTTCCCTCGATGGTAGGTATCTCCGCTTCACCGCCGAGAGCCGCAGTTGGGAAGTCTAGTAACAGATTGTATACCACATCGTTGCCGTCGCGCACGAAAGTATCGTTGCTTTCCTCTTCGATATACACTTGGATGTCGCCATTCACCCCATTGTGAGGTCCTGCGTTGCCTTTGCCAGGAACGTTTACGACCATGCCTTCGGCCACACCGGCAGGGATGTTTATCTCTACAACCTCTTCACCTTTCTCTACGCCGCTGCCGCCGCACTGGTGACATTTGTCCTTTATCACCTTGCCTTCACCGCCGCAAGTGGGGCATACGCTTTGGGTCTGCATCACTCCGAAGATGCTTTGCGCGGTGCGAGTCACCACTCCTGCACCGTGACAGGTGGGGCAAGTCTCCGCCTTGCTGCCGGCTTCGGCACCGCTACCATGACAGTGTGAGCACGTAACGTCCTTGCGCACCTTGAATTTCTTGGTCACTCCGGTGGAAATCTCTGCCAGCGACAGTTTCACTTTGAGTCTCAAGTCGCCGCCACGGTATTGCGGTGCCATGTGCTGGCCGCCTCCGAACCCTCCGAAGCCCCTTGCGCGGCCTCCAAATATGTCGCCGAACATGGAGAATATGTCGTCCATGTCCATTCCGGCTCCACCTCCGAAGCCTCCGAAACCGCCTCCGGCCGGGCCATTGAAGCCAAACTGGTCATACTGCTGACGCTTCTGTGCGTCGTGCAATACGTCGTAGGCTTCAGCAGCCTCCTTGAATTTCTCCTCAGCTTCCTTGTTTCCAGGGTTGCGGTCGGGGTGATATTTGATGGCAATCTTGCGGTATGCCTTCTTTATTTCGTCTTCCGACGCGGTCTTCTCCACGCCCAGCACCTCATAATAGTCTCTTTTTGCCATTTACCTTAAGGTCGTTTTTCGTTGTGTGGCTTATAGTTGGTGTACTATTGACCTACTGCCACTTTGGCGTGGCGTATCACTTTGTCGTTCATTTTGTATCCGGCAAGCACACAGTCGAGCACTTTGCCTTTCTTGTCGTCGCCCATTCCTGGCACCATGGCTATCGCCTCGTGTACGTCGGTGTCGAAGTCGGCTCCCTCGGTCTCTATCTTTTTCACGCCCAGACTTTCAAGTGCTTTCTGGAATTTGGTGTAGATAAGTTCTACGCCTTCACGCAACACCTTCGGGTCGTCGGTCTTTTCGCCGCTTGCTATGGCGCGTTCCATATCGTCAAGTACAGGCAGTATGGCCGAAATGGCCTTTTCGCCACCGTTCAGAATCAGTTCTGCCTTCTCCTTAAGAGTGCGCTTGCGATAGTTGTCGAATTCAGCCACGGAGCGCAAATACTTGTCTTTCAGCTCCTCTATCTGCTTGTTTGCTATGTCCAGAGGCGATTCTTCATCCTTCTCTTCTGGAGTTCCGTCCTGCTTGTCGTCGTTTTCGGCCGACTTCTCTCCGCAGTTGCACGATTTTTCCTGACAGTTTTTCTGTTCCTGCTCCTGCTGTTCCTCGCCGGTAAGGTTGATATCTTTCTCCTTTTTCATCTTTACTTCTTCATTATAGTTCGTTGCTTGACACACTGCAAAAAGCGTGCCGTAAGTTCCGAAACTACTCTCCGTACATCTTTGCCTTCAGGGCTTTTATGTCCTCGTCATATATATACTGGTCGTATTCCATCAGTTTGTCGATGGTGCCTTTTGGCGTCAGTTCTATGATGCGGTCGGCCACGGTCTGGATGAACTCGTGGTCATGGCTGGCAAAGAGTATGTTGCCCTTGAATGTTACGAGGTTGTTGTTGAAAGCCTGGATACTTTCGAGGTCGAGGTGGTTGGTCGGTGTGTCGAGGATGAGGCAGTTGGCGTTGCGCAGCTGCATCCTTGCTATCATACAGCGCATCTTTTCACCTCCACTGAGCACGTTCACCTTCTTCTGTACGTCCTCTTCCTTGAACAGCATACGTCCGAGGAAACTCTTCATGAGCACCTCGTTGCCCTTGCCAAACTGGCTCAACCAGTCCACAAGGTTCAGGTCGCAATTGAAAAAATCGGTGTTGTCGAGCGGCAGATAGGCCGTTGTTATGGTCACTCCCCACTTGTATTCACCTGCGTCGGGCTGACGGTTGCCGTTGATAATCTCAAACAGAGCCGTCATGGCCTTGGGGTTATGGCTGAGGAACACCGTTTTCTGTCCCTTCTCGATGGTGAAGTTCACGTTGTCAAACAGCACCGTGCCGTCAGCGTCCACAGCTTTCAGTCCGTTCACCTCAAGTATCTGCGTACCCGGTTCGCGCTCCATCTGGAATATGATGCCAGGATATTTGCGTGAAGAGGGACGTATCTCCTCCACATTCAGACGGTCCAGCATCTTCTTTCTACTGGTTGTCTGCTTGCTCTTGGCCACATTGGCAGAGAAGCGGCGTATGAATTCCTCCAATTCCTTGCGCTTCTCTTCTGCTTTCTGACGCTGGTTCTGAGCCTGGCGCAGTGCCAACTGCGAACTCTCATACCAGAACGAGTAGTTACCCGAGAACACTGTCACCTTGCCGAAGTCAATGTCCACCGTCTGGGTGCTCACCGCATCGAGGAAGTGACGGTCGTGGCTCACCACGAGCACTGTCTGCTCAATGTTGCTGAGATAATCCTCAAGCCACATAACCGTGTCGAGGTCAAGGTCGTTGGTAGGCTCGTCGAGCAACAGGTTGTCGGGATGGCCGAACAGGGCTTTGGCCAGCATGACCCTAACCTTTTCGGTATTTGACAGTTCGCTCATCATCTTGTCGTGCAGACTGTCCTTCACGCCGAGGTTGGTCAGCATCTGGTCGGCGTCGCTCTCAGCGTTCCATCCGTCCATCTGTGCGAACTTGTCCTCTAGTTCAGCCACCTTTATGCCGTCTTCCTCATTGAAGTCGGGCTTCATGTAGAGAGCTTCGCGCTCCTTCATGTTCTGCCACAGTGGCTGATGTCCCATGAGCACGGTGTCGCGAACGCTGTAACCGTCATATTTGAAGTGGTCCTGCTCCAGCACCGACAAGCGTTCTCCCGGTCCCAGCTCCACCGAACCCTTGTTGGGTTCCAGTTCGCCGCTGATAGCTCTCAGCAAGGTTGACTTGCCGGCTCCGTTGGCACCAATCACTCCATATATATTTCCATTTGTAAACTTCAGGTTCACGTCCTTATAGAGAACCTTCTTGCCGAACTGTATGGCAAGGTTCGATACAGTAATCATCTCGTTATACCTTATTATAATATATTAAGGGTGGTCCTATAATTTACCACCGTGTTTTTTTTCTATACTTTTGGGCAGCATTATGCCAATGCTAATTTATAGAGCCACCTTTTTGCGTTTGCAAAATTACAACATATTTCCTATATTTCAAAATAACGGATGCTGCGTTTGTGTGGAGCAGGGAATACAGGAAAAACTAACGCGTGTAGTGTCAAAGTGACTGTCGCTCCTATAGTTTCACTTTCTTCTTTGCAACCTTACTCTCGTTTTGCACTCGGTTGAGGGCAGTCACCACGTAGGTGTATTTGGTTTTGCCGTCGGAGTAGGGTAGGCGGTAGTGGTTGTCGTCTGTGATGGCTACGATTTTTGAAGGGTCGTTGATGTCGATTTTCTCGCCCTTATTGAATCTGTATACCACATACTTCGTGGCCTCGTCGCGCCAGTCTTTGCTTTTGGGCGCAGTCCAGAATAGTACGTAGCCGTCGGATGTCCACACGGCTTTTAGTCGCTTCACTTTCTTTGGACTCTTCTTGTCTATGAACGTCATGGAGGGTTGCAGAGCAGGATACTTCCAGTAGACGTTGCGGAGCATGGTGCCGTAATTGCCGATGTCGTCCACTATGGTCTTGGAATACCACAATACGGTGCCGTCAATGTTGGGCAGACTGCGGTGAAGCGCATATTTGGCCGGCATTTGGTTTTGCTTGGGGTTGTCCGTGTCGGCGTATTTCACCGTGCGCTCCACGTCTTCACCGATGAACAGCGGACGGTTTGAAGCGTATCTGCTCCACCAGTTGATCAACGTCTTGTAGTCGGCGGCCGGATGACCTATCTGCCAGTACAGCTGGGGCACGCAATAGTCCACCCAACCGTTGTTGACCCACAGCAGAACGTCGGCATACAGGTCGTCGTAGTTTTGCAGTCCGTTGGTGTCACTGCCGTTTACGTCGTTCTTCTTGTTGCGGTATATGCCGAAAGGAGAAACGCCAAACTTGACCCAGGGCTTGACGCTGACAATGGTGTCGTGCAGCTGTTTGACAAACAAGTTCACGTTGTAGCGTCGCCAGTCGCCTATGTCGCTTATGCCGTTGGACTTCTGAGCAAATAGTTTCTGGTCGGGAATGGTGGCTCCGGCGGCAGGGTAGGGATAGAAGTAGTCGTCCATGTGGAGTCCGTCAATGTCGTAGCGTCGCACAATGTCGGCCACGACGCGGCAGATATATTCACGGTTCTCGTCAATGCCGGGGTTGAGAATATACTGATTGTCGTATTCAAACACCAAGTTGGGCTTTTTCACTGCGATATGCGATGCTGCGAGAGCGGTAGTAGTCTTGGTCTTGGCTCGGTAGGGGTTTATCCATGCGTGCAGCTCCATGCCACGCTTGTGGCACTGCTCCACCATCCACTGCAAAGGGTCCCAGTAGGGCTGTGGAGCACGGCCTTGCTTGCCGGTGAGGAAACGGCTCCACGGTTCGTAAGGGCTGGCGTAGAGAGCATCGCACTCTGGTCTGACCTGAAAGATTACGGCGTTTGCCCCGGCCTTTTGCAGTGCGTCGAGATGAGTGGTAAGGGTTTTCTGCATGGCCGACGTGGACAGTCCCTGAAACTGTCCGTTGACACACTGAATCCAAGCCCCCCGGAACTCGCGCTTCTGTTGGGCGTTGAGCGTTGAGGGGAGCAGCGTTGCGAGTATGGCCACGAGCATTGCCGCAGCTGTCCTGATGCTTTTTGCGGTGTATGTGCTTGTTTTCATTTCAGATAGTCGTATATATCTTGTGTCCAGTCTTCCCCGTTGATTGTCAGCATGGTGTTTATGCCTAACTTTTCCGCTGCCTCCACGTTGCGCTGTCCGTCGTCGAGGAAGAGCGTTTCGGCAGGATTGATGGCTTCACTGCTCAACACGTGATTGAAAAATGCGGCATCGGGCTTCATCGCTCCGCACTTGTAGCTCATGTATATAGCGTCGATGTAATGGTCAAGTGGATGTCCCTGACCGTCAAACCTTTCACTCCGCGCCCAATCCATCATAAACGGGTTGGTGTTGGACACCAGTACCGTGTGATAGCCCTCGCTACGGAGCTTCAGAAGTATGTCGAGATTTCGCCTCGGCACCTCCTTGCAGTAGCCCAACCATGCGTGTTGGCACTCCTCCCAGGTAAGTTTCCGTCCGGCAAGTTGGCTCAGTCTGTCCACGAAATCCCTGTCTGAAATGCGTCCGCACTCCAGATCGCCGAAGATACCCGACTGTGTGTATATGTCAAGTTGCTTCCCTGCGTCGGGAAGTCCCAGTTCTTCAAAACGCCTTGTGGCTGTTTCCGGCGAAAGAGTGAGTATTACTCCGCCGAAATCAAACAGTATATTCTTGATTTTACCCATTGCTGTGTGTATAAAAGCCTGTTGCTGTGTGTATAAAAGTTTGTCGTTGTATATATAAAGCGCACCACCTTGTTGTATAAATCCGTGAAGGTGTTTGTAACAAGGTGGCAACGATTAGTTGTCTTTGTCGAAGAGATTGAGCTTGTTCTTGCGTGCTTCGTCAAGCGAGGCGAGCTTTTCCTGCTCCTGACTGTACTCTTGGCGCAGATGTTCGTACCTGTTTTCAAGCTCGTTTTCCAGCTCCGGTTCTTTGTTCTTGTCCATCAGACGGGCGGCGACGAGTGCGTTTTGCGACGCATCCTTCATCCATACGACAGGTCCGCCGTATACCGGAGCCACCTTCAGTGCCACATGCAACTCGCTTGTGGTTGCTCCGCCTATCATTATTGGTATGTCCAGCCCGGCTTCCGCCAGTTCGTGCGCCACATTGACCATCTCTTCGAGACTTGGAGTGATGAGTCCGCTAAGCCCGACGATGTCCACGTGTTCCTCCTTAGCTTTCTTCACAATCTGTTCTGCCGGCACCATCACACCCATGTCAATCACTTCATAGTTGTTGCAGGCCAGGACTACACTCACAATGTTCTTGCCTATGTCATGCACGTCGCCCTTTACGGTGGCCAAGAGAACCTTTCCGGCCTTCGCGCCGCCGTCGGTTTTCTGCGCTTCAATGTGCGGTTGCAGTATCTGTACGGCCTGTTTCATGGTGCGGGCGGTCTTCACTACCTGCGGAAGAAACATCTTGCCGCTTCCGAACAGTTCGCCCACGGTGTTCATTCCGGCCATCAGCGGGCCTTCGATGATGCTTACTGCCTTGGGGTATTTGGCCAACGCCTCGGTCAAGTCCTCTTCCAGAAACTCTCCCGTGCCCTTTATCAGTGCATTGGCCAGCCGTTCCTCCAGCGTACCGTTGCGCCATTCGGGTGCCGATGCCGTGGTTTTGCCTACGGATTCACAGTTGTTCTTCGCTGCCTCGGCCTTCTCCTTGATTTCAGAAGCGAGGTCGGTGAGAGCTTCGGCAGCTCCTGCGGTACGGTTCAGTATGGCATCTTCCAGTATGTTCAGTTCGTTGTCGGGTATTTCACCGTAAGTGACCTTCGTTGCTGGGTTGACTATTCCGAAGTCCATGCCCACTTTGATGGCATGAAAGAGAAACACTGCGTGCATGGCCTCGCGGATATAGTTGTTGCCGCGAAACGAAAAAGACAGGTTACTGACGCCTCCGCTGATGTGTGCGCCCGGCAGATTGGTGCGAATCCATTCCGTTGCGCGTATGAAGTCGGCAGCATAGGCGTCGTGCTCCTCCATTCCCGTAGCTATGGCCAGCACATTCGGGTCGAAAATGATGTCGAGCGGGTTCATACCCACACGTTCTGTGAGTATTTTGTAGGCACGCGAGGCTATCTCAATGCGCCGCTCAAAGGTCGTGGCCTGTCCCTTTTCATCGAAACACATGACCACAGCCGCAGCACCGTAGCGTTTGATGTCGCGAGCATGGCTTACGAATACGTCCTCTCCCTCTTTGAGCGAGATGGAGTTGACGATGCTCTTGCCCTGCACACACTTCAATCCAGCTTCGATAACATCCCACTTCGACGAGTCAATCATCACGGGCACCTTGGCTATGTCTGGTTCCGCCGCAATCATATTGAGGAAGTGAACCATCTCAGCCTTGGCGTCGAGCAGTCCGTCGTCCATGTTTATGTCTATCACGAGTGCCCCGTCGGCCACTTGCCGGCGTGCTATGCCGATGGCTTCGTCGTAGTTCTTCTCCTTTATGAGACGGAGAAACTTGCGCGAACCGGCCACATTGCACCGCTCGCCGACGTTTACGAAGCGCACTTCCGGCGTTACGTTGAGCAAGTCCAGTCCACTCAGCCACATCGTTTCGGGCTTCGGGGCAGGGCAGTGTGGCCTCTTTCCGGCCACGAGCGGCACGTATTTGGCAATGAACTGCTCGGTTGTGCCGCAGCATCCGCCGATTATGTTCACAAGTCCCTCGTCGATAAACTCGCCAATCTTGGGAGCCATGCTCTCAGGCGACTCGTCGTACAGCCCCAAACTGTTGGGCAGACCGGCGTTAGGGTAGGCGCTGATGTAATAAGGTGCGCGAGCTGCGAGTTCGCGCAGATAGTTTTTCATCTGGTCGGCACCGAAAGAGCAGTTGAGACCGACGGAGAAAACGGGGTAGGTGCTTACGCTTGCGAGGAATGCGTCGAGCGTCTGGCCGCTCAGAGTGCGCCCGGCAAGGTCGCTCACCGTCACCGAGAGCATAATCGGGAGGTTCACTCCACGGTGTTCCATCACACTCATGGCAGCGTCGATGGCCACCTTTGCGTTGAGCGTGTCGAATATTGTCTCAATCAAAATGGCGTCCACACCGCCTTCAACCAGAGCGTCTATCTGTTCCGTGTAGGCATTCAGAAGAGTGTCGTAGGTCAGTTCGCGCGCAGCAGGGTCGCTCACGTCGGGACTCATGGAACAGGTCTTGTTGGTAGGACCCACCGAACCTGCCACAAATCTCGGCCATTCGGGAGTGGAATACTGGTCGGCGGCGCGTCGTGCGATGCGTGCTCCTTCGAGAGCCATCTCGCCGCTGAAGTCCTCCAGCCCATAGTCAGCCTCCGAAATGCGCTGGCTACTGAACGTGTTGGTTGTGATAATGTCGGCTCCGACGGCCAGATACTTGCGGTGAATGTCGCTTATGACATCGGGGCGTGTTATGTTGAGCATATCGTTGTTGCCCTTCATCGTGCCGTCGAAGTCCTTGAACCGGCTGCCACGGAAGTTTTCTTCCTCCAGCCCGTACTGCTGTATCATCGTACCCATGGCTCCGTCGAGCACGAGTATGCGCTGTTTGATGATGTCTCTAAGAGTCATGGATTTAGCTTCTTTCGTTTGAGTTTACGTGTCAGATGGATTTCTTAGTAGTGCTTTATCGCTCTGTCCATCTCTCTGCGGTCTTCCTTCTCCTTGAGAGTCTGTCTCTTGTCGTAATCCTTCTTTCCTTTGCACAGAGCGATGTCCATTTTTGCGCGTCCGTTGCCGTCGATGAACACCAGGATGGGCACAATGGTGTAGCCAGTCTGCTTTGTCGCGCTCTGCAACTTCTGTATTTCCCGTTTGTTGAGCAGCAGTTTGCGGTCGCGTTTCATCTCGTGGTTGTTGTACGAACCGTAGAAATACGGGCTTACGTTCATGCCTTTCACCCATATTTCGCCGTTGTTGATGAAACAGAACGAGTCGACAAGACTGGCTTTGCCCATCCTTATCGACTTTATCTCCGTGCCTGTGAGAACAATGCCGGCTGTGTATGTGTCAATGAAGAAGTACTCGAACGAGGCCTTCTTGTTGCGTATGTTCACAGGACTCTTCTTCCTTATCAGCTCTTCTTCCTTGTTCATTGGTGCAAAAATGTGTGTTGGTTGGAGAAAAACCGGTCTTTAATTGCCGGCGCATCCACGTTTCCGTTTCCTGCCTCTACGAGTTTTGTCACTTTACTATCGTGGCAAACCGGTCAATGTGGCTGTCTATATAGTGTGCTACGGCCTCTGTCCACTCCTCTTCATACTCCACAAAGGCATCGTCGAGGTCGTCAAACTGCGGAAACTGCTCGAACATGGCCATAAACTCCTCGTCAGAGCAGTCTGTCTCTATCTCCGTTCGGTATTTGCCGTACAGTTTGTGCCCCTTGTTTATGAGAGTCGCGAGCGTATCTATGCCCCACAGACGCATGGCTTTGCCAAACGGGTTGCGGAATATGAAGCCTCCGTAGCCGTTGTGTATCAGCTGCACGAATCCACCGTCCATCACTTCTGTGCGGAGAGTGTCGTAGGCCAACAGAGTCAGCTGGTCAGCGTTGAGTTCCTGCATAGTCTCGGCGGTAAGTTCGCCACCGATGGCGTTGCGGATGGCGTTGACAAACACCTCTACAAAGGCATCCATGCCGTCTTGCGCCGCCTGTTTCAGCACTTGGTCGTCTATCTTTACTTCAGTCATGCCTTAGGTTTGTTTTCGTTGTGGGGTTGGAATATACCTGCTTTTACAGATATGTAGCGTATTGTTTGTAGGTAATAGTGCCTATACTATCTGTATATTGCGTCTATTTATCGGAAAATAGCGCAGCCTGAAACAGTCAGACTGCGCTATTCAATATGTGCGTGGTTTCCGCTTTCAGCGCGGTCCAGTTTACTTCACTTTGGCAACGATTGCCTTGAAAGCCTCCGGGTTGTTGACAGCGAGGTCAGCGAGCACCTTGCGGTTAATCTCGATTCCTGCCTTGTGGAGTGCTCCCATGAGCGTAGAGTAGCTCATGTTTTCCAGGCGTGCGGCAGCGTTGATACGCTGAATCCACAGTGCGCGGAAGTTGCGTTTCTTATTGCGGCGGTCACGGTAAGCATAAGTCAAACCCTTCTCCCAAGTGTTTTTGGCTACCGTCCACACGTTTTTGCGGGCACCGAAGTAGCCGCGTGTGAGTTTCAGAATTCTTTTCCTCTTTGCTCTTGAAGCAACATGATTTACTGATCTTGGCATAGTTTTGTTCTTTTAACGTTAGACAAAGTGGGATTAACGGAGACACAGCAAGTCGCGAACCTGCTTCATGTCGTCGGTGTCAACGACAGTCTGGTGTACCAAATTACGCTTCTGCTTCTTGGTCTTCTTGGTCAAGATGTGGCTGTGGAAAGCGTGATGTCTCTTAATCTTACCTGTTCCGGTCAAACGAAATCTCTTCTTTGCACCGGAGTTTGTCTTTACTTTTGGCATTTTTTGTTGTTTATTATTGTTGTTTATTGCTGTGGCAACGCATATACCGGGCGTTACGCACATTTTTTCTTTTCTTGCTTTGTCGGACTTACTCCTCGCCTTTGAGCTTCTTGAGCGCATCGGCACTAATCTTGGCGTTAGCCAGAAGACCGCCGTTGGCTGGAGTTTCGGGCACTTCCGCTTGGGCTTCAGTTGCGTTGGCGGCAGCGTTTTCGCTCTCCCTCTTCTCTTTGTCCAAAGCCTGTTGGCTCTTTTTCACCACACCGGCTTTCTTCGGCGCAATGTAGATGAACATCTTCTTGCCCTCAAGCGACGGCATCCGCTCCACCTTGCCGTACTCTTCCAGGTCGTTGGCGAAACGCAGAAGAAGCACCTCTCCCTGCTCCTTGAACAGGATGGAACGTCCACGGAAGAACACATAGGCGCGAACCTTGTTGCCTCCGTCCAGAAATTCCTTGGCGTGCTTCAACTTGAAGTTGTAGTCGTGCTCGTCTGTCTGGGGTCCGAAGCGTATTTCTTTCACCTCAACCTTCACCTGCTTGGCCTTGAGTTCCTTGGCGCGCTTTTTCTGTTGGTAAAGGAATTTGGAATAGTCAATGAGACGGCATACCGGAGGGGTTGCGTTTGGCGAAATCTCAACCAAGTCCACACCTTGCTCGCGAGCCATATCCAAGGCTTGGCGCGTCGGGACGATGGTTGAGCCGTTGTCGTCTGTGATGCGTACTTCACGCACTCGAATCTGCTCGTTTACACGGTACTGATTCTTATTTTTGTCATTCTTCATTGGCTATTTTTGAAAATCGGGTGCAAAGTTAGCACATTCCTTATAATTACCAAAACTTTTGTCGGTTTTTATTTCTGGTGTTTCTGTGATTTTTCTACTCTATACTCAACCTTCGAATTTAGATTTAAGGGTGGTTCTATAAATTAGCTTTGGCAGATTGCGAGTCTATTTTCGTGGCGGGTGTGTCTGTGAGTGAAGGAGTATAGCGAGCTATACGACTGAACGAACAGACAGATTGGGCCGAAAAGAGACCACAAGATGCCAAAACGTAAATCACCCAACATTAAACAAAATTACGGTGGTAATTTATAGAACC
>CAVGKZ010000015.1:0-45890 GCA_963630025.1 bacterium | reverse complement strand
CAGTCACATAGCCCGCTATGCTCCTTCAAAGAAGCCGGCAAAACCGCCTAAAAACACAGGACAAACTTGAGAAACTTATTCTTTTCACATTACTTAGTTACGACAAAAGAATGACTCGGTACGATTCGTAGAACACAAATCGCGCCGAGTCATTCTTTTGCCGTCAGCTGTCTGTCAGATGGCCAATCGGCATCTTTAGCCACCTACGGCTACATTCAGAATCTCTTGGGCCTTCCTTACGCTTTCGGCAGATGGCGCGGAAACGCCCGACAGCGGATAGTCGATGCCGAGTCGCTCATATTTGAATGTGCCAAGGGTGTGGTATGGCAGCACGTCTATGCGCTTCACGTTGCGCAAAGTGCCGAGAAAAGAGGCAAGCTCGCGCAGACAGACTTCGTCGTCGGTTATGCCTGGCACCAGCACGTGGCGTATCCACACTGAAACATTGCGCTCGCTAAGGTAGCGGGCGCAATCAAGTATGTTCGCGTTGGTGTGCCCTGTGAGCCGGCGGTGCTCGTCGTCGCGTATGTGCTTTATGTCAAGCAGCACGGTGTCGGTCACAGACATCAGCCGCTCAAACTTGCCGAAGAAAGGTTGGCTGCGCCGGAAAGGCTGCGCCGAGGTGTCGAGACACGTGGTGATGCCGCGCTGCTTGGCCTTGGCGAAGAGTTCCAGCAGGAAGTCAATCTGCACCAAAGCCTCGCCTCCGCTCACGGTGATGCCGCCCTCACTTCCCCAGTAGGGACGAAACCGTTCGGCGCGGTCGAGCAGTTCGTCGGCCTCAACCTCCTCGCCCGCCCCCATTTTCCACGAGTCGGGGTTGTGGCAGTAAAGGCACCTCATGGGGCAACCCTGCATGAAGATGAGAAAACGAATGCCCGGACCATCTACCGACCCGAAACTTTCCGTGCTGTGTATGTATCCTTTCACCTGACTTTTCCTTCGGTAATAGTTTAGTGGCGGTGAAAAAAAACAAGTTTTCACCGCCACTAATAAACAAATATCTGCTTACAGTCTCTCGTGAGCCTGGCGCGCTATCACGTCAAGCTGCTGCTCGCGAGTGAGGTCGATGAACTTCACTGCGTATCCGCTCACACGGATGGTGAAGTTCTGATATTCCTCCTTCTCGGGGTGCTCCATGGCGTCCTTCAGCTTCTCCACGCCGAAGACGTTCACATTGAGGTGATGTGCTCCCTGGTTGAAGTAGCCGTCCATCACGCCCACAAGAGTGTTGGCGCGCTCCTCGTCGTCGTGGCCGAGAGCACCGGGGTTGATGGTCTGGGTGTTGGATATACCGTCGAGAGCATACTCATAAGGCAACTTGGCCACAGAGTTGAGCGAAGCCAAGAGACCGTTTTTCTCAGCTCCGTATGACGGGTTGGCACCAGGAGCAAGCGGCGCGCCGGCCAGACGACCGTCGGGCATGTTGCTCGTGTACTTGCCATACACCACGTTCGACGTGATGGTGAGTATCGAGGTGGTAGGCTCCGAGTTGCGGTATGTGTGGTATTTCTTCACCATTCCGAGGAATGTCTTGAGCAGCCACACTGCTATCTCGTCGGCACGCTCGTCGTCGTTGCCATAGCGGGGGAAGTCGCCCTCGGTCTTGAACTCCAGCGGGAAACCAGTCTCGTCGCGGATGATGTTGACCTTGGCATACTTGATGGCGCTGATGGAGTCTACAACATGACTGAATCCGGCAATGCCTGTAGCGAAGGTGCGGCGCACGTCGGTGTCGATGAGAGCCATCTCGGCAGCCTCATAGAAGTACTTGTCGTGCATGTAGTGTATCACGTTGAGGGTCTTCACGTAGACACTGGCGAGCCAGTCCATCATGTCCATGAAGCGCGGCATGAACTCGTCGTAGGTCAGCACGTCGCCCTCCACCGGACGGTATTTGGGGCCGCACTGCTCGCGCGTCTTCGAGTCAACGCCGCCAGATATTGCATAGGTGAGACACTTGGCGAGGTTGGCGCGAGCTCCGAAGAACTGCATCTCCTTGCCCGTCTGGGTTGCGCTCACGCAGCAGCAGATGCTGTAGTCGTCGCCCCACACCGGACGCATCACGTCGTCGTTCTCATACTGTATAGAACTGGTTTTCACCGATATCATGGCTGCAAACCGCTTGAATGTCTGCGGCAGGCGCGAACTGTAGAGCACGGTAAGGTTTGGCTCGGGCGACGGACCCATGTTGATGAGCGTGTGCAGGAAGCGGTAGTCGTTCTTTGTCACCATCGAGCGTCCGTCCTGTCCCAGTCCGCCCACTTCGAGCGTGGCCCACACGGGGTCGCCGGAGAAGAGTTCGTTGTAAGCCGGGATGCGTGCAAACTTCACCATGCGGAACTTCATCACGAGGTGGTCTATCAGCTCCTGCGCGTCGCTCTCGGTGAGCGTGCCTTCCTGAAGGTCGCGCTGGATGTATATGTCGAGGAATGTTGACACGCGGCCAACCGACATGGCTGCGCCGTTCTGTGTCTTCACCGCTCCGAGATAGCCGAAGTAGAGCCACTGCACGGCCTCGCGAGCGTTCTGCGCAGGCTGCGAGATGTCGAATCCATACTCTGCGGCCATGGCCTTCAATCCCTTGAGAGCCTTTATCTGAAGGGCCACTTCCTCGCGCAAGCGTATCACCTCGTCAGACATTTCGTGCTCGCCCATCTCCGCGCGGTCGCGGTTCTTCTCTTCTATAAGGTAGTCGATGCCATAGAGAGCCACGCGGCGGTAGTCGCCCACGATACGGCCACGGCCATAGGTGTCGGGCAGACCTGTAAGAATGTGATTGTGGCGCACCAGTTTCATCTCCGGTGTATAGGCATCAAACACAGCATCGTTGTGCGTGCGCACATATTTAGTAAAGGTGTCATGGATATGCTCAGAGGGAGTGTAGCCATAGTTGGCGCACGACTGCTCAGCCATCTTCAGACCACCACCGGGCATGAAGGCACGCTTCAGCGGTTTGTCTGTCTGCAGGCCTACCACAGCCTCCAGGTCTTTCATGCTGTCGTCGATATAGGCAGCTCCGTAGGCTGTGATACTTGCCGGAATCTCCGTTTCCATGTCGAGCACTCCGCCCTTGGCGCGCTCCTCTTTTTGCAGTTCCTTCAGCCTACCCCAAAGCTTTGTGGTGGCCTCCGTCGGTCCTTGCAGGAACGACTCGTCGCCATCATACATGGTGTAGTTCTTCTGGATAAAGTCTCTGACATTGATTTCCGATTTCCAAGCGGTTCCCTTGAACCCTCTCCATTCTTTTCTTGCGTTGCTCATTTGTGATATAAATGGGTTGTGAATTATTTTTTGCGGGCTGCAAAGTTACAAAAAAACAGCCGTTTGGCCAACACCCGCTCCCAGTCATCCACTACCTTTACAAATGCGCATAAACAAGGCATCACGATGCACGCAAGAACACACGCTCACGTTAAACATCTGTCTGTCTGAATGTTCCACCATATCAAACAAGTGGTTTTGCCATTGCACACTAAGCGAATACGCAGTTATGAACGATGGAAAAATATTTAAAAATCACACTTTTTAGGTACGCCCTTTCAGCAATGCAACCGTCCCAAAAGCCAAGTCGGCAACGAACGCATCGACGGATTTTCGCGCCACCAAACACGCCTTTTGCAAGTACCTGACAGCCAATGGATTCAAAAAGTGGCCGAGTTACGGTGAAAAAGTGGCCGAGTTACGGGTCGTAAACGCCCCACTTACGATGCGTAAACGGGCCATTTACGGACGGCATGGTACATTTGCACCAGTAATCGCAGTATGGGATGGCATCTGACCACTGACCATCAACCCTTCTTTCTTGCTACTTTTTGCAAAATACTGTTTCTGTTGTTTTCTTCCATTGAAATAAAAGTCTTATTTTTGTACTACCATGCCAGAGCCAAACGAGACTGATATGACACATTTACCATACAACGAAAAGAACATTTCATCCATATTCAATTATAGCAAGCTGTTGGTGGATAAGTGTTTGAGAGACTTTGCACCAGATGCAGAAGAACATAAGGGAAAGGGAAGTTTAGGGCAGTTGGTGGAAGAACTATTCTTCAAGTACGACCTCAATTCCCGTCAAGAAGCTGACTTTGCCCTTGTAAATGCAGAATTGAAGTGTACTCCTTTGAAGGAATCTGCGAAACAAGAACTGTTGATAAAGGAGAGGCTTGTATGCAGTATGATAAACTATGCTGTTGATTGGGACAAACCTTTTGAAGAATCGCACTTCTATCAGAAATGCCTGATTATGCTTATCATGTTCTATTTGCACAATCCTAAGGTTTCAAAGCTCGACTTGCGATTTGTTTTCGCAGTATTATGGAAGATTCCGGAGAAAGACCTTTTGATTATCCGCAATGATTACGACACCATCATCACAAAGATAAGAAACGGACAAGCGCATACTTTGTCTGAGGGCGACACGATGTATCTTGGTGCTTGCCGAAAAGGACAAAAAGGCGAGTCTCTCATGCCACAGCACAACAATGATGTTGGGGCACCTCGCCGTGCATGGAGCTTGAAAACCGCCTATATGCGCATCGTGCTCGACGAAGTGAAGAAGAACAGCAAGGATGGTGCATATTGCAATTATGAACTTCCTCGGCAAACAATGGAAACGGTGTTTTCTGTTGAGGAACTGAGAAGCGATACGGTTGATGACATTTTATTGAGCCGATTCAAGAAATATTGCGGAAAGACATATCGCCAGATATGTAATATGCTCAACATTGAACTTTCCAACTCGAAATCGAAATATTTTCTGATTTCCAATACAATTGCAGGAAAAGGAAGCGTGAGCAATGTCAACAAGACGGAAGAATTTGAAAAGTCAGGTCTTACGATGAAGACAATCAGAATAAAAAAGACTGGAAGCATCAAGGAAGCCATGTCTTTCGAGAACATAGACTATCAGGAAGTTTTCGACTGCGAGGAATGGACAGATTCAAGGCTATACGAAATCTTCACCAATCGTTTCCTTTTCGTTATATTCCGTGAGACAGACAATGTGCTGCTACTGCCTAATGGGAAGACAGAACCTGAATACAAGTTGGAAAAGGCAGCCTTCTGGACAATGCCACAAGATGACCTTCAAGTGGCTCAACGATATTGGGAAAACATCCGTAAGAACGTTTTGGACAACCACCTGGAGCCACGATATTTTTGGAGCGCAAAGGATGACCAGCATTTCCATGTACGTCCAAAAGCGAGGGTTGCGACAGACATGACAGAGAATCCAAATGGAGGAATGGCTAAGAAATATTGTTATTGGTTTAATCAGAAATACGTAAAGAACATCATAGAAAATGGATTATAAGATAGAAGATGCCGAATTGGAAGACAATTGGATATTGTGCGACCCAATAGCAAGATATTCCCAAACAACACACCAGAGGATAAGAGAACTTGGACTGTTCGACAGTGTCCGCCCCGAAATGGAGACCAACGACATAAAGGTCGTTGAATTGTTTGCTGGTGTCGGTGGATTTAGAATCGGTTTAGAACGTGCTTCCAAACATTTCAAAACTATCTGGAGCAACCAATGGGAACCTTCTACGAAACGTCAAGATGCAAGCATCATCTATTGCCGACATTTTGGTGCAGACGGACATTCCAATGAGGACATCGCCACCGTACCAACGGACGAAATACCCGATAGCGACTTGCTTTGTGGAGGGTTTCCCTGTCAAGACTATTCTGTTGCCACAACACTGCAACGCTCTGGAGGCATTGAAGGCAAAAAGGGTGTGCTGTGGTGGCAAATTTATCGCATACTAAAAGAAAAAGGCGACAAACGTCCCAACTACTTGATGTTGGAAAACGTTGACCGTCTTCTCAATTCTCCTGCCAAGCAGCGTGGTCGTGACTTTGCAATAATTCTCTCTTCCTTGTCAAGTCTCGGTTATGTTGTAGAATGGCGTGTCATCAATGCTGCGGATTATGGCATGCCGCAACGCCGTCGCCGTACCTATATGGTCGCTTACCGCCAAGGAACACTACTTGCAGAACAATTTGAAAAGTTGAACAACAAGTACGATTGGATTCTTCTTGAAGGAATCATGCCACAGGCTTTTAATTGCCAAGAGAAAGACGGAAAGATTAACTCCTTTAGCATAAGCGATGATATCGCAGAGGTTTCCGACAACTTCAACAAAGGCAAAAAGGAAAGTCCGTTCAAGAACTCGGGCGTAATGGCTAATGGTAAGGTATACACACTTGATACGCTTCCTTTATATGATGGTCCTTACCTTACACTTGGCGATGTTCTTGTAAAAGAGACTAATATTCCTAATGAGTTTTTTATTTCGGAGGAAGACTTGCCAAAGTGGGAGTATCAGAAAGGTTCTAAATCCTTAAAGCGCATCAACAAAACCACAGGCTTTGAATATAACTATAGCGAGGGAGCAATGGCTTTCCCTGACTATCTCAACCGTGCTTCAAGAACAATCATTACAGGCGAAGGCGGTGCTGGCCCATCACGCTTCAAACACGTCATTAAAACGGGAAGTGGCCGTTATCGTCGACTCGTTCCTGTGGAGCTGGAACGACTGAACATGTTTCCGGACAACCATACTTTTGGCTCGTCAGATTTGCGGCGTGCGTTCCTTATGGGCAACGCGCTTGTGACAGGTATCGTGGAGAATGTCGCCCTTGTTTTGAAAGATAGGATAAAATCCGACAAAGCTAATTTATAAAACCCACCTGTAAACATTTGTACATTTATGGAACATACAAGACCGTTAATACTTATTTCCAACGACGACGGTTATCACTCAAAAGGCTTGGCGAGCCTAATAAAAATGGTTGGCGAGTTCGGCGACTTGCTCGTTTGCGCTCCCGAATCGGCACGCAGCGGTTTCTCGTGCGCCTTTTCTGCCACCACGCCACTGTCGCTGAAGAAGCGCAGAGAATGGGACGGAGGCGAAATGTGGTCGTGCAGCGGCACTCCGGTTGACTGCGTAAAGATTGCGCTCAGCGAACTGTGCCGCGACAGATGGCCGGCAATGGTCATCGGAGGCATCAACCATGGCGACAACGCATCGGTCAACACTCACTATTCAGGCACAATGGGTGTCACCTTGGAGGGGTGCATGAAGTATATCCCGTCGGTGGCGTTCTCCTTATGCGACCACAGCGACGACGCCGATTTCACTCCCTTGACCGACATAGTGAAGCGCATCGTGAGCAAGGTGCTTGCCGAAGGACTGCCCAAGGGTGTTTGTCTGAACGTCAACTTCCCCTTGCGCCCCACGTTCAACGGAGTGAAGATATGCCGAATGGCGCACGGCACATGGGGCAACGAGGTGGTTCGCTGCCAACATCCCCACGGCCACTACTACTATTGGATGGTAGGCAGCTATGTCAACGACGAGCCTGAGGCCGAAGACACCGACAACTGGGCACTCACGCACGGCTACGTTGCCATAACGCCCACACGCATTGACGTGACCGCATACGAAATGATGGACAAACTGAAAGACTGGAATCTGCAATGAAATACTATCTGATAGCAGGTGAAGCCAGCGGCGACCTGCACGCTTCGAGACTCATGCAGGCTCTGAAGGATGCCGACCCGGAAGCCTCGTTCCGCTTTTTCGGGGGCGACTGCATGGCGGCTGTGGGCGGCGAACGGGTCAAGCATTATCGCGAACTGGCCTACATGGGTTTCGTGCCTGTGCTGCTCCACCTCAGAACCATACTCGGCAACATGAAGATGTGCAAGCACGACATCGCCCAGTGGCAGCCCGACGTGGTGATTCTCGTGGACTACCCCGGTTTCAACCTCGGCATTGCCAAGTTTGTAAAGGCCAGAACCAACATTCCTGTATTCTACTACATATCACCAAAGATATGGGCGTGGAAGGAATACCGCATAAAGAACATCAAGCGCGACGTTGACGAGCTGTTTTCGATACTGCCTTTTGAAGTGACTTTCTTTGAGGAGAAGCACCACTATCCAATACACTACGTTGGCAATCCCACCGCCGATGAGGTGAAAGAATTCCGCGACGGCTACGACGGAGCGTTCCGCAACTACGGCAGACCTATTATCGCGCTGCTCGCAGGGTCGCGCCGACAGGAAATAAAGGACAATCTTCCGGCCATGATCGAGGCTGCCGAACCTTTTGCAAACGACTATCAACTGGTGGTGGCCGGTGCTCCGGGGATTGAGAAGGAATACTATTCGCGCTTCACTCAGGGGTCTTCCGTCGACATTGTGTTTGGTCAGACCTATCCTCTCTTGGCCAATTCCACGGCGGCACTGGTCACGAGCGGCACGGCAACCCTGGAAACTGCTCTGTTCAACGTGCCGCAAGTGGTGTGCTATGAGACTCCCCTACCCCGTCTGATTGCCTTTCTCCGCAAGCACGTGATTAAGGTGAAGTATATCTCCTTGGTCAACCTTGTTGTGGACAAGGAGGTGGTGAGCGAACTTGTGGCCGATACTTTCACCGTGGAAAACATCCGAAAGGAGCTGGCCGATATACTCCTCGGCGGCGGCAAACGGGAAAGGATTCTGTCTGAATACGGCGAGTTGCGCCGACGTTTGGGCAAGCCCAATGCCCCAAAGAATGCCGCCGAACAGATGATAGAGTCGTTGAGAGCACACAAGAACGGCTGACTCCGCCATCCGCACCAGTAACAGTGAAAACGAAGTCCAATCACTTACCGTCACTAAGTAATGTTCAAAGAATAACTTCCACAAGTTTGCAGATGTACATTCTGTCGTTTTTCTGGCCCTGTCTTTTTGTCGTTTTTGCGACTTCTTTTCAGTCACATAGCCTGCTATGCTCTTTCAAAGAAGCCGGCAAAACCGCAAAAAAATACAGGACAAACTTGAGGAACTTATTCTTTCACATTACTAAGGTGGGGATCTATAAAATACCTAATAGTTCTCTATCGCCTTCATGCGCTCGCGCCGCTTCTTTGCCGACACGTGTCCTTTCTCAAACACAGACAGAAACGAGAAGAAGTTGAAGCCTCCGCCGATGCTCGTCTGCGGCTGTTTTGGCGCATTGCTGAACTCTTTTCTCATAAGGTCCATCACAGGCATGTGCGTCCATGGCTTCTTGCCGTATATCACCACTTCACCCACACGGTTCACCCCCGTAAGCATTTCGACAGTATCGGTCAGTTCGGCTCGCGTGAGCATGCGCTTCTCATAGCCGTAGCATATGAACGTAAGGCACGACACGCTGTCGCCGATGGCAAAGTGACCACGGTAGTCGGTCTTCACAGTGTTGGCGTAAGATCCGTTCACGATTATCTCCACATCCTTTATAGGCTTCTTCGTCTCCATGTCGCGCACTATTCCGCTCACTGTCTGGCCAATTGCAGCCAGCGACGATGCCATCAACAGTGCGTATAGAAGTAGCCTTTTATCCATAGCGTGGTTGTTCTGCCATTGTAGCAGACTTTGCAAATGTAGCCATTTCGCACTGAAATGTCGCCACGTCTACTTTTTCGCCGCATCTTTTACGGTTATAAAAACATATTTCATTAAAATTTTCTTAACAAGAATACATCAGAGCATAGCCTCTTGGTATCACTCAGTCACACCGTCTGCAAAGATTTCAGGCTGGTTCAAATCGCACCAAGTTATCTTTTACTATTGCTTAGCAAGCCGAGAAAAGGCAAGCGGAACTTCTGCGATTGGGAAAATATTCGTAACTTAGCGGAGTGAAACGCAAAGAACATCACCGCTATGATAAGAGAAAGGAGAAAGCGGATATACCGCAAGCGCATACCCTACGGAATGCAGAACTTTGAGGACATAATGGAAAGGGACTGCTACTATGTAGACAAGACCCCGTTTATCGAGGACATTGAGGATTCGCACATGTACTTCTTCTTCATCCGCCCCCGGCGCTTCGGCAAGACACTTACCATATCCATGCTCGAAAACTACTACGACATCAACAAGAAGGACAAGTTTGAGAACCTTTTCGGCAAACTATACATAGGGCAGAACCCAACGCCAGAGCACAACAAATATCTCATCATACACCTCAACTTCTCCGAGGTTGTGGGAGGTCTCGACGACTACAAGGACGGTCTCGACACGCATTGTCGAATCGTGTTCGAATCATTCTGCGACCGCTATGCGCATCTGCTGCCACCAGGGGTTAAGGAAGGCATGAAGCCTGAGCCTGACGCTGTGTCGAAATTGAAATACCTCTGCCAAAAATGCACTGATGCCGGACAGAAGATTTATCTCTTCATTGACGAATACGACAACTTCACCAACATGATTCTTGCCAGCAAGGAGCATGAGAAGAGATACCGCGAGCAGACCCACGGCGAGGGATACCTACGGCGGTTCTTCAACGCTATCAAAAGTGCCGCCGGGGCGGCATTGGGGCGCGTGTTCGTTACGGGCGTCAGTCCTGTGACGATGGACGACCTGACCAGCGGCTTCAACATCGGCACCAACTACTCGCTGAACCCACGCTTCAACGAGATGACGGGCTTCACAGAGGAGGAGGTGCGCGACATGCTGGAGTATTACGCCGGCGTGCTGCCGTTCAACCACACAGTGGACGAGCTTATAATGGCCATGAAGCCGTGGTATGACAACTATTGCTTCGCAGAGGAAGAATTTGGGAAGACATCCATGTACAACTCCGTGATGGTGCTGAACTTCCTGAGTAACTACATCGACAACGGCTACGACATGCCGAAGAGGATGGTGGAGACCAACATACGCATCGACTACGACAAGATACGCATGCTGATACGCCACGACAAGAACTTCTTCGACGACGCGAGCATCATCCAGGAGCTAGTGACCAAGGGCTTCATCACCGGCACACTCAACGAGAACTTCCCAGCCGAGCGCATCAACGACCCCGACAATTTCCTCAGTCTGCTGTTCTACTTTGGCATGGTCACGATTGACGGGACAATTGGCGGCGAGACAAAGTTCGTGATACCCAACGAGGTGGTGCGCGACCAGATGTACACCTACCTGCTCGACACCTACCGGGAGAACGACCTCACCTTCGAGCAATATGGCAAGAACAAGCTGGAAAGCCGGTTGGCCTACCAAGGCGACTACAAGCCATACTTCGACTACATAGCCGACTGCCTGAAGCGCTACTCCTCACAGCGCGACAAGCAGAAGGGCGAGGCTTTCGTGCATGGCTTCACGCTGGCCATGACGAGCCAGTGCCGCTTCTACCGCCCCATATCCGAGCTTGACAACGACGGCGGCTATGCCGACATCTTCCTCTTGCCGCTATGCGACATATACAAGGACATGACCGACTCCTACATCGTGGAACTGAAATACTGCAAGGCCGCCACCACCGACGACCAGCTGCGGCAGCTCTCAGCCGACGCAGCCGCACAGGTATGCCGCTATGCCGACAGCGACATCGTGAGGGAGTCGGTGAAGACGACCAAGCTCCACAAGCTCGTGGTGGTATATCGTGGAGTGGACATGGTGGAGTGCAGGGAGATAGTGTAACCATTTGTTTGCCACGCACGCGTGGCCATAAGAAGAGAAGCCTTCGCCATGACCGAATTTGAAATCGCCCAACGCATAATCCAGACCATGCCGTTCGCCCCTACAGAGGAACAGGGAGTGGCCATAGGCACATTCAGCTCGTTTATTTGCGACCGCGCAGACCGCACGGTGATGATACTGCGTGGGTCGGCTGGAACGGGCAAGACATCGCTCGCCGGAGCCATAGTCAGAACCATGGCCGAGCTGAAGCAGAAAATCATGCTGCTCGCCCCCACGGGGCGCGCGGCCAAGGTGTTCGCCCTAAACTCCGGCCATGCCGCATACACCATACACAGGCGCATATACCGCCAGAAGACAATCACCGCCGCGATGGGCAGCTTCAACCTCAACGACAACCTCAACACCGACACATTGTTTATCATAGACGAGGCGTCGATGGTGGCCAACCAAGGCTACGGGTCGGGCAACTTCGGCAGTGGCTGCCTGCTCGACGACCTCGTGCAGTTTGTCTACAGCGGCCGCAACTGCCGCATGATGCTCATTGGCGACACCGCCCAGCTGCCCCCAGTGGGCGAAGACGACAGTCCGGCCCTGTCGGCCGACGTGCTCCGTGGCTACGGTCTCGACGTCTACGAGGCCGAGCTGAGCGAGGTGCTGCGCCAAAGCTACGGCTCGGGCATACTCTACAACGCCACCACGATACGCAAGATGATCACCCACGACGAGGCCACACAACTGCCCAAGGTGAGGTTTCGCGGCTTCGCCGACATACAGATGGTGCCGGGCGACGAGCTGGTGGAGCAGCTCGCGTCGAGCTACAGTGCCGTGGGACTCGACGAGACCACCGTGGTGACGCGCAGCAACAAGCGCGCCAACGTATACAACCAAGGCATACGCAACATGGTGCTCGGCCGCGAGGACGAGCTTTGCCAAGGCGACATGCTCATGGTGGTGAAGAACAACTACCACTGGTCGGCCAAGTCGCTGCCCTACATAGCCAACGGCGACAGAGCGAGAGTGTGGCGCGTGCGCAACAAACAGGAGCTTTACGGCCTGCGCTTCGCCGACATCACCCTCCAGTTTCCCGACTACGACGACCTTGAGCTTACCGCCACGGCCATCATCGACACGCTTTCTTCTGAAGCACCGGCTCTCACGGCAGACCAAAACGAGCGGTTGTTCAACTCTGTTATGGAGGATTACGCTGATGTTCCGCTGAAAGCCGACCGGCTGAAGAAGCTAAAGGAAGACAAATACTACAACGCCCTGCAAATAAAGTTCGCCTATGCCGCCACTTGCCACAAGGCGCAGGGCGGCCAATGGGCACATGTATATATAGATCAAGGCCACATGACCGACGACATGCTCACACCAGACTACATTCACTGGCTATACACCGCCTTTACACGTGCCACTGAAAAACTCTTTCTCGTGAACTGGCCGAAGACGCAAACCGATGGAAATGAAGAATGAAAAACGGGGCGTTCCTTTCACTTATAATTAATAATGTGTAACTTTGCAGCCTCAAAAACAGGGTGACAGTTGGCTGCAAAACGCTGACTTTAGCCCGACTGAAACGACAAGATGAAGTTTGCCATAATTGCCGCAGGTGAAGGTAGCCGACTGGCAGCGGAGGGAATAGCACTGCCAAAACCTCTTGTTGAGGTGGGCGGTGAACCGCTGATAGACCGGTTGATAAGAATTTTCATGGACAACAACGCCGAAGAGATTGTTGTTGTCTGCAACGATGCCACTGCACAGGTGAGCAGTCATCTTGTACACATACAGCGCGACGGACTTAAAGGGCGGCCGGTGCCGTTGCGCTTCTGCGTAAAGAGTACCCCCAGTTCCATGCACAGTTTCCACGAGATAAGCCAATGGCTCGGCGAAGGCACGTTTTGCTTGACCACAGTGGACACAATATTCCAGGAAACAGAGTTCAAAAGTTATGTTGAAGCCCTGCGCGAGGTCACAACAGACGGTAGCTGGGACGGACTGATGGGTATTACGGACTATGTGGACGATGAGAAACCGCTCTACGTAGCCACCGACGGCAACCTGCAAATCACGGGGTTTCTCGACCAAAGTGATTCTTGCCGCTACATCTCGGCGGGCATCTACGGACTGAAGCCGCAAGCCATTGACACTCTGAACGAGTGCATCAACCGTGGCAAGAGCCGTATGCGCAACTTCCAGAGGGCACTCGTCTGTGACGGACACAGACTGAAAGCATATCCGTTCAGCAAGGTGCTTGACATAGACCACGCTGCCGACATAGCCAAAGCGGAGGAGTTTCTCGCTTCAGGGCGATAGACAGATGACACTGAAGTCACTTTCTTTTAAGGACAAAGGTGGCAGAACCGAGATAGAACATACAAAGATGACATTATTCAACAGGACAGAAGATGGAAAAGAGTTTTAAGGAATTGCTGCACGCGTCGTTCAAGTCGGAAGACACGGAAGAATGGCTTGACGTGTATTTCACTCGCCCTGTAGGGCTAGCTTTTGCACTTTTGTGGAAGAAGCTGGGCGTTCACCCCAACGCAATAACCATTCTGTCGTTCTTTCTCGGTGCCGGAGCCGGTTGGATGTTCTGGCACGAGGATTTGAAATACAATATTGCCGGCGTGGCTCTGTTGATGTTGGCCAATTTCTGTGACTCTACCGACGGACAACTGGCGCGGCTCACTAATAAAAAGACGCTCTTGGGACGTGTGCTCGACGGTTTTTCGGCCGATGTATGGTTCTTCGCCATATATCTTGGCATCAGTCTGCGCCTGTACAATCAACCCATTCCGTTCACCAATATTCACTGGGGACTCATCATCTTTATCATCTGCGCCGAAGCGGGATTCGTATGCCACACAAGGCAGTGTGCCCTTTCCGACTACTACCGTCAGATTCACCTGTACTTTCTGCTCGGAAAGGATGGCAGCGAGTTTGACAACAGCAAGGATCAGTGGGCCATATTTCACAGCATTCCAAAGAAATTGAGCAATTGGTTTCAGCTCCTTTTCTACTACAACTACGCCCGATATTGCGCCGGACAAGAACGCCGAACGCCGCAGTTTCAGAAGTTTTTCGCCAATGTCAAGTCCAAATACCCCACAGCCAATGACATTCCACAGTCGCTGCGCGACGAATTCAGGAAGGAATCGCTGCCTCTTATGAAGTTTACTAACATACTCACGTTCAACACACGGGCCATCACGCTCTACGCGGCATGCCTCTTGAATGTTCCGTATGTCTATCCGTTGGTGGAGATAGTAGTGCTTTCCGCCATTTGCCACTATATGTGGCGCCGTCACGAGGCTCTCTGTGTACGGCTTGACGCCAAGTATGCCCAATGAACAGACTTTTTTCCATTATCATTATACTGCTTTTTGTGGCTGCACCCAACGTCCGGGCGCAGTCGAACGATGGCATTGACGAGACCGACACAACGCTGTGGTACAACCGTAACCACACCATTAAGGAGGTGACGGTGAAGGGTGGACGCTCAAAATATAAGCGAAAAAACAACCCGGCTGTAGAGCTTATGAAGAAGGTGATAGCTGCGAAGAAACGCACCAACCTGCACAACCGCGACTACTACAGCGTGGACAAGTATCAGAAGATAACGCTTGCCGCCAATGACGTGACTCCCGAGGGACTGAAAAAGAGTCTGCTGGGCACGATACCCGGTGCCTCCAGTCTGATTGAGGTATGTCCCCAGACAGGAAAAATGATACTGCCGTTCACGTATACCGAGACAGCCACAAAGCACATATACCGCAAGAAACCGAAGGAAGAGCGCGACGTGGTGATTGGAGAGCGCACCGACGGTATCAGCACCATGCTCTATTCGGGAGATATACTCACCGCCGCACTCAAGGACTTCTTTACCGACATAGACATATATGACGACCAGGTGCGCCTGTTTCAGCACCAGTTCACCTCACCGATAGGCAAAGACGCCATAGCATTCTACCGTTTCTACATACAAGACACATTGTATGTGGACTCTGACCGCTGCATACAGTTGCACTTCTCGCCCAACAACTTGCAGGACTTCGGCTTCAGCGGAGAGCTGTACGTAATGGACGACACCACTTACCAAGTGAAACGCTGCGAACTGTCGATACCTCGCAAGAGTGGAGTAAACTTCGTGGAGAAGATGGCCGTGACTCAGAATTTTACTACTTTGTCTACCGGTGAACGTGTACTGACCGTTGACGACATGACAGTGGAGCTTGCGTTGTTCGATTTCATACAGAAAGGCATCGTCACGCGCACCACGAGACTGTCCAACTACAGCTTTGACTCCATTCCCGACGGGGCTTTCTCGCTGGCAACCAAGGCGAAAGTAGAGGCGGAAGCCAAGAAGCAAAACGACGAGTTTTGGGAAAGCAAACGCAAGGTGGAGCTTTCCGGCAGCGAGAAACACCTGAAAAGTGTGATGGACGGACTGAAGAGCAAGAAAGCATACAAGTATGTGATGACCGCACTGCGTGTGCTCGTTGAGAATTATCTGGAAACAGGCTTCTCAACCCGTCCAAGCAAGTTTGACTTCGGCCCAATAAACACGTTTGTGAGCAGCAACTTCATTGACGGATTCCGACTGCGCGTAGGTGGACAAACGACGGCAAACCTTAACAAGCACTTGTTCCTGAAAGGCTATTACGCCCACGGTTTCAAGAGCAAGCACGACTACTACAATGCAGAAGTGACCTATTCGTTCAACCCAAAGGAATATCTGCCCGACGAGTTTCCACGCCGCTCGGTGTCGCTGTCCACGTCCTACGACGTGTGTTCGCCGTCAGACAAATTCATGGGCACCGACAAGGACAACGTATTCAATGCACTAAAATGGGCTAAAGTGGACAAAATGATGTTCTACCGCCGCCATCAACTCACTTTGGAGCGTGAGGAAAGATGCAATCTGCGCATGACCCTCACTGCGAAAGTGGAGGAAAACGAGGCTGCGGGCAACCTGTCGTTCATTCCGTTGTCGCAGGAGGGTATGGCACAACCCACGTCTGTCACGATGAAAACGGCGGAGCTGAAGGCAGAACTGCGCTACGCTCCGGGCGAGAAATTCGTCGTAACCAAACAGCGCCGACGCAAGTTGAACAACGACGCTCCCATTTTTACTTTGAGCCACACCATCGGTTTCAACGGCGTACTTGGCGGACAGTATCGCTACAACATGACCGACGTATCAGTATTCCGCCGCTTCTGGCTGAAAAGTTGGGGAAGTCTTGACCTCGAAGCCAAGGCTGGAGCACAGTGGAACCAGGTGCCGTTCCTGTTGCTGTGCATGCCGGCGGCCAATCTATCGTATATAACCAACAAGAGTTCGTTCGGACTGATAAACAACATGGAGTTTGTCAACGACCGATACGCCAGCCTGATGCTCACATGGGACATCAATGGCAAAATATTCAACCGCATACCGCTGCTGAAAAAGCTGAAATGGCGCGAATATGTCTGCGTACGCTCGCTTTGGGGTACGCTTACAGACAAGAACAATCCGCTGCTGACCGACCGTAACGGTTCGTCTGACGTGCTCATGCAACTGCCCGAAGGCTCTTACATCATGGACAGCAACAAGCCGTATGTTGAAGTTGTGGCCGGAGTGCACAACGTCTTCAAGTTTTTCCATGTAGAATATGTGCGCCGTCTCAACTATCTCAACCTTCCAACCGCCACCAAACAGGGAGTGAGGATAAAGTTCAGCATGAAGTTCTAACCAACCGACAGGAAGTCAACCACTGCTACAAACCACACAAACCGTGCCTTTTCCTACAAAAAATACGTCAGTTATACGCATTTATTAGGGTTAAAATTCTGATATTACAATAATATTTAGTACTTTTGCTGCGTATTTCAACGATTTTTAAAAGTTAGAGGCACTTTGAATAGAATATGTTTCGCTTTGTTAACGGTACTTTTGGTATGCTTGGGTTGTGAATTCAACCTGCGTTCCAAGACCGACAGTGCATCGGAGAATGCAGTGTCGGTGGACCGTTACGACCGAATTCAGAGCCTTTACCTCACCACTGGCGACTTCTCGGCCTTGCAGCAGATGAACACCGTTTATCCGATGCAGACCCGAACACTGATAGAAGACGTGTTGAAGATAGGCCGGGTAAACGACCCGGAGATAAACACCAAGTTTCTGAAGTTCTATCAAGACACCGTTTTACAGGCTCTTGTAAACGAGGTAGAACAGCAATACGTGACTATGGACGACGTGAACAGTGGACTAACCGATGCTTTTTCAAAGCTGAAAAAGGAAATACCCGATTTGCAATACCCCGAAGTGTACGCCCAGATAGGTGCGCTTGACCAAAGCATCATTGTGGGTAACAACACCTTGGGCATCAGTCTCGACAAATATCTCGGCACTGACTATCAGTTATACAAGCAGTATTATCCCGAATCACAAAGGGTTTTGATGAAGCGCGACATGATTGTGCCCGACTGTATGGCATTCTACATTCTCAGTCTTTATCCCATGCCCCACGACAAGCAACCATCGCAACTGGAATGTGACCTGCATATGGGAGCTATACTGTGGGTTGTGAATCACATCACGTGCAAAAAAACGTTTTCAAACAAGTATGTGGATGCCATAGACCGATACATGAAGTGTCACAAAGGCACCACTATGGTGCAGTTGCTTGAGTGTAGGGACTTCTCACAGTTCAGGGTGCGCTGAACACTTCTTTCCCTGGCGTGCGCCGACGGCTCTCATGTGGTTGTTCAGACGGTCGGTAAACTCATGATTCTTCATTCCCCAATGCGGTGCGACTACCATTTCCTTAGGCGATTGCGACACGAAACGCTCAAGGACAAGGCTTTCTCTGAGGCGTTGCACGTATTCCGTTATCAGTTCGATGTATTCTTCCACGGTGTAAATGTGGAACGGTTGTTCCGCATACATTCTCTCCAGTGCCGTTCCCTTTACCACCTGCATCTGGTGAATCTTCAGCATGGTGAGCGGAAGAGCCGATATGCAGTCGGCCTGACGCAGACTTTCATCAGCATCCTCGCCAGGCAGCCCTATTATCACATGACCTCCAGTCATTATACCACGCGATTCCGTTTCCTCGACAGCACGCTTTGAGCACTCGAAGTCATGCCCGCGGTTTATCAGCTGCAGCGTCAGGTCGTTGGTACTCTCTATGCCGTATTCCACAACAAGAAAGGTTTGACGGGCAAGTGTTGCCAAATAGTCAAGCAACTCTGGCGTAACACAGTCGGGACGAGTGCCTATGGCAAGTCCAACCACACCATCAACAGACAGAGCTTCCTCATAAAGCCGTTTCAAATGGTCAATCGGTGCATAGGTGTTGGTGAACGCTTGGAAGTAAGCGAGGTATTTCATATCGGGATACTTGCGGCTGAAAAAGCGTTTGCCGTCTTCTATCTGTTGCGTCACACCATGCTTGGCCGAACAATACGCAGGGTTGAAAGTGCGGTTGTCACAAAAGACGCATCCGCCCCGCCCTTTGCTTCCGTCGCGGTTGGGACATGAGAATCCGGCATCGACAGACAGTTTCTGTATTCTGTAAGGAAACTTGCCGCGAATCCATGTGCCGTAGTCGTTGTAAAGCCTATCGTTCATATAATTTCAAGCGTTGTAAAAACAAAGTTACGTAGAAAATACCTAACTTTGCCGAATACAGACAACAAAAAGTAAGAGAAAACAATGAAAAGGATGGCAATTGCGTGCGTGGCAATGTTGGTTGCCGCTGGTCAGGCGGTAGCTGGAGACAAGTTTAGCATAAAGAGTATAACGGATGGCGACTTCCGCAGCGAGAGTATGGCGGCAGTGGAACCTCTGGCAGACGGTGAAACCTATGCTCAGATAAGTCCCGACGGCAAACAGATAGTGAAGTATTCGTTCAAAACCGGCAAACAGGTGGGTGTAATCTTCGATGCCGACAAGGCCAGAGGAGCTAAAGTGGAGAATGTAGACGGATACATAATAAGTCCGGACGGCCGCAACGTGCTCATACAAACCAAAACCAACATGATATACCGCCACTCTTTCACTGCTGTATATTACATATATAATGTGGAAAACAACAAGATGGTGCCGTTGTCTGACGGAGGGCCGCAACAGACGCCTCTCTTTTCGCCCGACGGACAGCAGATTGCCTTTGTACGTGACAACGACATATATCTTGTAAAGTTGCTCTACGACAATGCGGAGAGCCGTGTGACCACCGACGGCAAGCGCAACGAGATAATCAACGGTGTGCCCGACTGGGTGAATGAGGAGGAGTTTTCCAACTCGCGCGCCATGGTGTTCACCGCCGATAGCCGACAACTGTGCTGGATACGCTACGACGAGAGCGGAGTGAAGCAGTATTCCATGCAGCTGTTCAAGGGTTCCAATCCTACAAAGGAGGAGTATGCCGAATATCCCGGTTTCTACACATATAAGTATCCAGTGGCTGGCGAAGACAACTCAAAGGTGGCAGTGTTCAGCTACGACATCAAGTCAAGACAGACACGCAAGTTGCAGGTGCCGCTCGACGCAGACGGATACATTCCGCGCATTGCCATGACCAAGGATCCATCGAAGATAGCAGTCATGACCCTCAACCGCCACCAAGACGACCTGTCGGTATATATGGCAGACCCGCTCACAACGGTTTGCAAAAAGGTTGTTGGCGACAAGGTTGACAAGTATGTCAACTCCATGACAGTGACCGACACTAAGGTAAAGGGCGACTACATACTGATGCCAAGCGACCGTGACGGCTACACCCACTTGTATCTCTACTCTCTCGGAGGAACTTTGCAGCGCAAGATAGGCGACGGAAAGTATAGCGTGACAGAAGTTTATGGCGTTGACGAAGCCACTGGCGACGTGTATTTCGCAGCCAATCAGCTCGGCCCGCAGGACCAGCAGGTATATGTGTCGCATCGCAGTGGCAAGACCGAACGACTCACTTCGCAATCGGGATATAACAACGCTACGTTCAGCAACGGTTTCAAATACTTCATCAACACATGGAGCGACATCAACACACCGACTGTTTGGTCGGCGAAAAACAATACCGGAAAGACTCTCACAACACTTATTGACAACAAGGCTCTGAAAGACAAATGGGCAAAATATGACGCTGGAAGCCGCGAGATGTTTTCGTTCACCACTTCTGAAGGCATCTCTCTTAATGGCTGGATGGTGAAACCGAAGGACTTCGATGCGTCAAAACGCTATCCCGTGATAATGTATCAGTATGGCGGGCCCGGCAGTCAGCAGGTGCTGAACCGCTGGAACATCGGCATGGCAGGCCAAGGTGCTGTGCTCGAACAGTATCTCGCACAGCAGGGCTACGTGGTTGTCTGCGTGGACAACCGTGGCACGGGTGGCCGTGGAGCCGACTTTGAGAAGTGCACCTATCTGCGTGTGGGCGAACTTGAGGCTCGCGACCAGGTGGAAACAGCCCTTTGGCTCGGCCAGCAGAGCTATGTGGACAAGTCGCGCATAGGCATCTGGGGCTGGAGTTTCGGCGGATGGAACACGCTGATGAGCATGAGCGAGGGCAGAAACGTGTTCCGTGCCGGCGTAGCCATAGCTCCCGTGACCTGCTGGCGTTACTATGACACCATATATACAGAGCGTTATATGCGCACGCCGAAGGAAAATCCGTCGGGATACGACGAGGTGAATCCTTTGGCAAGGGCTTCCAAGCTAAGCGGCTCGCTGCTCATCTGTCACGGACTGGCCGACGACAACGTGCATTTCCGCAACACGGCTGAATATACCGAGGCTCTTGTGCAGGCCGACAAGGACTTCAAGGTGAACATCTACACCAACCGCAACCACAGCATCTACGGTGGAAACACCCGCAACCATCTGTTCCGTCAGGCCATCAACTTCTTCAACGCTGAAATGAAGTAAGATTTGTCGGAGACAAACAGAACCGATTCTAAGATGACACATAGCCTCCAACGGAGCTGAATCCGACTCCGTTGGAGGTAACACATTCCCAATAACTTATTATCAACCAACCACAATACCATAATGATTAAACGACTATTTCCTCTCTTCCTGGCTTTCGCCACCATCCCGATGATGGCCGGAGCCAAGGCGAAGAAGAAGGCTGCAACCGCAAAACCTGCAACTCTTGAGATTATCAACAAGGTTAATGACCACTGGCAAGCCACGCGCAAGGCCGAAGTGAAGGCTTTTTGGGACGATGCCGCTTACTTCACGGGCAACATGGAGGCTTATCAGCTCACCGGCAACGCCAGTTATCTGGAGTATAGCGACCGTTGGGCGCGCCACAACAACTGGAGCGGAGCCACCGAGAAGAACCACTCCAAGTGGCTCTACCGCAACTACGGCGAGTCGCAGCAGCATGTGCTGTTCGGCGACTGGCAGATATGTTTCCAAACCTATCTGGACATGTATGCCATGAACCCCGACGGCTACAAGATAGCGCGCGCCAAGGAAGTGATGGACTGGATGTGCGACATGAAGGAGACCGACTTCTGGTGGTGGGCCGACGCTTTGTATATGGTAATGCCTGTGATGACCAAACTATACAAGACCACTGGCGACACCAAATACCTGGACAAGCTCTATGCGAACTTCTGCTTCGCCGACAGTCTTATGTTCGACAGCGAGGCAGGACTGTACTTCCGCGACGGCCGATACGTTTATCCGAAACACAAGACCGACAGCGGCAAGAAGGACTTTTGGGCACGCGGCGACGGTTGGGTACTGGCAGGACTGGCAAAGGTGCTCACCGATATGCCGCAGGACTACGCCCACCGGTCGTTGTTTGAGCAGCGCTTCCGCACATTGGCGGCATCTGTGGCCAAGTGTCAGCAGAAAGAGGGCTACTGGACGCGCTCCATGCTCGACCCGGAGCAAGCCGAAGGTCCCGAAACCAGTGGCACGGCATTCTTCACCTACGGACTTCTGTGGGGCATGAACCACGGTATGCTCGACAGAGCCACGTATGAGCCGGTGGTAAACAAGGCTTGGGCCTATCTCATCGGCACGGCTTTGCAGCCCGACGGTTCGGTCGGCTATGTGCAACCCATCGGCGACCGTGCCGTAAAGGGACAGCAGCTGAGCGCAAAGAGCGTGACCAACTTCGGCACCGGAGCGTTTCTGCTTGCCGCCTGTGAAAAGCTGCGCTTCGACGAGGGCAGTGTCAACCCGAAAGACGACAAGGCGTTTACCGTAACCTTCCGCAACGACACCAAAGACCTGCGGCATGAGGTGGCTGAAATAGACGCCAAGACGGTGTTCGCTCGTCTCGGCATCAGCGGCGGACGGCAGTTCCGTGTGTTCAACTCGCTGGGGCAGGAGGTGGCTTACCAGCTCACTCACGACGGAAAGGTTCTGGTGGACGTTTCTGTAAGACCCGGTTGCAAGGCCGTGTTCACTATAAAGAAGGGCATACCTGCCGTATTTCGCAACACGTGCTACGGCCGGATGTATCCCGAAAGGCTTGACGACATAGCCTGGGAAAACGATTTCGGTGCTTATCGGTGCTACGGTCCGGCTCTGCAGCGGAACAAGGAGAAGTCGTATGGCAATGACGTTTGGGTGAAGAACACTCCAGAACTCGTTGTGGAAGACCGCTATCACACGGAGGTGGTGATGCACAACATGCAGAAGCCGCTCCGTGGTGTAAACAAAGCTGCGGTTGACTCCATAGAAAGCCTCATGACCTATCACCTCGACCACGGCTACGGTCTCGATGCCTACGGCGTGGGAGCATCGCTCGGTTGCGGAACGCCGGCTCTCATGGACGGCGACAAGATACTATTCCCATACTGCTACCGCACATACCGTCTGCTCGACAACGGTCCGCTGCGCTTTACAGTGGAGCTGGAGTACAATCCCGTGAAGCTTCTTGGCGACACTGCTGTCGTGGAGCACCGCATAGTGAGCATAGACAAGGGTTCCAACTTCAACCGCACCACTGTTTGGTATGACGGACTCACCAGTCCCGCTGCGTTCTGCTCCGGCATGGTGGTTCATTCTGCCGACACGACAAGCGTAAGTCTCGGCTCTGACTATGTGGCGTATGCGGATCCGTCGGACAAACCGGCCGACAACAACTTCCAGACGTTCATCGGAGTGGTCTTTCCCGATGGCGGAGTGCAAACGATGGCCAACAAATCCGGCGCAAACGGCAGTGACATTGCCGGCCACCTGATTTGCCGCAAGCCCTCACTTGCCGCCGGCGAACGTTGCACCTACTATTTCGGTTCGGCATGGAGCAAGTACGATTGCCGCAGTATGGCCGAATGGCTATTGCGCATCGCCGCCTTGCGCAATGCAGTGGCAGCTCCGCTGAAGGCTGAAATGTAAGCAGGCGAAGAACAACTGATCTTCCAAAACGAGACTTCCGTGGCCGCTAAGGGCATCCTTAGCAGCCACGGAAGTATCGTTTTAGGACAGGCTTTCTCCCTCTGTCCTTGTCAACATTTATCATCGGCAAGATCAAAAGAGAACCTTGCGATGAGCACTTTTGCAAGCATTTATTTTACAGCACGTTACTGCAATCTCAGAAAATCGCATCCTTTTTGACAGAAAATCGCATCCTTTTTGGCCGAAAATATATGCTATCTTTGGCGGAAATCGATATGATTTTCAGCCAAAATGGATGCATATTATTTTTGCGTCAAGCTTTTTCGTCACCTTTGTCAAAGACGACATCAAGCTAAAAGCCAAAAGTTGAACGCATGTTTCACTGCCAAATTACAGCCGCATTGAGCTTACCAGAGCGAGCATTTCAGACACTGTGGATGCCTCTTTGCTGTCAGAAACAGTCTCTTTGTTTTCCCCGATTGCACTTACGATAAAGCCTGTGCCGGTCACTTCCACATTGCAGAAAGCAGTGGCGGCGGTGTCGGTGGCATAGCCGTTGCGGCGCAGAGCCTTGGCCGCCATGGCGCGGCGCACTCCTTCCGTGCCAGTAAGCTGCACGGAGGCGACGGTTTCGCAGTCGGCTCGGAACACTCCGGCTGACTTGTCGAACACGATGCCACGACCACTGTAGAACGCCGGGAGCGTGCCGTCGAGAGCCAAGTCTTCGGGCGTTCCTGCGCAGATGCCGCTGCCCTTGTCCATGAGCCACACGGTGTCGGCCAGTTGCAGAGCCAGTTCGAGGTCGTGGGTGGAGAGAAACACTACCCTGCCCGACTCGCGGCTTATGCGGTGCAGCAGTTTCATCACTTCCACCTTGCTCGGAAAGTCGAGAAAGGCGGTGGGTTCGTCCAGATAGATTACCGGGGTCTGCTGTGCCAGAGCCTTGGCTATCATGACCTTCTGCCGCTCACCGTCGCTCAAACTGCCCATGAGCCGTCCGGCAATGTGGCCTACGCCGACCATACTGATGGCCTCGTCGGCCACCGTGTTGTCTGCATCCGAATAGGTACCCCAGAAGCCCGTGTAGGGCGACCGCCCCATGAGCACCATTTCCCTCACGGTCATGTTGGCCACGTCGGGCTTCTCCGTGAGCACAATGCCTATGACGCGCGCCAATTCCTTGGGTTCAAACGTGCCGATTTCCCTGCCACATATATTTATACTGCCATCCAGTTTTGGCAGAAAGGCCGACAGAGTGCGCAGAAGGGTTGACTTGCCGGCACCGTTGGCACCGAGCAGACACGTCAGTTCGCCGCCACGTATAGTTTCACTTATGCCCTTGGCCACCACGGTCTGCCCATGCTTGCTGCGATAGCCTATCGACAGATTGTCCAGTCTTACTGATGTATTTTCCATATCGTTTATGTTTCATTCCATGTTCTATTCTATGCTTCCGCTTCTTACTCCATATCTCCGCATAAGTTCCGCAAACAACGGGTTGGCCTGGAGCACACGCGGGCAACCGGTCATTATCATCTGCCGGCGCGCTCTCGTGAGGGCAACGTTCAGTTTGCGGTCTATCGGACGACCGTCTTCCATGAATGTGTTGCTCGTGAGGAAAGCCAGTTGAAACGGCTTTGTCACGGTGAACGAGTAGATTATCACGTCGCGCTGACTGCCCTGATACCGCTCCACGGTGTCGATGGACACTCCGCCAAGTCCGTCCAGCCCCAGCCGCGCCATCTCTTTGCGTATCATGGCAATCTGGTTGCGGTAGGGAACTATCACGCCCACGGTAGTCTGCGGATTAAACCTATCGCCATAGAAGCGCACTATGCGCCGCAGCACGTCGGCCACGACGCGAGCCTCAGCCACGTTTGACTTCAGTCCGCCTCCGTCGTCGCCCGGTGCAGGAGCATCTACGGGCAGAAATATCATGCGCCGCTGCTGCAAGATTCGGTCGAGCATGTCTTGCGGAGCGGCATCGTAGCTAAGGGAAGTCTCCGTCTGATGGTCGCAAGGCACGGGTTCGAGCCGCTCGTTGCGGTAGAACATCTCGTTGGGAAAGGCGGCTATGTCGGGGTGCATACGTCCTTGGCGACGCAAGATACCTGCAAACCGGGTGCGCCCACAGAGCCTTTCCCATCGCAGAAGTCTCTCAAAGAGCGACTGGCGGCAGTCTTCCAGTCCGACACTGCGCAAAGCAGCATCGTCAACAACCGACTCCGTTTCGCTTTGAGCCACCACCGCCGGCAGTTGCTTGTGGTCGCCAATGAGTATGAAGCGGCCTGTGAGCAGTCCGACGATGCCAGGTTCGAGTATCTGCGAAGCCTCGTCGACAATGGTGAGCGAGAACTTCTTGAGGGCAAACACAAACGGACGCGCAAGCAGTGTGGACGTGGTGCCCACCACAACGCGCTCGCCCACAATCCGGCTGCGTATGGCTTCGAGCTTTGGAGTGGACTCAAGAGCTGCCTCAAGCAGATGGCCGGCAAAGCGCGGGTCGCACGAACTCTCGTTGCCTATGCGCAGAAAGCCGATGTCGGCATCGTCAAGCATGGCGCATATCTCGTCGACAGCGCGGTTGGTATAGGCCGTAAGGAGTATTGAAGAAGTGCTGTCGGCCAGTTCTTCCTCCACAAGAAAGCGCAGAGCCATGGAGGTCTTGCCCGTTCCGGGAGGTCCCTGCAGCAGGTAATAGTCGCGTGACTGTTTGGCGCAGAGCAGCACTTCGTCGTAGGAAGGATGGTAACTTCGGGTGAGCCGAAGCGATGTGTCGGTCTCGGGAGCACGCTGACCGAGAAGCAGGTCGCGGATGCTCTTGGGCGACGTGATGAACGAATGGAGACTGCGGAGCAGCGCACTGGCGGCACTGTCTGCCCCTCCATGCTCCACGGCATAGGTGCCGGAGCCAAACAGCGAGGGGTTGCGCTGGCCGTTGGAGAGCCTGACGGTTATGCTGTCTGTGGATATTTCGCACAGCACTCCACGATGGAGCACGCTCCGCCGCACGTCAGGAGAGCCATTGTAGGCATACATATATATGATGTCACCACGCCGGAAGTTGGGCAGAAAGTCGGCATCGTATTGCGGAACGGCCAGAGTGAACAGGTCGAAGCCGCTGTAGCCTGTGGAGCAACGCTTGTCGGTGATGTGCAGGCCGGTGTAGATGTTGCCCGTATCGAGTTTTTCCTCCAGCGGCATGTTCCACAAATCGGCCACCGAACCGGACACGCCCTCCTGCGAACCCACCTTGTGGGCAAGTTGTTCGCGATAGACAAAGGTGGTCATGCGCACGAAATAGGCACGCTCCACGGCCGACAGTCGGTGCAGAGGAGCGGTGACGGCCTCTGTCTGCGGACGGATGTAGCCCTCAAACAGCCGGTCGCGCAATCCTTTCTCGTTGATTGCGTCGGCACCGAGATGGTCCATAACCACCGCAAAGCTACCGTTGCCCATGGCAAACTCTCCGGCGACGATGCGGTTGCGCAGCTTTATGGCCTCGCGAAACAGACTGCGGTAGAAGTTCACCACAAGGAGTCCGTCGGCGGCCTTGTATTTTGAGTAGAGCAAACGCATATCTACGGTATTGTCAGTCACGCCGTAGTTGTAGCGGAGCACGCCATAGTAGAGCAACAACTGCACATAGTGGGACTCCTGATAGCGCATTTTGGACGTCGAACGCCCGAAGTCGAGCGAGGGCAGCCGTCCGGACTTCTGCTCCACAAGGAGCTTCATGTCGGTGGTGATGAGGTCGGCACGTCCCTGAAGGCCAAGGCTCTCGCACACAAACGAGGGTTCGAGCATGGCTTTGCTGCGGTCGTAGCCTTCAAGTCGGCCAACCTTCGGGTCGGAAAACAGCAACTGCACCACCTCCTGCAGGTTGTCGGCCTGGGCCTTCGCTGCGGCAATGAACTCCTGGGCGCTGAACTGCGGACAGGTGCAGAACTGCATGGCCTGGCTCTTGAACGAGTTTGCTATCGTTTCATTCAGATTGAAGCTTTCGTTGTTGATGATATTGTCAAGCGCACTGCCCGCGAAATTACCGAGAAGTATGGCTTGGCTGTTGGCGCGTGGACGCATGCGGTTGATGGTGTAGGCCAAGGGACTGTGGCCATAGTCGGTGAAACAAGCGGCAACCGAACTGATGTCCACAAGAAAGTCTGGCTCAACCACCACGAGTCCCGGTCGGATGCGGTTGCCGTCGGCATGGCAGTCAAGCAGATTGAGCTGCATTCCCTTGACAAGAAGCCGCCAAAGGTAAGCATAGTCGAGACCGTCGCCTCGGTCGGAGCAGTCCACTTCGAGCTGCCTTCCGCCACGGTCGTCGTCGGAGGTTACATATATAAAGGTGTCGTCCCAGTAGTCCACGATGCAGCGCAGACGTGCCACATTGGTCAAAGCGGTCTGTTCAACGGGACGGTTGTGGGGCGGAAGCACGCCAAGCAATCGTCCGGGCACGTCAACGGCAAACACCGCCGAGATGAAAAGGCACAAGGCGCGCAGGTCGTAGAGCAAGTCGGTGTGGTCAAGAGGTTCGTCACTGTTGGAATGTCGGCGCATGACCTGCACCGCAACCTTGTCTGCCACAGCCATACCGCACCGCTTGCAGAGATAGTCCACCTGCGCAAAGAGGCTGCCGAAGCTCATTCCTGAGCGGCGGGTGCCTTCGGAGCAGGCAAGGACGAGCACTTCGTGCATACGTCTGTTGCACACCGACGGACCAACCGCACCTGTGGCCATGTCTAAACACGCGTCAAACAGTTCGTCGCCGGCCACTTGGCTCCTGTTTTCACCTACATTCTTGTCCTGTTCGTTGTGTAGTGGCATCCGAGTATATATCGTTTAGTGAAAAAAAATTACGCCCCACATTGCTGCAAAGGTACTGATTATGCGATAAAAGGCAAAAAGACGGATATTCCGTTTTCCTGTGCTTCCATCTACGTGAGCACAGACTGGTGCAGCGGAGGTGTGTCTTGCCCCGAAAAGAGCATCTAGCAATTGTAGGCAAACCACGCTGCTTTGCGCTCAAAATGCAAGCCGTATGGCCTACACCATTGCTTTGTGTCAGCAAAAGCCACCAAAAACGCATTAAAATGTAATTAAGTTGCAACAACAAGGTCCATTGGCTTTCCGTTTACGGTTTTTCCATTTGAAACATTTGCTATTCTCGTTAAAGTTTACGAAATTTGCATCCGAAACATTGAAAACATGATATTTTAACGTCTTAGTAAGGCAAAAAGAAAGAAACAGTTATGGCAGAAGAATTGGAAGTGAAGGAGCTTGACCAGGTAGTAGTGCGCTTCTCCGGCGACTCCGGTGACGGGATGCAATTGGCAGGAAACATATTCTCCACAGTGTCGGCAACGGTCGGCAATGGCATCTCTACGTTTCCCGACTATCCGGCCGACATCCGCGCCCCGCAAGGATCGCTCACTGGCGTGTCGGGATTTCAGGTTCACATTGGCGAGGGAAAGGTTTTCACCCCGGGCGACAAGTGCGACGTGCTCGTGGCAATGAACGCCGCAGCCTTGAAGACGCAGTATAAGTACGCCAAGCCACAGGCCACCATCATAATAGACACCGACAGCTTCGGGGCGAAAGACCTGCAAAAGGCCGAGTTCAAGACCGACGACTATCTCGGCGAGATGGGCATCGACGGCGACAGAGTGGTGGCTTGCCCCATCACGCAGATGGTGAAAGACTGCCTCAGCGACAGTGGCATGGACAACAAGGCGGTGCTCAAGTGCCGCAACATGTTTGCGCTGGGCATCGTTTGCTGGCTGTTCAACCGCGAGCTGCCGCTGGTGGAGAACTTCCTGCGCGAGAAGTTCGCCAAGAAACCGCAGATTGCCGAGAACAACATAAAGGTGGTGCGTGCCGGATATGACTACGGCCACAACGTGCATGCAAGCGTGCCGGCCACATACAGAATCGAGTCGAAGCACAAGGTGAAGGGCCGCTACATGGACATTACGGGCAACAAGGCCACCGCCTACGGACTCATAGCCGCCGCCGAGAAGGCCGGACTGAAGCTGTTTCTCGGCTCCTATCCCATCACTCCCGCGACTGACATTCTGCACGAGCTGGCCAAGCACAAGTCGTGCGGCGTGATCACCGTGCAGTGTGAGGACGAGATTTCGGGCTGCGCAAGCGCCATCGGAGCGTCGTTCGCCGGAGCTTTGGCCGCCACATCAACGTCTGGCCCCGGCATTTGCCTCAAGTCGGAGGCGATAAACCTCGCGGTGATCGACGAGTTGCCACTGGTCATCATCGACGTGCAGCGTGGAGGCCCTTCCACAGGACTGCCCACAAAGAGCGAGCAGACCGACTTGCTGCAGGCTCTGTACGGACGCAATGGCGAAAGCCCGATGCCCGTGATAGCCGCAACGAGTCCCACCGACTGTTTCGACGCCGTTTACAATGCCGCAAAGATTGCCCTTGAGCACCTCACTCCCGTGATACTGCTCACCGACGCGTTCATCGCCAACGGTTCGGCGGCGTGGAAACTGCCCGACATAGCCAATCTGCCGGAAATAAAGCCACACTACGCCACACCGGAACAGAAGGGCAGCTACTCTCCGTACAAGCGCGACCCTGAGACGGCGGTGAGATACTGGGCCATACCCGGCAACGAGGGCTACACCCACATTCTCGGCGGACTGGAGAAGGACGGCGACACGGGAGCCATCTCGACCAACCCCGAAAACCACGACCACATGGATCGGCTCAGAGCGGAGAAGATAGAGCGCATACCTGTGCCCGACCTTGAGGTGGAGGGCGACAAGGACGACGCCGAACTGCTGATTGTCGGTTTCGGAAGCACCTACGGACACCTCTGCTCGGCCATGAAGACGCTGCAGGCAGAAGGTCGCAAGGTGGCCCTGGCACAGTTCAAGTATATAAACCCACTGCCGAAGAACACCGCCGAGGTGCTGCTCAAGTATCCCAAGGTGGTGGTGGCCGAGCAAAACCTCGGACAGCTTGCCGGCTACCTGCGCATGAAGGTAGACGGATTTGTGCCGAAGAAGTTCGACCAGGTGAAGGGTCAGCCGTTTGTGGTGGAGGAACTCGCAAACGCATTCAGGGCAATTATCGAAGGTTAACAAAAAAGGATTTTTAGAGATGTACACATTTCAAGACTATAAAAAGGGACAACCAAGATGGTGTCCGGGATGCGGCGACCACTTCTTTTTGGCATCGCTCCACAAGGCAATGGCCGAAGTTGGCGTTGCTCCGCACGAAACGGCAGTCATTTCGGGCATAGGCTGCTCAAGCCGACTGCCTTACTACGTCAACACCTATGCCATGCAGACCATACACGGACGCGCGGCTGCCATAGCCACAGGCACAAAGGTGGTGAACCCCAACCTCACCGTTTGGCAGATAAGCGGCGACGGCGACGGACTGGCCATCGGCGGCAACCACTTCATACACGCCATGCGGCGCAACATCGACATCAACGTCATACTGCTCAACAACCGCATCTACGGACTGACCAAGGGACAGTACTCGCCCACAAGTCCGCGCGGCTTCGTGTCGAAGTCTAGTCCCTACGGCACGGTGGAGGACCCCTTCCGTCCGGCTGAGCTGTGCTTCGGCGCACGCGGACACTTCTTCGCACGCGCCGTGGCCACCGACTCGCCCGGAACAATCGCCATACTCAAGGCTGCCCAGCAGCACAAGGGCGCGTCGGTGTGCGAGATATTGCAGAACTGCGTGATATTCAACGACGGCACCCACGACTCCGTATACAACAAGGAGGGGCGCAAGAAGAACGCCATCTACGTGGAGCACGGCAAGCCGCTCATATTCGGCGAGAACAACGAATATGGACTTGTGCAGGACGGCTTCGGACTGAAGGTGGTGAAGATTGGCGAGAACGGAGTGACCGAAAAGGACATCCTCGTGCACGACGCCCACTGCGAAGACAACACCCTTCAGCTGAAACTGGCCATGATGGATGGCGAGCACGGTTTCCCTGTGGCTCTCGGAGTGATACGCGACGTGGAGGCTCCCACCTACGACGAGGCCGTAAACCAGCAGGTGGAGGACGTGAAGAAGCAGAAGAAGTACCACAACTTCATGGAGCTGCTTGAGACCAACGACATCTGGGAAGTGAAATGACGAAGATGGACAGCAATCAGCGCATGGAGGACATGGCGGACAACATCAAGGCCGAACTGCCCGACAACGCGTTCCGCAAGCTGAACGACGGCGAGGAGTATGAGCCGATGATGAGTCCGCGCAGGACTTACCCCGAGGCCAACGCATGGTCGGTGACGTGGGGAATACTCATGACCATACTGTTTTCCGCCGCCACTGCCTACCTCGGACTGAAGGTCGGACAGGTGTTTGAGGCCGCCATACCGATAGCCATCATTGCCGTTGGCGTGTCGACGGCCGCCAAGCGCAAGGGCGCGCTCGGCGAGAACGTCATCATACAGAGCATCGGCGCGTGCTCGGGAGCGGTGGTTGCCGGAGCGATATTCACGCTGCCGGCCATATATATCCTACAGGCGAAGTATCCGGAGATGACCTCCTCGTTCTTCGACATATTCATGTCGTCACTGTTGGGAGGCGTGATAGGCATACTCTTCATGATACCCTTCCGCAAGTTCTTCGTCAAAGACAAGCACGGTGAATATCCTTTCCCCGAGGCAACAGCCACCACGCAGGTGCTCGTGAGCGGAGCCAAGGGCGGCAACCAGGCCAAACCGCTGATTGTGGCCGGACTGGTGGGCGGCCTGTATGACTTCATCGTGGCCACGCTGGGCTGGTGGAACGAGAATTTCACCACGCGCGTGGTTGGCTGGGGCGAGGTGTTGGCCGACAAGGCCAAGCTGGTGTTCAAGGTCAACACGGGCGCAGCGGTGCTCGGTCTGGGCTATATCGTCGGACTGAAATACGCCGCCATCATCTGCTTCGGCTCGTTTGCCGTGTGGTGGCTGATTGTTCCCGGCATGGCGCTGCTGTTTCCCGACACGGTGCTCAACGCTTGGGACCCCTCAATCAGCACGCCCGTGGGGCAGATGAGTCCCGAAGAGATATTCCGCTCATACGGCAAGAGCATAGGCATCGGCGGCATAGCCATGGCCGGCATCATCGGCATCATCAAGTCGTGGGGCATCATAAAGGGAGCAGTGTCGCTTGCCGCCAATGAAATGAAGGGCGGCAAGGGCGACGACAAGGAACAGTTGCGCACACAACGCGACATCTCGTTCAAGATAATCGCCATAGGCTCTGCCGTGACGATACTCCTCACGTTCTTTTTCTTCTGGTTTGGCGTGATGGACGGCAACTTGCTGTTTGCCCTCGTGGGCATTGTGCTTGTGGCAGTCGTCGCCTTCCTGTTCACTACCGTGGCGGCCAACGCCACTGCCATAGTGGGAAGCAACCCCGTTTCGGGCATGACGCTTATGACACTCATTCTCGCTTCGGTGGTGATGGTGGCCGTTGGACTTAGCGGCACTGGCGGCATGCTGGCCGCACTCATCATGGGCGGCGTGGTATGCACGTCGCTGTCGATGGCTGGGTCGTTCATCACCGACCTGAAGATTGGCTACTGGCTGGGCACCACGCCCAAGAAGCAGGAGTCGTGGAAGTTCTTGGGCACTCTCATCTCTGCCGCTACCGTCGGCGGAGTGATGATTCTGCTCAACGAGACCTACGGTTTTGCCAGCGGACAGCTTGCCGCACCGCAAGCCAACGCCATGGCGGCGGTGATCGACCCGCTGATGAACGGCATCGGCGCACCGTGGGTGCTCTATGGCGTAGGCGCAGTCATCGCCATCATACTCACGCTCTGCAAAGTTCCCGCATTGGCTTTTGCCCTCGGAATGTTCATCCCGATAGAACTCAACGTGCCTATGCTCGTTGGCGGTGCCATCAACTGGTATGTCACCTCGCGCTCAAAAGACCCGCAAGTGAACAAGGAACGTGGCGAGAAGGGCAACCTCATAGCCTCGGGCTTCATTGCTGGCGGCGCATTGATGGGCGTTGTCAGCGCACTGTTGCGCTTCAGCGGCGTGGTGTTCGACTACGAGGCATGGTGGAGCAACCCTCTGTCGGAGGTTTGTTCGCTCGTTGCCTACATCCTGCTCATGGTATACTTCGTGAAGGCCACAAAGGTGGCGAAATAAGTACGGAACATTTTCCGTACCAATCTATACAGATTTCACCCCTCAACGAACTGTTTCGACAGTCTGTTGAGGGGTGAAATCGTTTTGGGAAACGCCAGAGCCAGGCACCTGCCTGCTATCTTATCAAGTACTTTTTTTATGTGGCAAGTATCAAACCACAGGCGTTTCCGGCAGAGACAAGTGCCGCGACAGGGAGGACAGCACGGGCGTTTGACGCCGCAATTATGCCGCCCGCAAGAACGAGTGTGGCACTTACAAAAACAAGTAGGCCATTTACGAGTCGTAAACATGCCATTTACGACCCGTAAACAGGCCGTTTAGGAGTCATAAACAGGCCGTTTACAGTCCGTAACCATAACGTTTGGTTTTGCTTACAGTATTGCTTTGTATTGTTACACATGAACGATTCTGTAAGCAAACAACATTGTTTTGCTTACAGTTTTTCGAGTATTCCGCTAAATGCATAGATGAATACCATTGTCATCTTGGCCTCGAAGAGGCTATGCCAAGTGATGTTCCTTATTTATATGCGTAGTGCAACCTGGTTTTCGGACTGACTTTTTTTAGAAAAAACAGCGGAGCCGCCACCCTACCCCGGGCATTGCGGTTCCGCCGTTTGTCTGTTGTTTAGAGAAACGTTGGCGTCACTTACTTCACGACAACCTTTCTTGTAGTTCCGTCACTCATCTTCTCTATGCGCAATCTCTTTGCGGCACGGTCAGTGCGAATGCCGTCGACGCCATAGGTTGCCATCACCTTGATGCCGTCCTTGCCTGCCGACACTATGCCGGAAGTGATGCCCACTTCGCACGTTGCGGCGGAAGACTCGCCAATGGTGTACACCGCTGTTACCTGATACAGATGAGTGCCAGCGGCCGGTTTGGACTCGGAGAACGCCGGAGAGGCAATCGGTTCGGCGATGAGCTTCTTGCCGTCGCGGTAAACGTTGTAGCCTGTGAGGCTGAGAGCGCCCTTGTCCTTGGCAGCCTCAAACCTGATGTCGTCCACGAAGATGTAGTAGGGATAGTCGTAGGACGTGTTGCGTATGGCGAAATACTTTGCGCCCTCGGGCAAGTCATATTCTGCCCTGGTCCATGTGGTGACTGCCGCCGACTGCTTGGAAATGCTCGTGAAGCTGTCGGGGTCTTTGTCGGTCGTGGAGTATAGCACCTCATATTCGTCGCCATAGTAGCCGTGGATGCTGAAGCTTACGGTCTGCGCATCGCCGGTCAGTTCGGGTGAGATGAGCCAGTCGTCGTTGGCTCCGTCTGCGCTGCCAAACGATGCGAAATACTGCTTGCCGCTCGCCGGTTGCCAACCTGTGGGTTCGTCCATCCAGTTGGTGAACGGCGCGCCTGCCTGCTCGGGGTTCATCACGATGAACGACATCTTCTTGCCCTGCTGCGGGAACTCCACATAGCTGAAGTCAACGTCAATGTCGGAACGGGTGTCCAGTCCGTCCAAGTCCACCGTAGTCCATTCGCCTATTGTGCCTTCGGCAAACGCCTCATAGTCCTCTGCGCCGTCAACAGTAGGCACGGTGAACGAATGATAGTCAGGCTCTGTCCAAGCCAAATTGACAGTGTTGCCATTGTCCGCTGCCGACAAATCGGTCGGAGCAGGATACACCGGCAGCGTCACGCTCACAGTGGCCGCGTCGCTTGTGTTGTTGTCAAGGTTGCCGTCGGCGGCATAATCTACCACGACCTTGTAGCTTAGCGACTCCTTCAGTGTGCCAACGGTCTGCTTGAACGTATATGTCGTGGCCGAGTCGGCGGCGATGGTCTCGCCAGAGGCAGAGTCTACGAGCTTGTCGTCCTCATACAGACTTACGGTGTAGTCGCTTGCCGCTTTGCCGCCGATGTTCTTCACGTTGGCCGCAATCTCAATCTCGTCGGCAGACTTGGCGGCCGACGGAGCCGAAACGGTGACGGCCAGGTCGTTGTCGAAGTAGTCGCGCACGGTCACTTCGTCGATTGCGGCAATGGTGTAGTCGTCGCCCGACGTGCAGTCGAAGGCTATCTGAATGAACTTCTTGCCCTTGAACTGCGACAATGGCACGCGCACCAGTTCGAAATCCTTGGAATACATGTACAACGTGTATTCAAGCTGCTTCACAACGGTGGTGTCCTTGCCCTCGCTGATTACCTCAACGTTGAGCGGCTGGTTGCCCTCCTCAGCGCGATACCAATAGTAGAACTCCAGCACCGGGTTGACGGCTTCGGACAGGTCTATCTTGCCGGAGAAGAACCGCGCCTCGTTGCCCGGCTGACCGCCGCTGAACGATGCGTATCCGCTCTTGCCGCCAACACCGTCCTCATAGGTTACACCCCAAGAAGCGTATGAGTCGTCGGGAACCACAGCTCCCCAGAAGGTGTTGTGCTCGCCGTTGTCAAACGACTCGGTGTATGGCAGGGTGTAAGGAGCACCCTTGATGGCAAAGTTGGATATGCCGGCCGCACTGTAGCCCTTGGCATTGCCGGCAAACACGGCGTACATGACGTAGCCCTGTTCGCCCGTCTCGTCGATTGTAGTGGTGAACGAAGTGCCTTTGGCAGTAGCCGCAAGCGTGTTGCCGTCGTTGTCCTTTATGCCGTACACAAGGTTGTCGGTGTCTACGAATCCACCGTTCACTCCGATGGTCGGGGCTGTCCAGGTCAATGTTCCCTTGCCGTCGTTGTCCACTATCTTCACGTCAGTAGGTGCCGACGGCACATCCTCGCCAACGAACACGCTGGCTGAAGCATCGTAGCCGAAGCCGCTGGCGTTGTAGGCAATGGCCTTATAGGCATTAACTCCCTCCGCTGCGTTGGCGTCGGTGAAGGAGATTGCCTCCCCAACAGCAGGTGCGCCGAAGGTTTTAATCAGTTCGCCGTTTCTGTAAAGCTCAATCTTCGTGAGCGACGAGAGCTGCTTCCCGTCCACAGTAGCATCGGGAGCGGTGAAGGAAACCGTTGCGGAGAGTTTGCCGGTGGCATCGGCTGTGGCCTTGAAGTCGGCCACGGCTGCCGGTGCGGCGTAGAGCGGACCGGCCTCAACCAAGATGCTGTCCACCTGAATCTGATACAGCTCATAGCTGCCGGCGTGGATGCCAACGTTGTAGTTTCCGTCCTCGGTCACTTTGAAATACCGTTCCACGAGGTGCAGGTCTGTGTCCTTGTATGTCACGTCGTCCATGATAACTCCGGTCAATGCGTCGGCGGTAGCGGCCTTTCCAAAGAACACTCCGACTTTCTCCTGCCAGTTTGGTGCCCACGGAGTATTGATGCGGCAAGAGAACTTCCACATGCGGTCGGCGGTGAGCTTTATCTGCGGAGTGACGAGCCAGTCGTCGCCTCCCTCGTCGGCATAGGCTATTTCGGCATAACCGTTCTCTGCCGACATATTCCAGGTGCTACCGTCTTCGTTGGCGTCGATTATGGTCATCAGGTCGAAGGTTGTGGCATCGTCAAACGGCTGGCTGTATGGCGGCACTATGGCGTCGCCAGCCACGTAGGTGTTGGTCTTGGCCTCACTGCTCGTCTGTCCGTTGGCGGTAGCGGTAATCACATAGTAGTATGCAGCCAACTGCTCGGGCTTGAATGCATCGGTACATTCTGTGGCTTTCGTACCGTTTGCCACAACCACGTTGTCGGGCATACGGGTAACGGTGTACTCGATATTGCCACCGTCAACATATCCGCCGTGCACTCCGCCCGCCGGTGCGCTCCATGTTATCGTCGCCACACCGTCGGCATAGGCCACGGCAGCGTCGGTGGGTGCAAGCGGAACGTCGTAGCCAGTCCACACCGTTACCATAGCGGGCAGTCCTTTTCCCGCGGCATTGGATGCATAGACAACAATCTTCGTGTTGCCGCCACTGACGCTGACGTTAGGCAGACTCACCTCTGCTCCGGCATCGGCACTGCCAGTCGTCACAGTCGAGTCGTTCACCTTCACGGTGTAGCCGAGCTGACCGCTCAGTTCGTCGCCGCCGTTTGTCGCGGTAGGCATAGTGAACGATACTGTGCCTGTGGTGGACGTACCCATAAACACCGCTGTCAGGTCTGCCACCGCCGCCGGAGCTTCGTCAGCAGAGAGTTTGTTGGTGCAGTAGAGTCCAACAATCTGCTCGTTGTTCGGGAAGTAGGACACCAGCGTTGCCTTACCCGTCGTGGTGTCCACCTCATACAGTCCGGCAATGTCGGTGGTAAGCGTTGTTGCCCAATAGAGTTTGCCCGACAACCAGTCGAATGTGGCACTCTGTATGTATGCTGCGGGAGTGATGCCTGTGGAGCCAATCTTGGTCAGCGCGGCAGTCTCCTTATCCACCTTATATAATACGCCGTCAGAGGCTATGCCGAAGAGCGTGCCTTCTGCATCGGCAGCTATGGCGAGCATGTGCTTTGAGAGTGCGCCCTTCACGCTGTAGCCACTCGACGTGAAGTTGAATGTGGCAAGTTGCATACCATTTGCACCGTCACTGAAGGCGCCGTATACGGTGTTGGTCAGCGGGTCGACGGTGAGGTCGGATGCAACAAACTGCGGATTGCTAAATTCGTTCTCGTCGTTTTCACTCCAAGAGTCGGTGTCGTACTGGTAGTAATTGATGTACTGAAACTCGCTGTCGCTGCCATACGCCTTTAGAATATGATAAAGGCCGTTGTCGTAAACGGCTCCGGCGTTGCAGTTGAAATTGTCGTCTTCATACACGCTGGTGAGCGTTGTGTTGCCCGTAGCCGGAAAGGAATAAACGCCGTATGCGCTGGTGGATGTGGTCCAGCCGTCGGCGTATATCACGTCGCCATAGAGCATAACTCCGTCAGCCGCCTGTCTGTTCGGTGCGGCAAACTTGAATGCATTGAACTTGCCAGCCAGTTGCATTGGCGATGGCAAGCTGCCAACCTTTCTTTGCTTGAAAGGAAATCCTGTGTTTGTGTGTCTTTGCGGAATGTTGCCAGCCATGACGGTCACTGCTGAGAACAGCAGAGAGGCGGCAAACAAGACAGAAGAAGTCGCTTTTTGTCTCATACGCATTTGTTTAAGTGTTAGCAAGAAAAGAACAATTGGACTAAATTTTCTTTCCTTTTGTTGTTAAATAACGCCGCAAAGTTACAAAAAGACGATATTTAGGGCGAAAAGAGCACTACGGCAATACTACTGCACAGTGTTAAAACGCTCGGCAAGCGTCTCAAGAAAAGCCTTCACGTCGCTGCCTGCCTCTATGTCGAGCTTCTTGCGAAGCCTGTTGCGCGACGACTCTATGCTGCGCACTTCACGGTAGGTTAGGGCGGCAATCTCCTTTGTGGACATCCCAAGCAGGATGTAGGCACAAAGCCGGAGGTCGGTTTCTGACAGTTTGGGATATGTGTGCGACAGCTTTTTGAGGTATTCGGGATGCACTTCCTCAAAGAAAATGCGGAAATCATCGTTCACCGGCTTGTCGTTGAAGTGTGCGAGCATATCGCCGATGCGCTTCAAACAGTCTCTCGCCTCGGCGGCATCGCCACTGTCGATGGTGGTCTGCAGCTTTTCCAGTTCGACGCCCACCTTCTGGTGGAAATCGTTCACGGCGGCAAGGTCTATGGTGTACGATGTCAGTTGTCGGCTCTTGTGGTCAAGTTCAAGCCGCATCTTGCGCTGTTGGCGTTCGTGCTCCTCCTGTTCGTATCTGAGCAGTTGCTCCTTCTGTTCGGCTATGAGCCTACCCTTGCGCTTGTTTTCCCTCGACTTTATCCACAGTATTGCCGACAACGCCAAGACTACAACGAGAAACGCAAGTGCACCGTATGTGATTACCGTCCGCGCGTGCAGACTCTCTTTCAGTGCCTCATTGTGCTGCGCCAACCGCTCCGTGTCGTATGCCACGAGCAGCTGCCGCATCTGAGAGTCGTTGCCTTCCCTCTGCAGAGAGTCGGCGAGAGCGTCGTAGGCAAGCATATCACGCAGTCCTTTCATGGAGTCGCCCATACAGAAACAGATGTCGGCAAGTTGGCGGAGCGAATTCACCTTTTGTGTCGGTGGCAACGAGGGCAACACGCTGTAGAGTGTGCGCTGTATGTCCTTTGCCTCGCTCGTCTTCCCGTTCTGGGCTTTCAGCAAAGCCATGTTGAGATAGGTCTGTATGTTCTTCGCACTTATCGGTGTCTGCCGCAATTCGCCGAGTGCTTTCGTCAACCATTGTTCCGCCTTGGCACAGGAGCCTTGCGAATAGTAAACCTCTGCGATGTTGGTGTATATCTGCGAACGCTCCTGCTTCTCGCCTGACAGTGTGTTGCCGAGCGCCTTTTGCATGAGACCCAACGCTTCCGGGTATTTTTGCTGGGCGTAAAAGGTCAGTCCCTTGTTGTTATACAGTCGGGTGAGATTCCGCCTGTCGCCGTTCTTTGCCGACAGGTCGATGGCCTGTGTGAGCAAATTCTGCGCTTGGGCAAAGTCCAAAGTGTTGTAATACACATAGAATATGCTGTTGTAGACCTGCGCCAGAAACCTTGTGTCGCCTATTGCCTTTGCAATTTCGCTCGATTTCTTCAGCATTTCCAGTCCCTTGGAACCGTTGCCAAGCGATATATTCACGTTGCCGCACAGAAGTTCTGCCTTCATCAAGACCACGGAGTCGGTGTGCCGAATGTCGCGCATCGCGCCCATGGTCTCGATGATGTTGTTTGTCAGCAGCAGACATTTAGCCTGTTCTCCCCTTGCGTGCAACCTTTCTGCTTTCTCAAGTTGCGCCTTTGTGCTTTGCGTGCCAACAGCGTATGTTTCCAATGCGAAACATACGAGACAGAACATTAATGCAGACAGAGCTTTCGGCATACGGTTGCAATGATCACTTCATATTCATGCACCTTTTCTCGCCATGGCAAAGTACAAACAAGTTTGACTTTGCTCATTTGGCTTATCGAAAAACGTTCCACTTGGCACCGCTCCGCAAGATGAACTTCACCTTCTTCCCCTTCGGAACCGTAGGCTTAGTCCACTCGCCCTTGAACAGCTGAATGGTGGTTTTCTTGCCTTCCGGGGCGGCATCCACAGCATCCTGCACATTGAAATAGTCGCCACAACCGTTTCTTGCCACCGCAAAGTCGTAGTCAACGCGACGTTTCTTCAACGCAGGTATCTCCTTTGCCACCGCATCGGCCAGCAGTTTGGCCACCACGTGTGCGCCATATATATTATAATGCGTGTTGTCTTCGCGTCCTTTCGGTATGGATGGTTCCTCACCGGGCAGGAACCACATGTGGAGTTTCTTCGACTTCTCGCGCCCCAATCCCTGCTCCAAATTGTGCGTTATGGTGTTAGCGTCTATGAAAACCACGCCCATCTCCTTGGCAACATTACGCGGAGAGTAGCGATAGTCGCCGTGGGTGTCGTAGAGAGTGTCGCCCTCTTCGGGTTTTACTTTCGAAGCCACGGTATTGCGCAGAGCCTCATCATCGTCGTTCTTGGGCGTTTTCTTGAAGAAATTGCGGCGCACCACGCAGTTGAACAGCACGGGTATGCCTCCCTTTTCACGCGTTTCGCGCACAAATTTGCGCAGGTTTTCGTCGAAAGTAGTGCCGGGGTCTGTGTGTCGGTCAGCCTTAGGCTTCTCGTCGTTGTGCCCGAACTGTATGAAAACATAGTCGCCGGGCTTTATCAGGTCGAGCACTTTCTGCCAGCGTCCCTCATTGATAAAGCTCTTCGACGAGCGTCCGTTCACCGCATGATTATCTACTTTCACTCCGTCATCGAAGAAGCATTGCAGCACCATGCCCCATCCGCGCTCGGGACTGCCGTGGTTTATGTTCTTGTTGGCCATGGTCGAGTCGCCAATCATGAAGATTGTCGGCACATGGTCTTGCTTGAAAGCCGTCAGCACAAGCAGCAGCACTGCGGCCAAAGAGATGTTTTTCAGTTTGTTCATTTTAGGTTTTTCGTTTTTAAGTTTGCTTATCAACTGTGTAGAAACGCGACAAGTGGCATCGCAAGAGCGACAACCCCTTGTCCGTAGGTGTAGTATGCGATTGGTTTTACTTCAATATTGCGGCCACAAGTTCGTCAGGAGTTACCATCCGTTGCTCACCCGTGGCCATGTTCTTGAGTGTTATTTTGCCCTCGGCAATTTCATTCTCGCCAGCAAGAGCCACAAAAGGCACATTCTTGGCGTTGGCATAAGCCATCTGCTTCTTCATCTTCGCACTGTCGGGATATATCTCGGCACGTATTCCCGCTTTGCGAACCTCTGCGGCAATGGGCATGCAATAGGCCGTTTCCTTGTCGCCGAAGTTGATGAAAAGCAACTGCGTACCCCCGACGGCCTCCTTGGGATACAGGTCGAGGGCATTGAGTACATCGAATATGCGGTCGGCACCGAACGAGATGCCCACTCCGCTAAGGCCGGGCATGCCGAATATACCAGTGAGATTGTCGTAGCGTCCGCCTCCCGTGATGCTGCCCATGGGCGTGTCGAGAGCCTTAACCTCAAAGATTGCACCCGTGTAGTAGTTGAGTCCACGTGCGAGAGTGAGGTCAAACTCAATGGCATTGTTCAGTCCTGCGGTCTTCAAAGTGTCGAGTATGAAGCGAGTTTCCTCCACTCCCTTCAGTCCGACCTCGCTGTCCTTGAGCACATCGGCTATGGTGGCGAGCTTTTCGTCGTTGCTTCCGCTGAGCGAAATGATGGGCTGCAACTTAGCCACAGCCTCGTCGGAGAGTCCGTTGTCGCGCAGTTCTGCGTTCACATTGTCCAGTCCAATCTTGTCGAGTTTGTCGATTGCCACCGTTATATCAACTATCTTGTCGGGCGCCCCGATAGCTTCGGCAATACCAGTGAGTATCTTCCGGTTGTTTATCTTTATCACGACCCGCACGCCAAAGCGTGTGAACACGGTGTCTACTATCTGCATCAGTTCAACCTCATTGAGCAGAGAGTCGCTGCCGACCACATCGGCGTCGCACTGATAGAACTCCCTGTAGCGTCCCTTCTGCGGTCTGTCGGCACGCCATACAGGCTGTATCTGATAGCGTTTGAACGGCAGTTGAAGTTCATCGCGGTGCATCACGACATAACGGGCAAAGGGTACGGTGAGGTCATAGCGCAGTCCCTTTTCGCAAAGGCGTGCAGCAAGATGCAGCGAGTTGCGTTCCTGCAGGTCCTTCTCGTCCACTTTCGACATAAAGTCGCCGCTGTTGAGCACCTTGAACAGCAGTTTGTCGCCCTCTTCGCCATACTTTCCCATCAGCGTCTGCAGGGTCTCCATTGCCGGAGTCTCTATCTGCTGAAAGCCATACAGGGCATACACCGACCGTATGGTGTCGAATATGTAGTTGCGCTTGGCCATCTCGACTGGCGAGAAGTCGCGCGTTCCCTTTGGAATACTTGGTTTCTGTGCCATTTATTTCCTCACGATTGTCTGGTCGCGGTCCGGACCTATTGATATAATCTTGATGGGGGTTTCGAGTTCAGCCTCAAGGAACTTGATGTAATCGCTGAACTCCTTGGGGAACTGATCCTCACTTGTGAATCCAGTCATGTCGGTTTTCCATCCCGGCAGTTCCTTGTACACAGGTTCGATGCCCTCGTCAATGCTGTAAGGGAAGTAGTCTATCTGCTTGCCATGCTGCTTGTAGGCCACGCAAGCCTTTATGGTGTCGAAGCCATCGAGCACGTCGCTCTTCATCATGATGAGCTGCGTCACACCGTTTACCATTATGGCATATTTCAAAGCCACGAGGTCTATCCATCCGCAGCGGCGTTCACGACCCGTAACGGCACCGTATTCGTGGCCGAGCTGACGTATCTTGTCGCCCGTTTCGTCAAACAGTTCTGTTGGGAACGGACCTGCTCCCACACGTGTGCAGTAGGCTTTCATTATGCCATACACATCGCCAATCTTGTTGGGACCTATGCCCAGCCCAACGCAAGCACCGGCACAAATGGTGTTGGACGACGTAACGAAGGGATAAGAACCGAAGTCAACGTCGAGCATTGTGCCCTGTGCGCCCTCGCAGAGCACGCTGCTGCCGCTCTTGAGCATACGGTTTATCTCGTGTTCAGAGTCTACTATCTCAAACTTGCGCAGATAGTCGATGCCCTCCATCCACTTCTTCTCCACCTCGGTTATGTCGTATTCATAGCCCATAGCCTTGAGTATGGCCTCGTGGCGAGCCTTGTGCTCAGCATATTTCTGTTCAAAGTTTTCGAATATGTCGCCCACACGCAATCCGTTGCGCGACACCTTGTCTGTATAGGTCGGACCGATGCCCTTGCCCGTGGTGCCCACTTTGCTCTTGCCCTTGGCTGCCTCGTATGCTGCATCGAGCACTCTGTGGGTCGGCATAATCAGGTGAGCCTTCTTGGAGATGTGCAGACGGCTGCGCAAATCATGACCGCTTGCCTCAAGGGCTTTAGCCTCCTCCATGAACAGGTCGGGAGCCAGCACAACGCCGTTACCTATTATATTGACCTTGCCTCCCTGGAATATTCCCGACGGGATGCTGCGGAGCACATATTTCTGTCCCTCAAACTCCAGTGTGTGACCCGCATTGGGACCTCCCTGGAAGCGTGCTACCACGTCATACTGCGGTGTCAGCACGTCGACGACCTTACCTTTGCCCTCGTCGCCCCACTGAAGGCCAAGGAGGACATCTATCTTTCCTTTATTCATATCTGATAGTTCTTTTGTGTTTTGTCATTTCAATTCTTTGTTTTTCTGCCTCGCCTGCTTGGCTTGGCAACTGCGGCACACCCCGTATATATATAAGGTGAAACCGTCCTTGCGGAACCTTTTCATCGGCAAACCGTTGACTGCCGCCATTATCTCGGGCGACTTGACTTCCGTCACCTTGCCGCACACGGTGCATATCTGGTGACAGTGGCTGTCGTTGTCGTAGCACGCTTCATACCGAGTCGTGCCCTGAAACCGGTGTCTTATGACGAGACGCAACTCCATGAACAGCCGCAGAGTGTTATATAGCGTCGCTCTGCTCACCGTAAAGTGAACGTCGTTGGCGAGTTTCACGCCAAGTTCTTCGAGTGTGAAGTGGCCGCTGATACTGTAAACGGCATCAAGTACGGCATATCTTTCAGGTGTCTTTCTGCGGTTGCTCAGCTCAAGATAACTGGTAAGTATCTGCCTTACGGACGCTTTCACACAGTCTTTCATCATAAGTTTTAGTTCCTAAACCGCACAAAATTAATACTTTTTATTTGGAATTTGTCTACGCAGCATTAAAAAAATTCCAGTCCCACTTTCCTCAATGCGCTTTTTGCCAACCGCTCATACACCAGTCCCAGTTCGGCAAACCTCAATGCGCTTGCCATGGCTGCTTTCTTCACCGACGGATACTCTCCCTGCAAGGCGGCCTGAAGCTGGTCAATGTATTCGTTGATGCCGCGTTCGTTGGGTTCCTGACCGTTCATAAACAGTCGCGAAAGCACATGGAAACCGCACAACTGATACAGTTCCTTGTCGGAAGCCATCCACTGATAAGCCTTTTCCGCTGCAAACGGCAGATGCTGATACAGGTTCATCGAGGCCAGTTCGGCTATCTCCTGCGAACGGGTCTGCTCCATCCAGATGTCAACCACCTCGGGCAGCATCCTCTCTGCCGGCATTATCATCGTGGCGAGTATCTTGCACTCCCTCACATCCTCCTTCCACAGAGCTATGGCCAGGTCGTAGTCCTTGCCAATCTCCTTTGCCTTTGCCTTGAGCATTGGCAGCGAAGCCCCCCAGTTCACGTGATATTCAAGTCCCTTGTCGCGCATCGACTGTGCCGCTACGCCGTTCATCATCATGCGAAACGACCGTTTTATCTCCTTCAGCCGTTCCGCCGTATTCTCATTCATTGCTTTCTTTTGTTGTGTTTTGTATGGTTGGTTTTGTTTTGTCTCTCCCCTACTCTTCCCGTATTATCCACTCGCCAATGGTTCTTTGGTCGCTGTCGTAGTTCACTCCAACCTTTACCAATCGTTTGCCGT
>CAVGKZ010000014.1:0-33182 GCA_963630025.1 bacterium | reverse complement strand
AATCCTTGTTGGGCTTTGTTCCAAAGATTCGCTTAAAGCCGAAGTCGGTCAACAGACTGATATATCGTTCTTCTATCCGTCTCATAATTCATTCGTTTTTATTAAGATGGAGACCAAAAACTCCCACCGCAATTTTGTTTGATGTTGAGCGATTTGCGTTTTGACAGAACTACTTCCAGAACCCGCCTTATTTCTTTTCCTGCGGTTTGAGCAGTCGGTTGTAGGCATCTTTGTCGCCGAGAAGTTTCACGGCTTCGCCGAGCATCTTGTCTTTGGCCAGACCGGCCTCAATCGAACCGGCCTGATAGTAGTATGCCGCAACGATGTCCTGCTCAATCATGGCGCGCAGAGTCTCCTTTTCGCGCTCTATGTCGCGTCCCACGTCGTGTTTCAGTTTCGCTTTGAGGTTGTCAAATTCCGCTTTAGCGTCGTCGTAGTAGCCTTCAAACTTAGCCGTCTTCACCAGTTCGTCGAGCATCTTGCCGCTCACAGGGTCATAAGAAAAACCGCTTTTCACAACTCTCTGCTTGAAATCCTCGAAGTCAGCGTCCGACAGACGGAAGTCACGCGGCGAAGCTATTGTGGGATGGGCAGCGATATAGTCCACCACATAGTCGAACATCACCTCCGTAGAGTCCATTCTGTCCAGATATACTGCGATGTTCGGCATCGTGTCGGGCCTCACCTCCACGTCGGGCTTTATGCCTCCGCCATCCCTCACAGTGCGTCCATTTCTTGTGTGGAACTCCTTTGTCAGGCTGTCCGGTATGTGCTCCGTATATCCGCCACCACTATGCTTGTAGTTGATGGCCTGTATGCAGCGTCCGCTCGGTATGTAGTATTTGCTCGTGGTCAGTTTCATGTTGCAGTTGTATGGCAGATCCATCGGCACCTGCACCAGTCCCTTGCCGTAAGTGCGCGTGCCGAGCACCACGCCACGGTCCAAGTCTTGCAGCGAACCGCTGGTTATCTCGCTCGCACTGGCCGTCTCGCCGTTCACCAGCACCACTATCGGCATCACCGTGTCTATCGGTTCCAACCTTGTCTTGTAGGTTCTGTTGGCCCGCTTCAGTTTTCCACGCGTTTCCACAAGCGTCATTCCCTTCGGCACCCACATATTAATAATGTCTATCGCCTCCGACAGCGAACCGCCACCGTTGCCCCTTAGGTCGAGCACAAGGTTCTCCGCTCCCTGCTTGCGCAAGTCCACGTATGCGCGGCGCATGTCCTTTGCGCAACCCTCGGTGAAACTGTTGAAGTTGATGTAGCCCGTTTTGCCTCCGCTGAGCATACCGTAATACGGCAACTCGGGCAGTTTTATGTTGCGTCGGGTAATCTTCAGCGACATCACCTTGCCCGTAGACGGCCGTTTCACCTTGAGCACAAAGCTCGAACCGGCGTCGCCCCTTAGGTGGCTGCTCACATAGCTCACGTTCTTGTCAGCCATGAGCGTGTCGTCTATACTTATTATTATATCGCCCTTGCGCAACCCTGCCTCCGCAGCTGGCATCCCGGCATACGGTTCGTCTATCACCACGCGCTTGAGCCGCTGATGATAACGTATCAGTGCGCCGATACCGGCATACTTTCCGGTGAGCATCATCTTCAGGTCGCGCGTCTTGTCCTCGGGATAATACTCAGTGTAGGGGTCCAGACTGCGCAACATCGAATTGATGCCGTTGCCTATCACCTCACCCGGGTTGAGCGTATCAACATACATCAGGTCGAGATACTTATATATGTTGTTGAACAAGTCGAGGTTTTTGGCCACCTCAAAGTTGTGGTTTCTCGATTTCTGTGCCTGCGTAGCCGTCAAAGCAGTGCAAAGCAGCAGCAGGAGTAGCAGTTTTCTTTTCATCTATACCGTTGTTTAGTGCGTGAACAAGCCCTGTCCGGCAACGTGTTTTGGCCTCACGGACATAGCCCTTGTTTCACTGCAAAATTACATCTTTGCGATTAAAAAAGGACACACAAAACAGTCAAATTGCAGATTTTTAATGGAGAAAGATAAATTTTACGCTCAAAAACTTGGCGGTTTTCCAAAAACGCATTACCTTTGCATCGCAATTCAGAAATGAGTTACGCACACTGCTTCAATAGCTCAGTTGGTTAGAGCACCTGACTGTTAATCAGGGGGTCGTTGGTTCAAGCCCATCTTGAAGCGCAGAAATCCGAGGAACTTCCTCGGATTTTTTTGTTTTACCCCCGCTCCTTCTTCCATCCGTCTGCGCCAACAGGAGCACCACAACGCCGAGTCAGCGGATTTTCTCGGTTGGCGAAACTGACAACAGGGACGTCACAACGCCCGGATTCCACAGCGCAATCGGCTCAAAACGAGTCTACCCGAAAACAGAATCTGGCATCCACAAAATCCGCAACAATCGGTTCAAAGCAACACCAAATATCCGCAAAACTGGCTCAACTTGACCCGATTATTGCGCTCAAATGAGTATTGTTTGCCCCTTTTGCCAGGATTTTGTATGCACAATTGCAACCTTGGCCGGGAAATCAGCTGCGCTTTAGGGTGGTTCTATAAATTAGCTTTGGCAGATTGTGGGTCTATTTTTGTGGACAATGTGTCTGTGAGTGAAAGAGTATAGCGAGCTATACGACTGAACGAACAGACAGATTGGATCGAAAAGAGACCACAAGATGACAAAACGTAAATCACCCAACATTAAACAAAATTACGGTGGTAATTTATAGAACCACCCTTTATGCAACGTTTTGCCGGGGCGGCGACGCTACAGCTGTAACGTTTCGCCCCGGTCGCTCATGCGTTTGCACACCGCTTCGAACTCTGCGGCGGAAACTTTGCGGAAGCGTAGGGTGCGCACAAGGGGAAACTGCACAAAGAACTCGTCGTCTGTGAAAAACCATTCGCGACGATTCTGGTCACTGGTTCTGTCTGACGTTGCATTGGCTCTGCCCGACTCACTGCCTACGATTCTGTCCAGCGCGGCATTGAACGCCTTAACGTATGGGCGCTGGACTGCCGCGAAATAGCAGCCGTCTGGCATGGTCAGAGCCACCACGAAACGTTTCGGCCGGTCCTTGCCGCCGTTTATCTGCCATCCCTTGGTGCTTGTGCGCACGGTGATGTTCCATCCGTCGGCGTTTATCCGTCTCATCTCGCGTCGGAACAGTGTGCCGTGTGGCAACGTGTCGGCCAGGCGATGGTAGCAGATGTGGTAATGTATCATCTCGTGCAACAACACCGTCTGCACGTCGCGCTCGCTCATTTCGTAGAACCGGCTGATTGCTATGGCGTACTCCTCCGAATGGCGCAGACCGAGCAGTCCCTTGCGCACCCGACGGCAGCTGAACCGCCCCAACAGTGTGCGCGCACTGTTCACCTTGAACTGTGGTTCGGGCAGTTCGCCACCGAAGTAGCGGGCGTTGAACACGGCGAATTGCGTGCGGAGATAGCCTGTCGTAGGTGTCATGATGCTGTGCTTTTGGTTTCCGGGTCGGTTTTGCCGTTTGCAAAGGTACACAAAAGCCGAGGAATAACGGAGTTTTACTATGGAGACAATCCACGACACGCCTGCGCGCCACAGTTGTCAGCGTGACGGCAAAACGCAGGAAACATTCTTACAAACAGCCTCGCAAAACTCGCGCGAAAACCACGACACTTATTCGTGGCCGCAAATACGAGAGTTTTGCGCGTGCAACCTTAACGGATTGTATATGTGGTATTTGCAACAATAACGGCGGCTTTGTGCAATGCAAACAGCATATTTATGATGACAAAACGAACTGTTTTTGGGTAATAAAGCACACTTTTGCAGTCCGAAAACAGCATGTTTGGCACTGGTAAACGGCACGTTTACGAGTCGCAAATGGCATAGTCACGAAAATAAGCAGCATAGTTACGGTCGTAAGCAGCACGTTTACGACCTCCAAACGCCATATTCGCGCCTGAAAAGCGGCTGATTGGCTCCAGAATAGTGGCGCAGGAAGTGTTAAATATCGGCCAAAATTCATTACACAACACGTTTGCTTGATACAGACAGCCCACACAGCTCGGCAGCAGCGGCGGTTGGCTTCGCGCGCATGGCAGTCGCCCTCGTGTACGTGCACGTGGACGTTAAGTATGTGTTAAACACTCACTCGGCAAGGCTAAATTTATTGAATAGATATTAACTTTGCAGCGATTTGTATGGCCGTGAGGCTTTTATAGAGGCGAAGGATAACCACAGAGCCGCGCCGCACATCCCGACAAGATAGTTTAAACAAGCACATTTAATATAGTTTTATGAGAAAAATCTACGCTCTTTTCCTGCCGCTTGCCTTGGCCGGAAGCATGGCTGCCAATGCCATCAACACCGTCAACGCAAAGCGCATCGCAACAGTGAGGGGCGCCGCCCCGATGCACCTGTCGGCCGGCATCCTCAACAAGTCTACGCAATCGGTGGCGTTCAGCGACGCTCGCAGCGGCGCAATGATCACTACGCCCAAGGCTGCAAGCGGCCCCGTGCTGAGCCAGGAGGCCGAGTCGTTCGGCTACATCGGCGGTACCGACGGCACTTACTGGATGTATACGGAGACTGTCAAGGCTCGCGGATACTACTACGGCTCCGCATCGTTCACAGTCTACGACAGCAACCACCAGCAGGTGGGCACGGTGAACGTGGATGTGCCCGACACGATAAGCGTGAACCGCATCATGATGTTCGGCGACGTGACCACCAAGCTGTTTGACAACGACGACAAAACCAAGGAGGTGCTCGTTGAGCTGCACGCCGTGGGCAACGCCAGCAACAACTACACCGACAGCTACATTACCCGCGTGTACCATCTTGACGGAACGCTGGCCGCCGAATACAAGGGTTCGGGTATGCTTGTGGACGAGCAGGTGAACTCGTGGACAAAGTATCAGCGCTTCATACTGAGCTATGCCGACACCGTAGGTGACCAGTACATAAACCGTTTCGACGTGATAAAAGGCCCGTCCTACTGGGACTCAATCCCACAGGTGGAGCACTCGTTCACGATAGACCCCGAACTGCTCGTGATGAGCGACCTGGGCGCGCCCATCAACGTATACTTCATCGACGGCAAGGCATACTACACCATTTCGCACTACGCCAAGCCCTACGTCGAGGGTGTCGATTCCACCACCTACGACCAGATATACGCCAAGGACAACCGCTATGTGGTGAAGTCGTACAACAGCTACTTCCAGCTGCAAGACTCCATCTCGGTGCCGCTCAACTGCCCGGCCAACGCCATGGTCAGAATGGCTTCGTTCGGCGCAATGAGCAGCGACGACCTCTCTAAGAACTACTTCACCAGCGACGGCGAGCTGGGCTACGTGGTCACATTCTACGACTACTTCCTCTCCTCTGACGACTACGCCTATGCGTTCGTGGTTTACGACCACAACGGCGACAGCGTGAAGACCGTGTGCGACAACGTTGTCAACACCTATCAGTATCTGGCCGACGTGAAAGGCCAGGAGTCGCAGATACTCTTCATGCAGAGCATCGACGGAGTGGAGCAGGTGCAGATGGTAGACGTGCCGAGCTGCACCAAGCAGACGCTGTTCCCCACCACCATCAACGGCGAACAAATCTCTACCGACATCAACCGCTATCCCAAAGGCAACAGCTACCAATACGTGATGAAGATGGGCACGGGCGATGCTGACGACAACAACAACCTGATAGCCCGACTGGGTTGGTACAACCGCGACCTCACTCTCGACCACTACACGAGCTTCAACCTGGGCCCCAACGGCCAGCTCTTCACACCCAACCTCAGCGAGAACGCGCTCAACCCCTATCTCTTCAACACCACCGACAGCCTCGAATTCATGTATCTCGCCAAGATCAAGCGCGAGGGCAGCACCGTAATCGACGAGTATCTGCGCATAGCCGACGCACAGGGCAACGTGATTAGGGAGTGGGGACCGGACGATGCCAAGGGCAAGCTGTACAGTGCCAACCTGATGGCGTTTGAAGGCCAGGACAAGGAGCTTGTTGTGGTCTACTACAACGAAGACAACGGCAAATATACGCTCGACTACTATCCCCTGCCTTTCAGCAAGTTTGAGAAGGGCGGCGACGGTACGGCAGCCAACCCCTACCTTGTTTCCACCGCCGGCGACCTGGCTCTCATTGCCAACGAGCCTGCCGCTTGCTACAAGCTGGCCAACAACATCAACATGAATGCCGCCAACAAGGACTGGACTCCGATATCTTCGTTCAGCGGATCGCTCGACGGCAACGGCTATGCCATAAGCGCTCTCTCGATAGAAAGCACCGACGCCAACGCCGGACTGTTCGGCTCGCTCGCGCCAAACGCCAAGGTCAAGGACATCACATTCACCGACCCCACAATAATCCTCACCTCCAACAACCAGTATGTGGGCATGTTGGCCGCACAGACTGTGACGGACACCATCAGCAACATACACGTGGTTGGAGCAAGCATAATCGACGGCACCGGCAACGGCTCGGCCACTACAGGTGGTATCGTCGGCCGAGCAAGTCTGTACAGCCTCATCAAAGGCTGCTCGTTTGACGGAGAAATCAACCTGCCCTCGGCAAGTTCAATAGGCGGCATCGCCGGCGAACTCATGACATCGTCAAAGGTTGAAGCATCAGGTGCCAGCGGACAGTTCGACGCATCGACCACACTGGGAGGCATCGTCGGTTCGATAGGCTCCAACGCCTCAAGCGTAAGCAACTGCCGCGCCGACGTCAACCTGCACGCCAAGTACACCGTGGGCGGCATCGTGGGCGACAACGACTCGCGAGGCGGCGTAAGCAACAACATCGCCAAGGGTACTGTCATGGCCGACGCTCCGCGCTGGGGCGGCCTGTCGGCAGCCGGCATCATCGGTAGCCTGGGCAGCGACTGGACACACAAGGACACCGTAATCGTGAAGAACAACGTGTCGGCTGTGACCGTAAGCACCAACGAGGAGAACGCCAGCGACACCGTGGCTCACGCCATCGTGGGCTGGACGATAGCCAACGAGCTGTATGAGGCAGGCGAGAAGCACTTCACCGACGCCGGACTGGCCGACAACTATGTGGTGGACACCGTGAAGGTGCTCGACAAGGCCGTAACTTCAACCAACAGCAAGTCGGTTGAGGGTGCAAAGATTGCCGCTTCCGAACTGAACAAGGCGTTCTTCACCGGTATAGGCTATGCCTTCGGCGACAGCGTGGCCGCACCCTGGAAGGGCGAGAACGGCCTGCCCAAGCTCTTCTTCAGCGACGACGCGCTGGCTCTTATACTCAGCGACTACGCTCTGAACATAGAGGAAGGCAAAGAAAAGGAATTCTTCGCCGAAGTTTTCGGACTCACTTCCGATGACATAAATGCCTCTTCAAACGACCCCAGCGTGGCCGACGTTGAACTCACACCGAGCGAAGGCGGCATTGTTCGCATCAACGTAATAGCCAACAAGGCCGGAACAGCCACCATCAAGGTTGAAGCCGGCAGTCTGATAGCCGAGTGCAAGGTGGTGGTAAGCGCCACGTCGGGCATAGCCAACGCTACCGTCAACGGCGGCATGAACATCCGCTTCAACGGCCAGAACATCACTGCCGACGGTGCCAACGCCATCAGCGTAGTGACTCTCGACGGCAAGACAGCCGCACAGACAGCTGGCAACAGCGTAGCCACAGGCCGTCTGGCCAAGGGCGTATACGTCGTTGTGGCCACCACAAACGACGGCAAAAAGACAACAAGCAAGATTGTCATCAAATAAAACAGTATGAACTCTAAACGATTATTCGTAGCGTTTCTGACAGCTGTCTGCCTCGTGCAGACAGCTGTTGCTATTCCTGCCGACCCAAAACCACGGCGCGTCAGGCAGGCAGACGGCTCGTTCGTCACCATCACCGTGCGCGGCGACGAGCACGGACACATGGCTTTCACAGCCGACAACCGTCCGCTGTTTCTCAACGAAGCCACGGGCAACTATGAGTATGCCGCACTGAAAAGCGGCGTCATCTGCGGAAGTGGCATCGTGGCCGCCGACTCCGACAACCGCAAAGCCGACGCCAAAGCCTTCCTGAACACGCAGGACGCAACGGCCATCATGCAGGTATTCTCAGCAACGCGCAAGCAGACGGCGGCGGCAAAGAGCCAGACTGCATCCATAAGGAGGCAGACTGCGGCTGCGGCAAACGGCCAGTCTTCCACAGCGAAAAGCCAGGCTGCAGCTGCTCCGAAGCGGTTGCTCATAAACACATTCCCCACCATAGGCCAGCCGCACTCGCTCGTGATACTCGTATCGTTCAGCGACAAGGACTTCAAGTTGGGCGACGACACCCATAACTTCTACACCGACATGCTCAACAAGGAGGGCTTCACCTATGAGAACGGCGCCAACGGCAGTGTGCGCGACTTCTACGTGGCCAGTTCCAACGGCGTGTTCAGCCCCACGTTCGACGTTGTCGGGCCGGTGCAACTGCCCAACAGCAGCACCTACTACGGTGCCAACCGAGGCGGAGGCGACGACATGGGCAGGCTTTACGAGTTCGTTTACAACACCTTTACTCTGGCCGACAGTCTCGTGGACTATTCGCAATACGACTACGACCACAACGGCTACGTGGACAATGTGTACATCATCTATGCCGGAGGCGGCGAGGCTGACGGCGGCGGAGCAAGCACTATCTGGCCTCACTCTTACACTTACGAGGAATTCGGCTACGGAAGCCTTATGCTCGACGGCATCAAGATGGGCAGCTACGCCTGCGGCAACGAGATCAGAGGCGGCAGCGGCGGACAGATAACCGGCATAGGCACGTTCACGCATGAGTTCGGCCACGTGCTCGGACTGCCCGACCTCTACGACGTGGAGTACGGCTATGCCACATTCCCTCCAGGCAGTTACGACACGATGTCCAACGGTTCCTACAACAACGACATGAACACTCCCCCACTCTTTTCGGCCTTTGAGCGCGCCGAACTGGGCTGGGCCGACTACACGGAACTCAATTCAACGACCGACACCGTTGTGGTTATACCCGACCTGAAGGACTGCAACATGGGCTACCGCATATCGGTTAAGGACAAGCCCGGGGAGTTCTACGTGCTGGAAAACCGCCAGCAGACAGGTTGGGACGCATACATTCCCGGCCACGGCATGCTGATGTGGCACATAGACATCGACACTCTCGCATGGAAGAACAACACGGTGAACACCGTGGGAAGCCACCAGCGCGTGGACATAGTGGAGGCCGACGGCAAGGCGACCTCTGGCACTACGAGCGGCGACCCGTTTCCCGGCACGGCCAACGTGACCCGATGGACTGTCATGTCGTGGGCGGCTGACACTCTGCTCACGCTTGACGACATAGAGGAAACCGACGGCACGATACTACTCACGCTCGGCGGCATAAAGCTCGACCTGGCCACTCCCGTGGTGGATGTGCGCAGCGTGGAGGACAGCGCCGCTGTGGTGGCGTGGAGCAATGTGCCCAACGCCAACCGCTACAAACTGAGCCTGTACCAGACAAGCGGTGAAGAAAAGACCGTTGTGGACGGCTACGACGGCCGCGCCTTCAGCCTGTCTGACTCGATAACCATCAGCGGACTGAAGCCCGACACCGACTACGAGTTGCAGCTCAGCGCCACACGCGGTTCCTACACGTCGGACACCGCCACCGCAAAGCTGCACACCACGCCTGTACCTTTCTATAAATATGCTCCGCAAGGGGTTGTCCTGAGCGACATAACGCCGAACAGCCTCAACGCCACTTGGCAGGAGGTGGAAGGCGCAGAGACCTACGAGGTGACGCTGAGCGAGTGTTCGTTCGCCGCAGACGCCACACTCATGGGCTACGACTTCGCCAACCGTGGCAGCGGCATGCCGGAGGGATGGAAGTACAAGGGTTCGTTCATCTCGTCGCCCGACTTCGCCGGACTGTCCATGCCGTCGTATCGCATGTCGAGAGACGACGACTTCCTGACCGTGGCCTACGACATGGCACGCATATCTTCGCTGTCGTTCTGGGCCAAGGCCACGGCCTACACCGCCGGAACGCTGACGGTGGAGGCTTATCGCGACGGCGAATGGCATCCGGTTGACTCGCTCACGTTCGAGCAAGGCTCTGACAAGAACAATGTCGGACTTAATTTGAGCTACGATTTCGACCAGTCGGACTCGGTGCGCATAGCGTTCAAGCAATCATCGGGCGCAGTCTACATCGACGACGTGATGGCCGGCTGCCACAACACCGTCAAGACGCCCTTGGAGGCATACGACGCTCTGGACACAAAGGGTGCACCGGCCTGCAGCTTCAGCGAGCTTGAGAGCGGCAAGACCTACGCCCTGACCGTGCGGGCACGCAAGGAGGACACTCTGACCTGGCCGTCGGCTGAGGTGACAGTGACCCTGCCCGACGACAAGGCTGGCATCTACACCGCAAAACAGTCTGGCTCCGCCACCACCACTGCCGTATATGACCTCAGCGGAAGGCGCATTGCCAACGGCGAAAAGCTGCCAAGCGGCATATATATAATAAGGAAAGACGGCAAAACCGTAAAGGTTGCCAAGAGATAGGCAAACATACGGTTTTCATAACTCGGCCACTTACGGTGCGTAAACCGCCGGTTTAGGATTCGTAAACCGGCCACTTACGCACCGTAACTCGGCCACTTTTTTTTAAGCAACCATACGCAACAATCTCTGAAACTCCACCATGACCTACGCAGACATCATACTTCCGCTGCCTCTCGACGGGCTGTTCACATACTCCATACCTGCGGCTTTGGAGAAGCGGACGGTGCCCGGAGTGCGCGTGCTCGTGCCGTTCGGCAAGTCGAAACGCTACATCGGCATCGTGGCAAAGGTGCACGGCAACAAGCCGGAGGGCTACGCCGTGAAGGACATCGTGCTCGTGATGGACGACAAACCGATGGTTACGGAGCGGCAATACAGACTGTGGCAGTGGATAGCCGACTACTATATGTCGTCCATCGGCGACGTTTTCAAGGCGGCCATGCCAGCCGGACTGAAGTCGGTGGAAGGCTTCCATGCCAAGAAGGAGCAGTATGTGATTCTTGCGCAGGATTTCCGCTCGGAACAGGCTGTGCGCATGGCCTTTGACATGCTGGGGCGTTCCGACAAGCAGCGCAAGACCTTGGAGTGCTATCTCGCCATGGCTCGCTGCGGAGCCGACGGCGTGCCGACCAAGGAAACCACACGCGAGGCTCTGTTGAACGAGAGTCACGCCACGACGGCCATAGTTGCGGCACTCGTGAAGCGCGGCATACTGACCACATACGAGCGCGAAGTGGGACGGCTGAACGACAGTCAGGAGGCGCAACCGGGCAACATGAAGCAGCTCGGCGAGGCGCAGCAGACGGCCTACGACACCATCCTCGCGCAGTTTGCAGCCAAGGACACGGTGCTGCTCCACGGAGTTACGTCGAGCGGAAAGACCGAAGTCTATATCCATCTCATAGCCCAAGCAATAGAAAAGGGACAGCAGGTGCTCTATCTCCTGCCCGAAATAGCCCTCACGGTGCAGATTATGGAGCGGCTGAAGCGCGTGTTCGGCAACCGCATGGGCATCTACCACTCCAAATACTCCGATGCCGAACGGGCGGAGATGTGGCGCAAGCAACTGTCTGACGAGCCTTACGACATCATTCTCGGGGCGCGTTCGGCGGTGTTTCTGCCTTTCACGAGGCTTGGACTGGTGGTCATTGACGAGGAGCACGAGTCGTCCTTCAAGCAGCAAGACCCCGCTCCGCGCTATCATGCACGCAGCGTGGCTGCCGTTCTCGCACGCATCCACGGGGCGAAAACGCTGCTCGGCACGGCCACGCCAAGCCTTGAGACATACCACAACGCCCTCACCGGCAAGTACGGTCTGGTGGAGATGACGCAGCGGTATGAGGGCATGGAGATGCCGGAGATACAGGTGGTTGACGCTAAAGACCTGCAGCGGCGCAAGATGATGACCGGGCCGTTCTCGCCACAACTGCTGACCAAGATACGCGAAGCACTCGAACGCGGCGAACAGGCCATACTGTTTCAGAACCGCAGAGGCTTTGCGCCGATGGTGGAGTGCAGCCAGTGCGGATGGGTGCCCCACTGCCAGCACTGCGACGTGAGCCTAACGCTCCACCGGAGTGCCAACACGCTGACCTGCCACTACTGCGGCGGCACTTACCAAGTGCCCACTGAGTGCCCGGCGTGCGGCAGCACCAACCTGAAGGCAAAGGGCTACGGCACGGAGAAGATTGAGGGCTACATACTGGAACTGTTTCCCCAAGCACGTGTAGCACGAATGGATCTCGACACCACCCGCACTCGCAACGCTTACGAACGCATCATCGCCAACTTCGCAGGCGGCCAGACCGACATATTGATAGGCACGCAGATGATAAGCAAGGGACTGGACTTCGACCGTGTGAGCGTGGTCGGCATACTCAATGCCGACTCCATGATGAACTATCCCGACTTCCGGGCTTACGAACACGCCTACATGATGATGGCGCAAGTGGCCGGAAGGGCCGGAAGAAAGCACAAGCGGGGACTGGTGATTCTGCAAACAAAGAGTCCCGACTCGCCGCTCATAGCGCAGGTAGTACGCAACGACTACCGCACATTCTATCGGGAACAGATGGAGGAAAGAGCCGCTTTCAGGTATCCGCCGGTATATCGGTTGATATACATCTACCTGAAGCACAAGGAAAACAGTGTGGCCGAAGCAGCCGGAACAGCACTCGGCATGCAGCTCAGACAATGGTTTGGCGACCGCATACTGGGACCTGACAAGCCGTCGGTGGCCAAGGTGAAGACGATGAACATACGCAAGATTGTGCTCAAACTGGAGCGTAGCATCGACATGGCAAAGGTTCGCGAATACTTAATGTTCGCCCGGCAACAACTGACTGCCGATAAACGCTACGCATCCGTACAGGTTTACTTCGATGTAGACCCGGTTTGACGTCACGAATATATACGCACAATCTTCGTAAAAGTATTCTCTACGCACCATAGAAGTACTTTTTATGCATCGTAGAAGCTCACCTCTACGCATGGTAAACCTAAGGCTTAATACTGGCAACTGGTGCGGAAGTATGGGCGAATGTCCAGGGCTTCGACTGTCGTAACGCAGGAAAAAGGACGCCCGGCGGGCAAGGTGACATCGGCAAAGCTGGAAGATGAGGTGGTGAAACGGCGGCATGCCTGCTCGTCAGTGTCGCCCGAACAGATGTAAGTAAGGCCGTTTACCGTCACGGTGTCGCCGCTTTCCATGCCGCGAAGGGTCAGTCTCACCCAACCGTCAAACCCTTTGCGGAACGTATAGCGGCCGGCGTTGCGCCCAATCTGGCCAGCATCGGCGGTTTCAATGGGTGAGAAAAAGGTATGTTTTTGTATGCTTTCCACTCGCAAAGCCGTGCGCCACAGCGTTCTTGTGTCCGACAGAGGCACCGACAACGCCGGGGTTTCCTCACGTGCAGGAAGCCATTCGGGCGTGAAAATCGGGTCGGTGGTCCACGAAGGGTCAAAGGTTCTGGAGTCTATCTGTTCGCTTCCGTCGGGAAAAGTGCGGCACCCCGACGCGCGGCACAGCCACATGCTGTCGGTAGCACAGGCATATCCGCCACCGTTCTCGCCTCCACTGCACTGGAAAGTGAGCGAGAGTTGTCTTTCGGAACGGGCACAACGCCCTGTCGGGGAGTACCAAACGGCCAGAACATTGCCGCCTTTGCGGAGATAGCGCGCCACCTCATAGCGCGTAACAGCCACGGTGTCGCCACTCATCTGCGCTCCCGGCTCCAACACATCGGTCACTACATTGTAGCCGTTGACGTAAAGAGCATAGCGTCCGCCACTGGCTACGGCGACAAATGCGGCAGAGGGCTTCCCCTCAAGCACGATTTCGCGGCGAAACAGCACCTGCTCCGTGGAGTCAACCGCCGGATGGCTTATCCAACTCTGACCCCATTCGCCCGCAAATGCCGATATTGACACAAGCAAAACCAACGCCGTAAGGACAAAACTCCTCATATTATCATTGGAAACGGATGCCGCTACTCTCCCGTTTCCACCTTTCTAATTTCTAAATCACCGTTTCTAACCATTGGAAACAGGCTCCGCTACTCCCCATTCTCCACCAGTCTGCGCCGGTATTCCTTGGGGGAAACGCCGAGATTGGCCTTGATAAATTTGCCGAAGAACGACAGATTGGGGAAGTTGAAGTCGCTGGAAATCTCCTTTATCGAACGGTCTGAATAGCGCAACTGCAAGGCTATGGCATCGGCGGCGCACCGGTGAATCCACTCAAGGGCCGTCTTTCCGCTCACCCGCTTTGACACCGACGAGAGGTATTTGGGCGTTATGCACATCCGTTCGGCATAGTATCTTACACTCCGCTCGCGCCCTCCGTTCTCAGTAACCATCGACAGAAACCGCTTGAACAGTATGTTGCCCTGTCGCGAAGAACCGTCATGGCTCTTGTCAACCAGCGGTTCTATTAACGAAGCAAGCTCCCAAAGCAGTGTTTTGAACAGCGATTGCACCAGTTCGTTGCGGAACTTACCGGTGGTAGATGCCATTTTCAGCTCAAGAATCTGGGAATATTGCATAAACAGTTGCCGCTGACTTTCGTCAAGACGCAGCACCGGGTTGTTTCTAATGTATGCCAATATATCCCAAATCTCCTTGCGTTCGTGCATCTGAAACTTGATTCCCGAATAGGAAAGTCCCACCATCTTGGCGTCAAAGTCTTCGCTGTGCTCTCTGCTTGCAAGGTATGTGTTGGGCAAACAGATTAGAATGTCACCCTTTTCCATACGGAAAAGCTTGCCATTCAAGGTCCCTTCCATTTGTCCCTCAACGCAAAACACCATGAGAATCATGTCCAGATGTATCACATCCGAGCTTGATTCAGCATCCTTGACAGTCTTTATCACTATCAGGTTGCCGTCATAATAGTCGTCAAGCCCCAAGTTGTTGAGAAGATCTGGGTCAATGCTTATTCCAATATCTGCCATATTTTTTCTTTCACTCTTTCCGTTTGTAATACCAAATGCGCCGAGAACACAAGGATATTTGCGCCTACACTCGCAACAACTGTGCCAAAACGCTGTTCAAATGCACCTAAGCCACGATTCAAATGCGTCTGAAGTCCCTATCCAAACACGACTAAGCCACGATTCAAGTGCGCCAGAAGCAATAAGCAAAGCCCATGCACCCGCCAAGCGAAGGCCAGTGTGCATGGGCTTTATCAGTCATGTTCGGTATGTAAAGGCGCACACACTACGCATCAATGTTGGCGTATGTGGCGTTCTTTTCGATAAACTCGCGGCGCGGTTCCACGTCATCTCCCATGAGCATGGAGAATATTTCGTCGGCCTCAGCGGCGTTTTCGATGCTCACTTGCTTGAGCAATCGGGTCTCAGGGTTCATGGTTGTCTCCCACAACTGCTCGGGATTCATCTCACCAAGACCTTTGTAGCGCTGCGTGTGCAGGTTCTTTCCGTCCTCCACACCGTTGCCCCACTTGTCTATGAAGGCCTGTCGCTGCTGCTCGGTGTAGCAGTATTCCTTCGCCTTGTTCTCGAATGTACACAGATACAGAGGCGGCGTGGCAATGTAGAGATGGCCTTCCTGTATGATTTTGGGCATGAAGCGGTAGAAGAGTGTCATTATGAGCGTGTCGATGTGCGAACCATCGACATCGGCGTCGGTCATTATGATAATCTTGTCGTAGCGCAGCTTGTCGATATTTGCCTCCTTGTCGTCCTCTCCGTCCACTCCGAAGCGCACTCCGATGCTCTGGATGATGTTCATGACCGACTCGCTTTCAAACACCTTGTGCCACATTACCTTCTCCACATTGAGTATCTTACCCCTCAAGGGCAGTATGGCCTGGGTGTAGCGGTCGCGTCCCTGCTTGGCCGAACCACCGGCGGAGTCACCCTCGACGAGGAATATCTCGCAGTCTTTCGGGTCTTTGTTGGAGCAGTCGGCCAGCTTTCCGGGCAGTCCGCCGCCCGTCATCGGGTTCTTGCGCTGCACACTTTCGCGAGCCTTGCGGGCTGCTATTCGCGCCGTAGCGGCCAGGATTACCTTATCGCATATCTGCTTTGCCTCCTTCGGATGCTCCTCCAGATAGTAGGCGAGAGCCTCGCCTACGGCCTGCTGCACAGCACCTGCCACCTCGCTATTGCCAAGTTTGGTCTTGGTCTGGCCCTCAAACTGCGGCTCTGCCACCTTTATTGATATAACGGCAGTGAGTCCTTCGCGGAAGTCCTCGCCGGCTATTTCTATCTTAGCCTTCTCTATTTGCTTGGAAATGACGGGGTCGTTGTCGGCATACTTCTTCAGCGTACGGGTGAGAGCCATGCGGAAACCCACCAGGTGTGTACCGCCTTCAATGGTATTGATGTTGTTTACATACGAGTGGATGTTCTCGCTGTAGTCCGTGTTGTACATCACTGCCACCTCTATTGGTATGCCCTGCTTCTCGGTTTTGAGGTAGATAACGTCGTCAAACAGGTGGGTACGGTGACGGTCAACGTAGCGGACGAACTCCTTGAGTCCCTCTTTGGCGTGGAACACCTCCTGCTTTGTCTTGCCTTCCTCGTCGGGACGCATGTCGGTAAGCGTGATGGTGATGCCAGCATTGAGGTAAGCCAACTCGCGCATGCGCTTGGCTATTATGTCGTATTTATACTCCGTGGTGGTGAATATCGAGCCGTCGGGCCAGAACTGCTGGCGCGTTCCGCGCAAATCAGTGGTGCCGACAACCTTCACAGGATACAAGGGTTTGCCCTTTTCGTATTCCTGCTGGTATATCTTTCCGTCGCGGAACACCTGCGAAAGCATGTGGGTTGACAGAGCGTTTACGCAGCTTACGCCCACACCGTGGAGTCCACCGCTGACCTTGTAGGAACCTTTGTCGAACTTACCTCCGGCGTGGAGCACCGTCATCACGACTTCCAGAGCCGACTTGTGCAGCTTTGCGTGCTCGTCAACCGGAATTCCTCGTCCGTTGTCCTGCACGGTTATCGAGTTGTCCTCATTGATTGTCACTTCTATGTGGGTGCAATATCCCGCCATAGCCTCGTCAATGGAGTTGTCAACCGTCTCGTTGACGAGGTGGTGAAGTCCCTTTTCGCTTATGTCTCCAATATACATGGCCGGGCGCTTGCGCACTGCTTCGAGTCCCTCAAGCACCTGAATGTTGCTCGCGGAATAGTTGCTCGCCTTGTTTGTGTCTTCTGTCATAATCGTTTTAGTATTTTGCGAGCGCAAAGATACTATTTTTTTGCGACTCCACATAATTATATATACACAAAAGACCGACTCGTATATGGGGTATACGAACACCCATATACCTAAAAGCGCAGCGGCTTACGTCTGAAACGTAAGCCGCTGCGAAAGTGAGGTGGGCCATCTAGGGCTTGAACCTAGGACCTCCAGATTATGAGTCTGTTGCTCTAACCAACTGAGCTAAAAGCCCGCAAAACCAACAAACGGTGTTGATTTCGGGTGCAAAGGTACGCTTAATTGGGTAATTCTCCAAATGTTTTTCGTAAAAAGTATAAAAAATAGGGTCTTCAGAACACAATTAATTGTGACAAAACCGCTTCTTAGTGCGTTTTTTAATACCTTTGCCCTGTGCAAACCGAGCCTTGCGGCAATGGCACCAGACAGCCTTTCCAGCCGCAGGTGCCGCACTGGCCGAAAATAACTCGGCCATTTACGGTGCGTAAGTGGCCGAGTTACGATACGTAAACGGCCTGTTTTTGCACCGTAACTCGGCCACTTTTGAAACGAAGCAACGGCAGCCAGCCGCAACAGACATATTATGGAACATACATCAAACAACCCACAAACCAACCCGACAACCGGACTTGACGACGCTCAAGTGGCCGAAAGCCGCAACCGGCACGGCGAGAACACTCTCACTCCCCCAGCCCGCACACCGATGTGGCGGCTGTATCTGGAGAAGTACAACGACCCTATAATAAAGATACTGCTCGTGGCAGCCACGCTGTCGCTTGTGCTCGCGTTCATCGAAAACGAGTTTGTCGAGACGATAGGCATCTTCATAGCCATCTTCCTTGCCACGACTATCGGCTTCTACTTTGAGCGCGACGCGGCAAAGAAGTTCAACGTGCTCACCGCAATGGGCGAGGAGTCGCCCGTAAAGGTGGTGCGCGGCGGCAAGGTGACAGAGGTGGCGCGGCGCGAAATCGTGGTGGGCGACGTGGTGATACTGGGTGTTGGCGACGAAGTTCCGGCCGACGGACTGCTCTTCGAGACCACCGATTTGCAAATTGACGAGTCGGCTCTCACCGGCGAGCCCATAGCCTCGAAGTATGCCGATGGGCGCGACGACGGCGCAACCTACCCCACAAACATGGCTCTGCGCTCCACAATGGTGATGAACGGCAGCGGCCGCATGACCGTGACCGCCGTGGGCGATTCGACCGAAATAGGCCGCGTAGCCCGCAAATCCACCGAAATGACCGAGGTGAAGACTCCGCTCAACCTGCAGCTCGACCGCATGGCGTCGCTAATCAGCAAGATTGGCACCGCAATAGCCGTGGTGGCCTTCGTCGGATTTCTCACCCACGACATCCTGACCGACAGTCTGTGGCACACGACCGACTATCTGCGCATGGCCGAACGCGTGCTGCAATACTTCATGATGGCCGTTACGCTCATCGTGATGGCCGTGCCGGAGGGCCTGCCGATGGCCGTTACGCTCGCATTGGCACTGAACATGCGCCGTATGCTGAAGACCAACAACCTTGTGCGCAAGCTCCACGCCTGCGAAACAATGGGAGCGGTGACGGTGATATGCACCGACAAGACCGGCACTTTGACGCAAAACAAGATGCAGGTGGGCGACATGCACCTGGCCGGAGGCGGAGAAACATTGCTAAAGACGGCCATCGCAGCCAACACAACGGCCGACCTGGATGACGACAAGGCCATCGGCAACCCCACCGAGGCGGCTCTGCTGCTGTGGCTGAAGCGTGGCGGCACAGACTACAAGCGACTCCGCAGCGAGTGCAGCACGGTGTGGCAGCAGCCTTTCTCCACCGAGCGCAAGTACATGGCCACCATTGCCGACACCAATCAGGGACGCTATCTTTTTGTAAAAGGTGCACCGGAGATAGTAACAACGTTCTGCGCCATGACCGAAGCCGACCGCAAAGCCGTCAAGGAGCGACTGCTCGGCTATCAGAACAAGGCCATGCGCACACTGGCTTTCGCCTGCAAACCACTGGCAAACAGCGAAACCACATACACTCCAAGTCCCGACGACGCTTCGCTGACGCTGCAAGGCGTGGCGGCTATCAGCGACCCGCTTCGCCCGGAAGTGCCGGAAGCCGTGCGCCAATGCCGCAGTGCCGGCATCGACGTGAAGATTGTAACGGGCGACACGCAGGCTACGGCGGTGGAAATAGCCCGGCAAATCGGTGCCTGGGACAGCAACACGCCACAGGAAGCACACATCACGGGACCTGACTTCGAGGCTTTGACCGACGAAGCGGCCTACTGCCGTGTGGCAGAACTGAAGGTAATGAGCCGCGCAAGGCCAACCGACAAGCAGCGTCTGGTCAATCTGCTGCAGAAACGCGGCGAGGTGGTGGCCGTAACCGGCGACGGCACCAACGATGCACCGGCACTCAACCATGCCCACGTGGGTCTTTCGCTCGGCTCGGGCACCAGTGTGGCCAAGAACGCCAGCGACATGACGCTCCTCGACGACTCGTTCGGCAGCATAGTAAGGGCTGTCCAGTGGGGCCGTTCGCTCTACAAAAACATCCAACGCTTCATCTTCTTCCAACTTGTGGTCAATGTGGCCGCACTGTTGCTCGTGCTTGGCGGTTCGCTGGCGGGCACTGCCCTGCCGCTGACCATCACACAGATGTTGTGGATAAACCTCATAATGGACACATTTGCCGCAATGGCGCTCGCCTCTCTGCCACCCGAAACGAGCGTTATGAGCGAAAAACCGCGCAAAACGAGCGATTTCATCGTGACACGCGGCATGGCATGGGCAATAAGTATAGTAGGCGTGCTGTTCTTCGCGCTACTTCTCGCCATGCTTGTGCACGACAACGGCACCGGAGGCGTGCTGTCGCTCCGCGAACTGACGGTGTTCTTCACCGTATTCGTCATGCTTCAGTGGTGGAATCTGCTTAACGCCAAGACTCTGGGCACGTGCAATTCGGCTTTCAAAGGACTGCTTTCCGACCGTGGACTGCTGCTTGTGCTTGCGATAATACTCGTCGGGCAATGGGTAATCGTCACCTTCGGCGGCCAGATGTTCCGCACCGAGCCGCTCGACATGGGCACTTGGATGTGGATAATCATAGGAACGTCGCCCGTATTGTGGATAGGTGAGATTATCCGTCTGGCCGGAAGACTCGGAAAGAAACAGCGGTAGGACTCGGAAAGGAACAGCAGTAGAGTTCTGAAAGGAGCTTTCGCAAGGACAATAAAGGAACAATGGAAATAACGCATTTAACCGTTGAAACCGTCCAAAATGAGCCGTTGACAGCTACAATTGGCTTTTTCGATGGTGTGCATCTCGGCCACCGCTACCTGATAAAGCAGGTGGTTGGCGCGGCCAAGAGGCAAGGCTTGTGTCCAGCGGTGATAACTTTCGACCGCCATCCGCGCCAAGTGGTGCAGACAGACTACTGTCCGCGGCTGCTCAGCACGTTCGACGAGAAGCTGAAACTGCTGGCTTCAACCGGCGCCGACCGTTGCGTAGTGCTGCCGTTCAGCGCGGATATGGCCGCTCTCTCGGCGCACGATTTCATGGAAAGCGTGCTCCGTCGGAAACTGAACGTACAGACCTTGGTCATAGGCTATGACAATCGCTTCGGCCACAACCGCAGTGAGGGCTTTGAAGACTACGTGGCATATGGCAAAGAGATGGGCATGGAGGTGATAAAGGCCGAACCTCTGGTGGTAGACGGGGTGAATATCAGTTCGTCGGTGGTGCGGTCGCTGCTGCAAGAAGGTGAAGTCGGCCTGGCCGCAAAATGCCTTGGCCGCCGATACTCCATCAGTGGCACCGTCGTTCACGGCGAGCACATTGGCACGGGACTGGGATTTCCCACGGCCAACCTGCGCCCCGACTGCAAAGACAAGCTCATTCCGGCCAACGGAGCGTATGCTGTAGAAGTGACAATCGAGGGCGACAGCACCGCCCACCCGGCCATGATGAACATCGGCATGCGCCCCACTTTCAACGGTATGACAACCTCTCTTGAGGCCAATTTGCTCGATTTCAACGGTGACATCTACGGTCAGAACGTCACCATAGCCTTTGCCGCACGCCTCAGAGCGGAGCGAAAATTCCGCAATGCCGCCGAGCTGGCCAATCAGTTGCGGCGCGACGCTGAACAGACAAAGAGCCTGCTTGAGTGAAGAACGAAGAGTGAAGAGTGAAGAATCATATTGCCAATGCACAGGAATTGCGCTGGTATTATGATATAATGTAATATTTGAACGCATTAAAAACATTGTTTGAACACACTAAAAGCATCGTTTAAACGCACACAAAATGCCGTTTAGAAATTAAAAACCATACAACAATGAAGAAAGCATTGATATATCTCGTGGTGTTTCTCGCTCTACAGGCTGGCGTGACGCCAGCCATACAAGGTCTGTTCAAGCTGCTGGACATTGCCGGACAGCAGAATGCCGTCACACTGATTGTGGGCATGACTGTGTCAAACATACTCGCCATCGCCATCTTCCTGCTTGTCCGCTGGACGAAAGTGTCGCGCAGCTATGTGCGGAGTCGTCCTTGGGGTGTGCTCGCATGGTGCGCCGTGGCAGCCGCCGGCTTGGTTCTGCCCTCCATGGGACTGCAAGAGCTGATGCCGGAGATGCCCAATCTGCTCGAACACGAACTGCTGGGCATGATGAAAACGCCTTGGGGCTACATTGCCGTTGCACTGCTCGCCCCGGTGGCAGAAGAAATAGTGTATCGCGGGGCCATCCTGCGGGCACTGTCAGACAAGTGGCCAATGCGTCCGGGCATCGCCATAATCGTGTCGGCACTGATTTTCTCACTAAGCCACATCAATCCGGCGCAGATGCCACACGCGTTTATAGCCGGACTGTTGCTCGGTTGGATGTGCTGGCGCACCGACAGCATCGTGCCGGGCGTGGTGCTCCATTGGGTCAACAACACCATCGCCTTCGTGCTTTGCAACGTGATGCCCGACCCCGAAGCCTCGCTCTCGGACATTTTCGGCGGCAACTGGATTCACATAACCCTCGCCATTGTGTTCTCGCTCTGCATCCTTCTGCCGGCAATCTACCAGCTGAACTTGCGGATGAAGCCGGCCTTGGAGGACTAAGTGACGTCAAATTGCCTCTCATTGCGCGTTTTTCGGTAATTTTGCATCGAAAGTAAAGCAAAAACTTATAAGTAATGGCACTGATAAAATCAATAAAGGGACTTGCTCCGAAGTGGGGCAAGGACTGCTATTTCAGCGAGAACGCCACGATTGTGGGCGAAGTGACGATGGGCGACGAGTGCTCGGTATGGTTCAACGCAGTGGTTCGCGGCGACGTGGCCCCCATCACGATGGGCAACGCCGTCAATGTGCAAGACGGGGCGTGCATCCACGTGACCAACACCACTGGCCCTGTGGCCATAGGCAACAACGTTTCCATCGGCCACAACGCCACTGTCCACGCTTGTACAGTGCGCGACGGAGCACTGGTGGGCATGGGTGCCACGCTGCTCGATGGTTGTGATGTGGGCGAGGGTGCCATTGTGGCCGCCGGAGCACTCGTCCTGCAAGGCACCAAGATTGGCGAGCACGAGATATGGGGCGGTGTGCCAGCCAAATTCATCAAGAAGACGCGTCCCGACCAGGCTGAGAGCTTCGCCGCACACTACGTGGAGTACTCGAAATGGTATCGTGAGGAGATGTAATCGAGGGCGGCTCACTAAAGTGCATAGGAGGCACTACCGTTCATACTAAAAGGGCTGGCTTATAGGCGCTGTGTCCCTTTCCTCAGCACAATCGAAAGCCTTAGTAGGCGTGCGTCCCTTTCCTCAGCACAGTCGGAAGGCTCAGTAGGCGCTGCGTCCACGCCCGAAAATGTTTGTTTGGCATTTGCCTTGAGGGGCGGAGCGAGGACGCTGCGCCTACTAAGTTTGCTCGTGGCTGCTCGTCTCTCTGTCCTTTTCTATAATTTCTTTCCCTTCCCTCAGGAAAGATTGCATCAATTTTACTCGAAAATGCATGCAATCTTTGGCGAAAATATGCGCAATCTTTGGGCAAAATCATATCGGTTTTTTGGGGGACGGATGATAACCTGCAAGTTGCATGACTAAATATTTCACGGTGGGTTCTGAAAATATGCTATCCATGCATTTAACAGAAGAACCCAAAAAAGCGTTGCATATTTTTGTGCGGTCATCCATTTGTCTTACCTTTGTATAGGGCTGTGCAACGCCCGAGAATAACGGAGGAAACAACATAAAAACGGAGGATAAATATTATGAATGAAGTATTGGAAAACATCAAGACGCGGCGCAGTTGCCGCCGTTACAGCAACGAACAGGTGAAAGACGACGAGTTGAAGGCTGTGCTGGAGGCTGGCACGTATGCGCCGACGGCAAAGGGACGTCAGGATCCGTATATTGTGGCCGTGCAGAACGAGGCTGACCTGAAGCAGCTGGCTGACATGAACGCCAAGGTGATGGGCGTGGACACCAATCCTTACTACGACGCTCCCACATACGTACTGGTGTTTGCACCCGACGGAGGACACAACTCGCTGCAGGACGGCAGTTGCGTGCTGGAGAACATGATGCTCGCCGCTCACGCCGTGGGACTGGCTTCATGCTGGATTAACCGCGAGATAGAGATGTTCTCCACGCCCGAGGGCAAGGCTCTCATGGCCAAGTGGGGACTGCCCGAGGGGCTGATGGGCGTAGGCGCACTGTCGCTCGGCTATGCCGAAGGCCCCATGAAGGAGCCGAAACCTCGCAAAGAGGGCTACTACCGCATAGTGTAACGACCGGAAAATCTAATACTTTACCACCATGAAGATACAGTTCAACATTGATTACTGCGCTGTGGACGGCGAGGCTCTGTGGGTCAATTTCCCCGGAGACGACGCGTCAGTGGCGGAAAGTCTGCGCATGACCTCGGCCGACGGACGGCTTTGGACATGCGAAACGCCGAGGACGGTGGACAAGGACGGCCACGTGGACTACTACTACAGCGTGACCCGCGACGGCAAGCCCCATCGTCACGAGTGGCTCGTGGAGCCTCACCGCATCACAATGGCGGCCAAGAGGGCATCGAGATATGTGGTTTGGGACAAGTGGATAGACATTCCCGAAGACGCTCATCTATACTCCGCAGCCTACACGGGTTGCGTGGCTTCGCGCAAGACGTCGAAAGCCAAGACGCCAGTGGGCGGCGAGGCATCGGTGGTGCTCAAGGTGCGCGCTCCGCAGTTGCGCTCCGGCCAGCGGCTCGCCCTGCTCGGCGGCGACATTGCCGTGGGAGCCTGGGCTGCGGTGAAGGCTGTGGCCATGACGGAGCAGCAGCCCGGCGAGTGGATTGCGGTGCTCGACCCTGCGGAGTTCAGTTCCGACGGTTTTGAATATAAGTTCGTCATTCTCGGTGAAGACCGGGACGGAGGCTGCATCTGGGAACTTGGCTGCAACCGCACGTTTCAGCTGCCGCAGGTGAGCAGCGGCGAGGCGGTGGTGTGCGAACTGGCTGAAGCACGCTTCGACATGGCGCCCTGGCGCGCCGCCGGCACGGTTGTGCCGGTGTTCTCACTGCGCTCGGAGGGCAGCTTCGGCGTGGGCGACTTCGGCGACCTGCGCCTGATGGTGGACTGGGTGGCCAAGACGGGACAGAAAGTGTTGCAACTGTTGCCCGTGAACGACTCCACCGTGGACTACAAGTGGACCGACTCCTATCCCTACAACTCCATCAGCATCTATGCCCTGCACCCCCAATATGCCGACTTCAGGCAACTTCCGGAGCTGAAGGATGCCGCCGAGCGCAAGCGGTTTGAGGCTCTGCGCACGGAACTCAACGCCCTGCCGGCCATAGACTATGAGCGCATGATAGCGGCAAAAATGGACTATCTGCGCCTGCTGTATGCCCAGGAGGGGCAGACGGCCATGCGCAGCAAACAGTTCAAGGACTTCTTTGCCCGCAACGCCCACTGGCTCGTGCCGTATGCGGCATTCTGCCATCTGCGCGACACCTACGGCACGGCGCAATTTGACCTCTGGCCAAGCAACAGCCGCATGGACGAGGCACTTGTGGCCGACTACGGCAATCCGCGCACCAAGGCTTACCGGGCCGCCGGCTTTTGGTATTATGTGCAATATGTGCTCGACGCCCAGCTCAAGGCGGCGCACAACCATGCACAGGCCATGCACGTGGTGCTGAAAGGCGACATCCCCATCGGTATAAGCCGCTACGGCGTGGACGCATGGATGCAGCCGGAACTGTTCAACATGAACGGTCAGACGGGTGCTCCGCCCGACGCTTACTCCGACAAGGGTCAGAACTGGGGCTTCCCGACATACAACTGGGACGCTATGATGGCCGACGGCTGCTCGTGGTGGGTGGCCCGGTTCCGCAAAATGGCGGAGTATTTCGACGCTTACCGCATAGACCACGTGCTCGGTTTCTTCCGCATTTGGGAGATACCCACCCACTCTGTCCACGGTCTGCTGGGACAATTTGTGCCGTCGAGGGGCATGACGTGCGAGGAGATAGAGGCTTACGGACTGCCTTTCCGTGAGGACGACTATCTGCAACCGTATATTACCGGCGGCATACTCAACACTTTGTTTGGCGACAAGGCGGCTTGTGTGGCTGCTAAATATATGGAAAAAAGGGGCGAAAACCACTACTCTATGCGCCCGGAATATGACACCCAGCGCAAGGTGGAGGCCGCCTTTGCCGCTGAAGGCGGACAGGACAGCAACGACGTAAAGGAGAAACTCTATCGGCTGATAAGCGACGTGCTGTTTGTCAGAGACCGCTCCAACGACCGCTTGTATCATCCGCGTGTCGGTGTGCAGAACGATTTCGTGTTTGAATCGCTCTCCGAAGAGGAGAAGAACTGCTTCAACCGCCTTTACGACGACTACTATTACCGTCGCAACGATGCGCTATGGCGCAGTGAAGCCCTGAAGAAACTGTCGCTGCTTACGCAGTCAACGAGGATGTTGCCGTGCGCTGAAGACCTGGGAATGGTGCCGTCGTGTGTGCCGGGAACGCTCAACGACCTGCGCATACTGTCGCTCGAAATACAGTCGATGCCCAAGGAGTATGGCGTGAGGTTCGGCCACTTGTCGCGCAATCCCTACCGTTCGGTGTGCACAATATTCACCCACGACATGCCTACGCTGCGCCAGTGGTGGGACGAAGACCCGGAACGCACGCAGGACTACTACCGCACAATGCTCCACAGGGGCGGCTCTGCACCCCACCCGCTGCCGGGTTGGCTGGCCAAGGACATCGTGGCGCGCCATCTGCTGTGCCCGTCCATGCTGTGTCTCGTGTCGCTTCAAGACTGGCTCTCCATAAGTGAGCAGCTTCGTCGCCCCGACATGGACAGCGAAAGGATAAACGTTCCGGCCAATCCGCACAACTACTGGCACTACCGTATGCACCTCACCATAGAGCAACTCATGGCAGCCACGGACTTCAACACGACCGTAAAGACCATGGTAAGCGACAGCGGGAGGAAGTGAAAAGGTGTCTACGCAGTAGCCATAGCCAACAAGTGCCGATGCGCATGAGGTACGGTGCCTCGCCTCGCCAATCGATCCGAAAGAGTGAAAGAGCTTGCCGGTTTGCACAAACGGTACGGCGTGGGCACCATATCTCTTGCAAACAGCGGCCGAAAGCCGTGGCAGGCACTGGCCAACCAACGAAAAAGGGGAGCGATACAGCCAACAAACTGACTGTATCGCTCCCCTTTTTCGCTGGACAATCGCCCTTATTTGTCAGACTCAGGAGCCTTGTCTATGAGGTCCATGAACTGGTCGAGCTTCGGCGTGATGATGATTTGTGTGCGGCGGTTGCGCTGCTTGCCCACTTCTGTGGTGTTGGCAGTAAGCGGATTGTACTCGCCGCGGCCTCCTGCGGTGAGGCGTTTCGGGTCAACACCGTACTGGTTTTGCAGAGCCTGGACAACGCTTGAGGCACGCAGACACGACAAGTCCCAGTTGTTGCGGATGTTCTTCATTGATGCAGCCGTGGTGTTTACAGGCACGTCGTCGGTGTTTCCTTCAATGAGAACGTCGTAGTCGCTGTAGTCCTTTATTATCTTGGCAATCTTGCTCAGCGTCTCGGCCGCACGGTCGTTTATCTCGTAGCTGCCGCTCTTGTAGAGCATATTGTCGGCCAAGGAGATATATACCACGCCCTTAAGCACCTGCACATCCACCTCTTTCAGCTCTTCGCGGCTGAGCGAACGGGTGAGATTGTTGGAGAGAACCATATTGAGCGAGTCGCTCTTGCTCTTCACTTCCACCAGATGGCGTATGTATTGGTTCGACTCGTTTATCTGGTCAACGAGCTTGTCTATGCTCACGTTGTTCTGGCTGGCGTTGGTCAGACTCTTGTCGAGCGAGGCCTGAAGTGCTGCGTAAGCCGTCTTCTGCTGTTCCAGTTGGTCAGACAAGCCCGAAGCCTGCGCTTTGCTGGCTGCCAAATCTTCCTTGGCCTTCTGGTAATTGCTGGAGAGTTCGCGGTTCTCAAGCTTGCAGTTCTCCAGTTCTTTCTTGCTTGCGCAACTGCTCAAAAGCAGTCCGCCGGCCATCAGTGTGGCCAAAAACAAATACTGTTTTCTCATGTTTCTATCCTTTTTAAGGTGGGTTCTGATTGTAAATATGTCGCAAAGTTATCTATATGACCGACAAATCATAGAAAAGTAATGTCGGATTAATCTTAATTAATAACTTTTTTAGGCTTGAAACAGTGCAACTCGCACTTGGAAAAGAATGGTCAGCAATGTTCAAAAAGCACAAATGGACACATTCTTCAGACCTGCTCAAGGCGTTTCTTGAACATTACTCAGCATATCTACAGACTTGTTCAAGGCGTTTTCTGAACATTACTCAGTATAGCAAAAGCAGTCCGGCCAGACCGCTGTAGCATATCATCCGGATGGGATTGATTTTCATGTATTTGGTTCCGATGAACGTTGCGGCGAACAGCGCAACGCTTATCCAAAACTGCCAGGGGTTTTCTTCGGGCGTGGAGAAGTTGTCGGGAGTCATCAGAAGCAGGGTCGCCGCTCCGAGAAGTCCCACCACGGCAGGGCGCAGACCGCTGAACACCGCCTGCACGGCGGGAGTGTTCATATACTTGAGAAACATCTTGCTAATCAGAATCATGAGCACCAACGATGGCAGAACGAGCGCAAACGTGGCCGTAAAGCTGCCAAGCACTGCCATGGCAGAGCCATATCCTGCGTTGTAGACGGCTGTATAGCCGCAGTAGGTGGCACTGTTGATGCCGATAGGGCCGGGAGTCATCTGGCTTATAGCCACGATGTCGGTAAACTCACTGGTGGTCATCCAGTGCCAATTGTGTACCACTTCGCCCTGAATGAGCGACAGCATGCCGTAGCCACCGCCGAATCCGAACAGTCCGATGATGAAGAATGTGGTGAAAAGGTGCAGGAAAATCATTTCTCAGTAGGGTTTATGAACGTTCCATACAGGTAGCCGCCGATGCCGGCAATGGCTATTATCGCTATCGGCGACACGCCCAATGCCCAGATTGCAAGTGCTCCGGCCACGGGAATCCAGCAGTTGGTCCAGCCAATCTTTGCACTCTTGGCAAGGTTGAACGTGGGTACGGCTATCAGAGCCACTACTGCCGGGCGTATTCCACGGAAGATGGCAGCCACAATGCGGTTGTCTTCAAACTGGTGGAAGAACATCGCAATGAGCAGAATGATGAGGAACGATGGCAGGGCGGTTGCAATAGAGGTGCACAACGCCCCTTTCGTCTTGCGCATCTTGTAGCCTATGAAGGTGCTGATGTTTATGGCAAACACTCCAGGGCAACTCTGCGCAATGGCTATAATGTCGAGCATGTCCTCCTTTGTCACCCATTTGTGGTTGTCAACAACCTCCTTCTCGATTATATCTATCATGGCGTAGCCTCCGCCAAAGGTGAACATACCTATCTTGAAGAACGTCTTGAAGCTCTCAATGTATATGTTGGACATACGCAATTAAGTGAAGAGTGAAGAACGAAGAGTGAAGAATTTATTTGCAAAGTGAAGAGTGAAGAATTCATTCTTCGTTCAAATGAATTCTTCACTCTTCGTTCTTCACTCTTCATTTACTTTTTCTATCCATTCGCGTGCGTTGACGAATGCTTCTATCCACGGTGTCACCTCGTCTCTGCCCACTCTGTTGAGCGGATAGTAGGCGTTGTTCCACGGGAAGCAGGCGCGCTCCAGGTGCGGCATCATGGCCAAATGGCGGCCGTCCTGCGAAGCTATACCTGCAACGGCATAGTCAGAGCCGTTGGGGTTGCCTGGATATTCGTCGTAAGCGTACTTCAGCACCACGTTGTAGTGCTCTTCGGGATAGGGCAGGGAGAACTTGCCTTCGCCGTGAGCCACCCATATACCGAGCTTGCTGCCGCTCAGAGAGCCGAACATTACGCTGCTGTTCTGCGGAACTTCCACTCCGAGGAACGATGACTCGAACTTCCTTGAGTCGTTGTGCAGCATCTTGCTCTTCTTCTCGTCGCCACTTGTGATTAGTCCAAGCTCCATCATCAGCTGGCAACCGTTGCACACACCGAGCGAGAGCGTGTCCTTGCGGGCATAGAACTTGTCGAGTGCCTCCTTTGCCTTGGGATTGTAGAGGAATGCCCCCGCCCATCCCTTGGCCGAACCGAGCACGTCGCTGTTGGAGAAGCCTCCGCAGAACACAATCATGTTGATGTCTTCCAGTGTCTCGCGACCGCTGATGAGGTCGGTCATCATCACGTCCTTCACGTCGAAACCGGCCAGATAGAGCGAGTAGGCCATTTCGCGCTCGCCATTGGTTCCCTTTTCGCGTATGATGGCAGCCTTGGTGCCGCTCGGGGTGCGGCGGTCTGGCGAGATGTTGTATTGGGACAGCTTGCCTGTGAAGCCGCGCTTGATGTTGTATTCGATGGGTTGCTCGGCGTAGTTGATGAACCTCTTGCTTGCGCAACCGTTCTTGCTCTGGTCGCGGTCAAGCAGGTAGGAAGTCTTGAACCACAGGTCGCGCATCTGCTCTATGTCTATCTCGTGCTCGCTGTCGTTGAGTTTCAGTGTCAGTGTGCGGTTGTCCGGTGTGGGATAACCGATTTTTGCGAAGCCCACTCCTGCGTCTTCGAGCAGCTTTTTCATCTCTGCCTGGTGCTCTTCGGCCACTTCAATCACCACGCCCGGATTCTCAGCGAACAGAGTCTTGACTATATCGCCGTCGGGGCAGAGGTCGTGCAGGTTGATGTGCAGGCCGCCCTTGGTGTTGGCGAAGCACATTTCGAGTAGCGTAGTGATGAGACCGCCGGCCGAAATGTCGTGTCCGGCCATTATCCATCCACGGCTTACGAGTTCCTGAACGGCGTTGAATGCGTCGCAGAAGTACTCCGGGTTCTTCACCGTAGGCACGTCGTCGCCCACCTTGCCGAGGCTTTGTGCAAAGGCACTGCCTCCCAGGCGTTGCTCATCGAACGAGAAGTCTATGTGGAAGATTGATGCCCGCTTGTCGTTCACGATTACTGGTGACACAACCTTCCTTACATCCGACACCTCACCGCCAGCACTGACGATTACGGTTCCCGGAGATATGATTTTTTCTCCATTGGGATATTGCTGGCTCATGGAGAGCGAGTCCTTGCCAGTGGGCACGTTTACGTGTATGTCGCAGCAGAAGTCAGACAGTGCCTTTACGGCAGAGTAGAGTCGTGCGTCTTCGCCTTCCTGCGAACGGCACGGCCACATCCAGTTAGCCGACAGGCTAAGGCTTGTCATGCCTTCGCTCAATGGCGCCCAAACGATGTTGGTCAGAGCCTCGGCCACCGAGAGCACGCTTCCGGCTTCGGGCGAAGCCAGTCCTGCCTGCGGTGCATGACCCAGCGCAGTGGCTATTCCCTTGCGTCCACGATAGTCGAGAGCCACGACGCCGCAGTCGCTCAGCGGCAACTGGAGTTCACCCTGGCACTGCTGGCGTGCTATCTTTCCGGTCACGGAGCGGTCCACCTTGTTGGTCAACCAGTCCTTGCAGGCCACTGCCTCAAGCTGGAGCACACGTCCGATGTGTGCGTCTATGCCGTCGAAGCTGCCTGCCTTTCCCGTATAACTTACGTTTTCGTAGTGGCGTTCCACCGTGTTGTCGGTCATTATCGTCTTTGGCGAGTGGCCGAACATCTGCGCCACGTCGAGGTCAAACGGCTTCACACCGTCGCCCTGCACGAAGCTGAAGTGTGCGTCGCCAGTGGTTTCGCCCACCACATACATCGGTGCACGCTCGCGCTCGGCTATCTTGCGCACGTGTTCTATGTGTTTCTCGTCGATGAGCAGTCCCATGCGCTCCTGGCTCTCGTTGGCTATTATCTCCTTTGCGCTGAGCGTCTTGTCGCCGATGGGCAGTTTGGTCATGTCGATGCTGCCTCCGCACTCCTCCACAAGCTCCGACAGACAGTTCAAGTGGCCTGCAGAACCGTGGTCGTGAATGCTCACCACGGGGTTGACATCCTCTTCGCACAGAGCGCGCACAAGGTTGTAGGCACGCTTCTGCATCTCCGGGTTGGCGCGCTGCACGGCATTCAGTTCGATACCGTTGGAGTAGCGACCAGTGTCTACCGACGACACTGAGCCTCCGCCCAGACCGATGCGGTAGTTGTCACCACCTACCACGACTACCTTGTTGCCTTTCTGCGGCTCTTTCTTCAGACAGTCGCGTTTGGTGCCGTAGCCCACGCCTCCGGCCAGCATGATTACCTTGTCGTAGGCATATTTCTCGTTGCCCTCCTTGTGCTCAAACGTGAGCAGAGAACCGCAGATGAGCGGTTGGCCGAACTTGTTTCCGAAGTCGCTCGCACCGTTTGATGCCTTTATAAGTATCTGTTCGGGAGTCTGATACAGCCACTGGCGCACCGGAAGCAGCTCTTCCCAGCCGTGCTCGCCGCCGCCTACGCGGGTGCTAAGCTCGTCTTCCTTGAGGCGGGGATATGAAGTCATGTATACTGCCGTACCTGCGATAGGCCACGAACCAGTGCCACCGCCCATACGGTCGCGTATTTCACCGCCAGTACCTGTGGCTGCACCGTTGAACGGCTCCACGGTTGTGGGGAAGTTGTGGGTCTCGGCCTTGAGCGAGATGACGCTCTCGATGTCTTTAACGACGAAGTAGTCGCTTGTGGACTGGTCTTTCGGGGCAAACTGCTCCACCACAGGACCTTGGGCAAAGGCCACGTTGTCCTTATAGGCCGACAGTATCTTGTTGGGGTTTTCCTTTGTAGTCTTCTTTATCATGGCGAAAAGGCTCGACTCCATTTCCTTTCCGTCTATTACAAACGTGCCTCCGAAGATTTTGTGGCGGCAGTGCTCAGAGTTTATCTGCGCGAAACCGAATATCTCCGAGTCGGTCAGAGGCCGTCCGAGTTCCTTTTCTATCTTGTGCAGATACTCCATTTCCTCCTTCGACAGCGCCAGTCCCTCCTGCTCGTTGTATTCCTCCAGATTCTCCACATGCTTGATTGGCTCAGGCTTATGGTTCACGTTGAACACCTTTTGGTCAAGTCCTTCATACATACGTTGCAGCATCGGGTCGTGCTCGGCGTCGGGGTTGGCCACGGGGAAGTACTCCTCTATGCGCGAAATGCCGCTGAGTCCCATGTTCTGGGTTATCTCTACGGCATTTGTGCTCCATGGGGTTACCATCTCACGGCGCGGGCCAACAAAGTTGCCTTCAAGCGTTTCGCCGTCTACAAGTGTGGCGTCGCCATACAGCCAGCACAGTTCTTCAATCTCATTGTCGGCCAAGCGGTGGTCACACTCGGTTGCGATAATGCTTTTCTGTGGGGTCTTGAAAAAAAGTATCATGCCTCTTCTTATTTTATGTTTTCTATGATTCTCTTCTGTTAGGTAATGTTCAAAGAATAACTTCCACAAGTTTGCAGATGTACATTCTGTAGTTTTG
>CAVGKZ010000013.1:0-8232 GCA_963630025.1 bacterium | reverse complement strand
CGGCTATATAACCAGATTTGCATTTGTTATTATATTTCTGAATTTGAAGTCTTCTTTCTTCCAATTCGACTGTAGCAATACATGAAAATCCTTCTTGCTTAAAGCCATAACATCCTACGCCTGCACAACTGAACAAGCTTATATAGTTTAATGGGGTGTTCGTTTTCATTGCCATATCAAGAATTGATTCTATTCATTATTTTTATTATCGACTAATAAGGATGCAACGTTGACATCAAGAAGATTTGCTATCGCATTTAAAGTCACTAAATCCGGCTGTACAGTGTTACTGCACCATTTACTTACGGTACATGTAGACTTCCCTAGTTGGTCAGCCAACCATTTTCCGGTTTTCTTTTGCTCAACTAGTACCACTTTTAGCCTATTCAAATCTGCCATAGTAGGATAACTTATTTAATTTTGATGTGAAGGTATTAAATTTCTATGAGATAAACGAATGTATGCTTTGGAAATGAATATTGCCCCCAGTTATTTGTAAAAAGCCCAAGTCTCAGCCTTTGCACAAAGAGATGTGTAACGGGAAGCCTTAGTAGGCGCTGCTCCCTTGGGAGTAAAAGTCCAATAAACATTCTCGGGACGCAGTGCCTACTACAGACAATGCACTTGAAAAGAACCAAGCCGCATTTCAATCCTTGTATATCCACTTAAACACTTTGTTGATCCAACCGACGGTCACCAAGAACCACCGATAGGTACTTACCGGTTTGCCGCCGAAACGCAGAATAAATTCGCGAAAACGGTTTCGGCGGAAAGGAAGACCGACATCCATGAAAACGATGTGACTGTAGCCATTGGCGTGTGCGTGCTTTATCACCGCCCAAACAGTAGCCGCATCGGGATGAAGCTTGACGAAACTCTTGCGAAGCGAAGCCAAATGCCACACGTAGGCGTTGCCTCCCCAATAGACACAGGCACAACAACCCACAGTATGTCCCTTATATTTGGAAATAAACAGGCGCGTGTCGCCGTCGTTTCCTTCAGTCATAAGACCTCTGAAAAAGGCGATGTCGGGTATGTGGCGGCGCGGTTTCAGTCGGTTGTGGGCTTGCATAAGGCGCACAAACGACTGAAGGTCGTCCGCGTTGTCAACCACTGTCGTTGTCACACCGCGCTTCTCGGCACGGGCTATGTGCCGCTTCATCCGCTCGCTCAGTCGCCCTTCCGGTTCACGGCTGTGGAGAGAGTTGTACACAACCATCCAGTGTACCGGGAAATAGCCTGCCCGACGGAACTCCTTATAGCCGAACATTTTTCGCGACAAGTTGCTGAACTCTACATAAAGTACCCGATGGCGCAGTCTGCGGGTAAGGGCGTTGAGCATCAAACCGAACAGACTTTCTCCATCGTCAGGCTCCACACCGGCATAATCGCCTTCGCCCATCACTCTGCAGCGCGTGAACAGATATGGTGGAAGCAGCGACCACCGATAGCGAACCACGGCCAGCAAGTGGGCTTTTGGCTCATTGCCGGCAAACGCCACCACCATGAGCGGTCTGTGGCGTGGAGTCTGCTCATATATGCGGAACAGCTGGGTGCTGTGGAAGAAGTCTCTGCACTGCATGAGAGGTATGTCCGCACTGCGTGTGTATATCACTATCCTGTAGCCGTCCATGACGTTTGTGTAGCTAAGGCCACCCATTGCTGCAAGAACGAGCGATATTTCCGAAGAGAAAAAAACGCGTCTCTGTCACGTTGCAAACGGGCGTTCGGTTTTTGCAAAAATAGTACTTTATTTCAAGCAAAGAACAAGTTTGCAGGACAAAAGTGTTGCTTTAGTAATGTTCAAAGAATAAATTCCTCAAGTTTGTCCTGTATTTTTAGGCGGTTTTGCTGGCTTCTTTGAAAGAGCATAGTGAGCTATGTGACTGAAAAATATTATACTCTAACTCAGAAACAACATAAATGGAGGTCAAATACGTTAAATCTCATTCCATTTGTTTCTAATCTACCCGTAGGTTAGAGTCAATAAAGAATTGTTCCTCTCCGCCATCCATTCTCATGGCCATTCTTTTGCGTAACTCCTCACACAAGCCTGCTGTTTTCTTCATGCGGTCATTGACCGCTGTCTCCGGGATATAAGATTGGGAATGTTGCCCTTGCATTCTTGCAATTTATAGTCAAACAACCATTTCTCGCTGTCAATGCTCTCTGTCTCTGCCGGCAGGGATAACGCCACTACTTCCAAGTCCGAAAACTTGGGAATAGGACCACGACGCGGAATAATGGTCAAATCATAACTTTTAAGTATTACACAGCCAAGCCAATATCTGTAACTTTGCACTCGAATTTACGACAGAACACACACATAACGGATTTACAACAGCATACAAAAAAACGATGGCGAAACAATTACATCTCGGCAAGACTATCGGGTCGTTGCTCATTATCTTGCTACTGATGCCTTTGGGGCATGCCATGATGATTGTCATGGAACACGTGCTTGAACCTACAGTATTGCATTATTCCGCATTTGCCATGGGCTTTGTCGGACTGGTCATTACTATTTGGGGTGTTTTCGTTAAGGGCGACACCAAACAGACAGTGTTCGGCATGGCTGGTGCACTGCTTTTCTGGACCGGTTGGGTAGAGTTTCTCTTTGCCTATTATGCCCAACGCTACGGTGTGCACTGCGACCTGACAGGCAACGGCATTGTGCAAACCGCTACGGAGTACGTCAATGGCGTGGGAGTGAGCCACACTTTTACCGTCAACGGAACACCTTTGGAGAATTTCAGCCGCGCTGAACTGAAGGCCATACGCGGTTCGCGACCGGAATATCTCATCATGCCAGCCACGTTCGGAATGTGGATGATGTTCATCGTGATGTATGTGTTCTGCACTCGAACCGGCTGCGACTTCATACGCTGGATACAAGACCACTGCGGTGTAAAGGGACGTGTGGAGCTGCGCCCTATGGCGCACCACGCCAGCATAGTCAGTTTCATGGAGTGGAACGTGATGATGTGGGGTCTCTACCTCGTGTTGATGTTCTGCTACGACCCAGTGTTTCTCGGCACCACGCACCCGGTTACATATGGCGTGGCGGTGTTCTGCCTGATTGGAGCAGCCCTGATGTTCAAGAAGCAACTGCACATAGGCTCATGGGGCAGAAACCTGCGAATGTCGCTCGCCACGGTAATTGTGTTCTGGACGGCCGTGGAGGTTGCGGCGCGCAACGGATTCTTCAAGGAAATCTGGGTGGACCCGGGCAATCACGTTGTGGAGATGGTAAGCATACTCGTGGTGTTCATTGCTCTGATTGTCGGGTTCTGGCTGTATAGCGGCAAGGACCGTATCGGAGAAGAAAACGCGGACAAAGACTGAAGGATAACAACACTATATTTACATAAAGATAATCATGAAGAAAATTTCTACTCTTGTGTGTGCCATACTGATGGCAGGCAACATGATGGCACAGATGCACGGTGCCATGAACTTTTCAGGTGCATCGTCAACAAGTGTGCTGACGGCAAACAACACCAGCGAAAGCGACACAATACAGTTTGCCATGACCTCCGGAACTACGGGCGACATCACCTTCCCGACCATGCAAGGAATGGCAACCATCCCGTCGTTCACAGTGAAGGATGCTGCTTTCACAATGGACCAGACCACTCATCTCGTCACTCTCGCAGAGCAGGACTTCTCCACCACAACAACCAATGCCGCAGGTGAGGAGAAAGCCGTAAACGGAAAGTTGTCCGGTTCTTACAGCATGGCTGAAAACAAGATGTCGCTCAAGGCCGTGTTCAAATATGGCAGCATGCCGTATGAGTTGACCTACACTGTAGACGCCTACTACATCAAGCCCGTGACAGCCACTCCGCTCTATGTCTCTGTAGGTGGAGCTTACAACTTCCAGAACGCGAGCGTGACCTACAACGTGCGCAAATACAAGGACGGCGAGGAGGAGAAGGTTGACGTGGAGATACCCACCTACACGCTCGACGGCACCGTGATGGGCGACCTCACACTCGGCACCTACACCGTGAAGGGACTCACATACAATGAGGAAAAGGGCGGATACTACCATGACTATGCCAACGACGGACTGACCTTCCACTTCACCGCCGTCAGCAACGGCACGACCACAATGGACAAGGACTACACGTTCAACGCCGCCATGCAAAACGACATCCTCGTGAAATACAACGGCACTGCCGTGGCCGACATCGTGAACACGTTTCAGATGGGGTCTATGCCTTTCCAGATTGTTTCCAGATTCACCAACCCAACAGCGGGCATCTCTTCTGTAAACGCCACTGAGACTGCAAAGGGCAACAAGGCATACAGCCTCAGCGGTCAGCAGGTAGGCAGCGACTACAAGGGCGTGGTAATCATCAACGGCAAGAAGTTCTTGCAGAAATAACACCAATGGCTTGGATAAAAGATTGTCTGAAAAATGCCGTTGTAGGCGCAAGCATACTTATGCTTACCGCCTGCAACGGTATTTTTGATGGTATATACGACCAACCTCCAGCAACCATTGTCCCGGCAGAGGGGCAGTTGATGGTTGACGCAACCAGTTGGACAGACTGGTATTACATAGACCTCAACCACCTGCATCAGCTTGCGGAAGCCGGCGACACCGCCGCCCTGCAAAAGGCGCAGACGGAGTTTGCCACCTATCCAATACCTATGGATTCCACCGGCCACAAGGACGAGACGGAGGAAGGCCACAATGCGGCCACACAGGAACAGAAGGCCGGACAATACATGTACTGGTTTGACGTGTTCAAGCAGGGCATCAAGAACAACTCTTTTGCTTATTACACCCCTACCGCAGCGCAGACAGACCCGGAGAGCTGGACCATTGCTGTACACCGCAACAACGTGCGCACCAACGGCGGAGCCGCGCTGGAAACCCAATACACCTCGATGGACCTGTTGCCCGAGACGAGCAGTGAGTTTCACGACAAGACATTCACCGCAGACGAATGGAGCGAAAACGAGGTGTGGGACAGTCAGAAGCTGATGCTGCAAAGCTACGTGCCGTCGCAGGGCATAGCCATCAACAAGGTGATTTCCTCATGGCTCACGCTAGAAATACCGCCCATGCCTCCTTCGTTCTCCCACAACAACCACGTGTTCATACTCCGTCTGAAAGACGGGACATACGCCGCACTGCAACTGGCCAACTATCTTTCGCCCAGCGGTACGGCATGCCATCTCACCATAAACTACAAGTATCCATACTAAGACCCCAATGTTCACGAAGTTTTTAGCATCCTCACTGATGTTGGCATGTCCGCTGGCCGTAATGTCACAAGCCGAGGACAACGTCAGCACCGACTCCATCAGCAAGCAGTTTGACCTGGACGCAGTGGTGGTGACAGGCACACGCACTCCCAAGTTTCTGAAAGACTCGCCCATACAGACGCGCGTCATCACGGCAAAGGACATAGCCCGGCTCGACGCCACCAACATTCAGGACCTGCTGCAACAGGAACTGCCCGGAGTGGAGTTCTCCTATGCCATGAACCAACAGACCCACCTCAACTTCTCCGGCTTCGGCGGACAGGGCGTGCTCTTCCTCGTTGACGGCGAACGTCTTGCAGGCGAAACCATGGACGATGTGGACTTCACACGACTCACAATGGACAATGTGGAGCGCATAGAGATAGTGAAGGGTGCGGCATCGGCTCTCTATGGCAGCAACGCCACGGGCGGTGTAGTCAACATTATCACCAAGCGCAACCGGCAGCCGTGGACGCTCAACGTCAACGCCCGCTATGCCAGGCACAACGAGCAACGCTACGGCCTCTCCTTCGGACTGAACAGCAAGCACTGGAACAACATGCTCACGGCCAACCACAACCGCACGGACAACTACAACGTGCACAGCGGCGACGACCCCGTGACGCGTGTGATAGCCACGGTATATGGCGACAAGACGCTGAACCTGAAGGACCAACTGACGTGGAAACCCACGGACAACTTCAGTCTCACCGGGCGTGCCGGATACTTCTTCCGCGAAACGGCGCGCAGCACTGACAAGCCCGAACGCTACCGCGACTTCACAGGTGGACTGAAGATGAACTGGGACATCACCGCAGACAATGCTCTGCAACTGAGCTATGCCTTCGACCAGTATGACAAGTCGACCTATCAGCGCATCGCACGTCTCGACATCCGTGACTACAGCAACGTGCAAAACACCTTTCGACTGCTCTACAACCACACCTTCAGGCGAGGCGATGTGCTGACCTTCGGCTCTGACTTCATGCACGACTATCTCTACAACACCAAGTTGGACGGCAACACGCGCAAACAGAACAGTTTCGATGCCTTCGCACAGTATGACTGGCGCATCTCCGACCATTGGGAGATTGTGGGCGCACTGCGCTATGACCACTTCTCTGACGGCAACATATCACGCATTACGCCCAAACTCAATGCATGCTACAAACCTCTGCGCAACCTCACCCTAAGAGCCGGCTATGGCATGGGCTTCCGTGCACCATCGCTAAAGGAGAAATACTACAACTTCAACATGTCGAATATCTGGATTGTTGAGGGCAATCCAGACCTGAAGTCTGAGACAAGCCACAACTTCAATGTGTCGGCAGAATATACCAAGGGTCACTACAACTTTACAGCCTCCGTATATTATAATAAGGTGAAGAACAAACTGTCCACATCGGCACCCTTCTATAAGCCGAATGTGGACGATATGCCCTATATGCAATACATCAACCTGGACGACTACAGCGTCTGCGGCGGCGAGATAGGGGCGCAGGCTCGTTGGAACAATGGCTTCTCCGCACGCATCACCTATGCCTACACCAAGGAGCAACTGGCAAAGGACAAGAAGGGCAACACCATCAACAACCAGTATATCCCGGCGCGCGAGCACGCCGTCAACGCACGTGTGGACTATGACCACCAGTTCACCAAGAGCTACAGGCTGAACGTCGGACTGAACGGTCGCTTCCTTTCGGGTGTAGACAATGTGGAATATAAAAGCTATGACGACATAAGCCAAGGCACGCTGACCGTGAGCTATCCAGCCTATACCATATGGAAACTCTCGCTCGTGCAGCGTTTCGGAAAGGCAGTCAAGCTGACAACCGCCATCGACAACCTCTTTGGCTACAAGCCGAAGTATTACTATCTGAACAGTCCGCTCACCGACGGCATGAACTTCCAAATAGGTTTGTCGATAGATATAGACCAACTGTTCTGAACCTTCCTGACGAGTAAAAGCCAGAAAAAGGACTTGACTCGAAAATATAATGCGCCTACTAAGGTTTCCCTTGGCTGTTGTCGGCTTAGTAGGGACGTGCGTCCTCGCGCCCTCGGCTAAAACACATCGCCTCGGCTAAGTCGTGTACAGCAGCCTGATTCGGGCGCAGCGATGACGCAGCGCCTACTAAGGCAGACGTCAGCCAGTTTGAGCGAATGGTACGGCAAAGCATTGTATCCCCCGTACACTTCGTTCTACTGTATGTATGCCATCCATGCAATTAACGAGAAAAATTGTATCAATCTTTGGCTAAAATCATATCGATTTTCGGTCAAAATTGATATGATTTTTCGTGGTCTCTACAACATCCTATAAACCAGATGCTTGCAAAAAGACATTTGCTGCAAGGCAAATGCCTGGACCGAACGTGAACAAAACGGACAAACTATCAAACGTCCACACTTTCCAACTCCAGCAGCATACGCTTGGCGGCAAGTCCGCCGGCATATCCCGTGAGCAGGCCGCTGCCGCCAATCACCCTATGGCAGGGAACAAGGATGGAAAGGGCGTTGGAACCAACGGCATTGGCAACGGCGCGCACTGACATCGGCGAACCTATGCGCCGGGCTATATACCCATAGGAAACTGTCGTGCCGAAAGGTATAGCGAGCAGTTCGCTCCACACATTGCGCTGAAAGTCAGTGCCTACGGGCAACAGCGGGACATCGAAGGCCGTGCGTTTGCCTGTGAAGAACTCGTCGAGCTGAACTTCTGTGCGCTCTATCACGCCGGATGTTCCGTCCTGTAATTCAGCTTTCAACATACGCTTCAGTCTACTGTCCACACCGTTGCGGTGCTTTGCAGTCAGCCAATCGCACATACAGAGTCTGTCGCCAAATGACCCGAGCAGCAATGTGCCGCATGGACTGTCGTAACGTCTTATATTTACAATGTCTTTCATGCCTGATGTTTAGTAATGTTCAAAGAATAACTTCCACAAGTTTGCAGATGTACATTCTGTAGTT